>UQKC01000041.1 GCA_900541495.1 uncultured Ruminococcus sp. | reverse complement strand
AAATGAAAGATTCACAGAAGAAAGTAACCTTACAGAATAAAATAGATTTTGCAGTAGTCATTTCCGTAAAAAATGCCAATCCAAACGGAGATCCCCTTACGGGAAATCGTCCACGAGAAACCTATGACGGTTATGGTGAGATATCCGATGTCTGCATAAAAAGAAAGATACGCAATCAGCTTCAGTTCAGCGGTGAATCTATATATGTTCAGTCTAAAGAAATGAGCGACTGCGAGAGTTTGAAACAGCGTGCTGAAAAATGCGAAGAATTAAAAGCTGCCGGTAAGGATAAGGAAAAATATTATAAGGCGGCTTGTGAAAAATGGATTGATGTTCGCAGCTTTGGGCAGATATTTTTGAACAAAGATCCCGTAAGTGTAAGAGGTCCTGTATCCATTACTCAGGCAACGAGCGTTTCTCCAATCGAAATAGTAAGCATGCAGATCACAAGAAGCATTAAAGCTGATACCGACCGTGATACAATGGGTCTAAAACACAAAATTCC
Organism: uncultured Ruminococcus sp.; assembly: GCA_900541495.1. GTDB lineage: Bacteria > Bacillota > Clostridia > Oscillospirales > Ruminococcaceae > UMGS363. Next base: position 20,202 of record UQKC01000041.1, on the reverse strand, counting down.
ATTTGGTTTATATGTATTTTATGGAAGTATCAGTTGTCAGCTTGCAGAAAAAACCGGATTTACAGAAGAAGATGCAGAAAAAATCAAAAATGCAATTCTTCATATGTTTGATGAAGATTCATCGGCTGCCCGTCCCGGCGGAAGCATGGAAGTCTGCCGACTTTACTGGTGGAAGCACGACTGCAAAACACCGAAATATTCTTCCGCAAAGGTTCACCGCCTGCTTTCGATAAAGGAAAAGGAAGGTGTCAGCCGTCCCGAAAGCATTGACGACTACGATATCACCCTTGGCGAGCTTGACGGCCTTTCCGTTGAAAAATACGAGGATCTTACATAATGTACAGCGAAGATGACTATCTTCAGCTTTCGGGCATACAGCACTTTGCGTTCTGCCGCCGACAATGGGCGCTTATTCACATCGAACAGCAATGGAGCGAAAATTACCGCACCGTTGACGGCAGCATTATGCACGAAAATGTCCATGATGCAGGCTTCCATGAGAAGCGCGGTGACCTCGTTATAACCCGAGCAATGGCGGTTTCGTCCCCAAGACTCGGAATATCGGGCGAATGTGACGCTGTTGAGCTTAGAAAATGTGCAGACGGGACAACGCTTTTCGGACTGGACGGAAAATACTCCGTCACACCCGTTGAATACAAGCGCGGCGAGCCGAAAGAGGACGACTGCGACATTTTGCAGCTCACGGCGCAGGCGCTTTGCCTTGAAGATATGCTCTGCTGCAAAATTCCGTTCGGCTATCTTTACTACGGCGAAACACGGCATAGGATAAAGGTCAGTTTCGACGAAGAACTCCGCCGCCGCACCGAATATATCATTGACGAGATGCACAAGCTATACAAAGCAAAGCATACTCCAAAGGTGAAAAGGCGCAAAGCCTGCAATGCCTGCTCGCTGAAAAATATCTGCCTGCCCGTGATATGCGGAAACAAAAACGCCGCCGCTTATGTTAAAGCAATGCTCGGCGAAGAACCGCCGAAAGAGGGGTGATGCCGCTTGAAAAAGCTGATGAACACGGTCTATGTCAACAATCTCGACAGATATCTTTCGCTTGACGGTGAAAATCTCGTCATAAGTAATGGCGAAACCGAGGTCGGCAGAGTTCCGCTCCACAACATTGAGCGGATAATGACTTTCGGCTATACGGGTGCAAGTCCTGCGCTTATGGGAAAATGCGCCGAGGACAGCATCGAGCTTGTTTTTATGAAGAAAAACGGACATTTTCTCGCCCGTGTCGAGGGCAGCGTCAGCGGAAATGTTTTTCTTCGCCGCGAGCAGTACAGAATTGCCGATTCACCCGAAAGAAGCCTTGCCATAGCAAAATATATGATAACCGCGAAGCTTTACAACAGCAGGTGGTCGCTTGAACGCGCGGTGAGAGATCACGCACCTCGGCTTGATGTTGAAAGCTTCAAAAAGAAGTCGGCTTTTCTGAATGAAGCGAGCCGAAACGCCCTTAACGCCGCCGACATTGATTCGCTGCGAGGGATAGAGGGCGAAGGCGCGTCTGTGTATTTTTCCGTATTCGACGATATGATCTTGCAGCAGAAAGAGGATTTTTATTTCAAAACGCGAAGCAAAAGACCTCCGCTCGATAACGTGAATGCACTGCTTTCGTTCGCATATTCGCTCGAAATGGGTATGTGTTCATCTGCGCTCGAAGCGGTCGGACTCGACCCTTATGTCGGCTTTATGCATACCGACAGACCCGGACGAAGATCGCTTGCCCTCGATCTCGTAGAAGAATTCCGTGCGCCGATATGCGATAGGTTCGTGCTGTCGCTGATAAATAAGCGCATAATAACGAATGACGATTTTTTCAAGCGTGAGGACGGTGCAGTGATGTTGACAGAGGACGGCAGAAAAAGCTTCCTGAGCGCCTGGCAGAAGAAAAAGTACGATGAAATAACGCACCCGTTTCTCGGAGAAAAAGTCGAGTGGGGAATGCTTCCGTATGTTCAGGCAATGCTGCTGGCAAGGTATATCAGAGGCGACCTCGACAGCTATCCGCCGTTTATGTGGAAATCGTAAAAGGAGGAAACGCAGTTGCTCGTTCTCGTAACATACGACGTTAATACAGAGGATCGCGAGGGCAGGAAACGCCTAAGACGCGTCGCAAAACAGTGTGTAAACTACGGCGTCAGAGTGCAGAATTCCGTCTTCGAGTGCATAGTCGATGCCGCACAGCTGAGAATGTTAAAAAAGAAGCTTTCCGACGAAATAGACGAAGAAAAAGACAGCCTGCGCTTCTATTATCTCGGCAATAACCACCAAACCAAAGTCGAGCATATAGGCGCAAAGCCTGCACTTTCGGTCGAAGACGAGCTGATATTCTAAAAAGCTTCCGACCAAAATGCGAAAATATCCGAGCAAATATTTCGGTGCGAAATATAAGTACACATAAAATCCCCACACCATTCGCACCGAAAAAACAGCAATTTTGTTATAAAAATCAAACGGATTTAGCTTTTTGCCGACTAATAAAAAGCAAATTATGTCAAATTGTCACATAAACTCACAGCATATAGCATTAACCATTGTGACATTTTGCAGTTCTCCCTCGTATGAGGGAGTGGATTGAAATTCTTCGGAAAGCTTTTTTATTGCTTTTTCTATCGTTCTCCCTCGTATGAGGGAGTGGATTGAAATTTCAAGGGTGAAAGATATGCTGAAATTCTGCGCCGTTCTCCCTCGTATGAGGGAGTGGATTGAAATTCAAACTCCGTCACAAAGCACACCCCGTAATCTGTTCTCCCTCGTATGAGGGAGTGGATTGAAATGCACCAAAGCGACCGCCTGTTTCTTTCTCGGGAAGTTCTCCCTCGTATGAGGGAGTGGATTGAAATGTCGTCATCAAGTCCATTGGTGATAGGCTTGCCAAAGTTCTCCCTCGTATGAGGGAGTGGATTGAAATCGATGATTTTATGTCCGATGCGGAGAAAAAGCTTTGTTCTCCCTCGTATGAGGGAGTGGATTGAAATGGTAGCTATTTTTAAGATGTCCTGCCCTGCGGATACTCGTTCTCCCTCGTATGAGGGAGTGGATTGAAATGCTCTGTGCTTGCAACCGTCTTACCGCAAATTGCAGTTCTCCCTCGTATGAGGGAGTGGATTGAAATGATACGATTTTCTGTTTGTTCCAGCGCAGATCGGTTCTCCCTCGTATGAGGGAGTGGATTGAAATATCAGATTATTTTAGCAGAACGCCGATTGAAGAGTTCTCCCTCGTATGAGGGAGTGGATTGAAATAAGTTTTGAAATTCCCTCTGATGTTTATGTTGGTGCGTTCTCCCTCGTATGAGGGAGTGGATTGAAATGGGCATTCCCACCGTAACCTTGCTGTATGTAACAAGTTCTCCCTCGTATGAGGGAGTGGATTGAAATACCTTATACATAAGGACGGTGCAAAATGACACCGAAAGTTCTCCCTCGTATGAGGGAGTGGATTGAAATAGCGTCGAGATCTACAACAACCGTTTTCGGGCAGGTTCTCCCTCGTATGAGGGAGTGGATTGAAATTCTCCGTTTTGGGCGGTATGTATGCCGCACTTGACGTTCTCCCTCGTATGAGGGAGTGGATTGAAATTCCGCAGCCTTTATAATTTTTACTTATTATCCTTGTTCTCCCTCGTATGAGGGAGTGGATTGAAATGCAAGTACTAAGAATTTACCAAGTAATTTTTCACAGTTCTCCCTCGTATGAGGGAGTGGATTGAAATTTAACAAGGCCGACCTTATCGCTTTTGGCGATGTAGTTCTCCCTCGTATGAGGGAGTGGATTGAAATAAGCATAGCAGTAGAAGCGTAACAACGCAATATGTTCTTCCTCACAAGATTAATTATGTCATATTTTTCTGCGTGATCCATGCTCTGGCAATAATAAACAAATATACTGTTTGACTATGTTGTTTTTTCGGAGAAAGTCTGGTATAATGGTATCAACAAATTAACCGAAAGGAACTATGGCTATGCAAGGAATTAACCGGCTATTCTTTGATGTCGGCTCAACTCTTGTTGACGAAACCGAATGTTATAACCACCGAATCCGAGATGCTATTGCAGGAACTGACATTACTTTTGAGCAGTTCAACGAGAAAAGAATTTTCTTTGCAAAGCAAAATCTCAAGGGTGATATTGAAGCTATAAAATTTTTCGGACTTACAAAAACTCCTTGGCATACAGAGGACGAGAAGCCATATCCCGAAGCGGAAAATGTTCTTAAAGCATTATCGGAAGCCGGTTACAAGATAGGAATAATTGCGAATCAGAGCTTAGGAACACAGTCCCGTCTGGAGAAATGGGGACTTATGAAATACATCAGCCTTGTTATAGCGTCGGCCGAGGAAGGTATTGCAAAACACGACAAGGAGATTTTCTTTAGAGCGTTGAGCCGTGCGGAGTGTCTGCCCGAAAATGCTTTTATGATTGGTGACAGGCTTGACAATGACATTGAGCCTGCGAAAAAGCTTGGAATGAAAACGATATGGGTAAGACAGGGATTCAGTGTATATCAGCAGCCTATGAATGAATTTCAGAGGGCGGATTATTTTGTTAATGGATTGCAGGATGTTTTGGAGGTGCTTTAATGAAAGTAATAATAGGTGCAGGCAAAACATCCTTTGACGGCTGGATAAGTACGCAGGAAACAGAGCTTAATCTTCTTGACAGAAGCACCTTTGAGAGTATGTTCAAAGAAGAAAAACCGACAGCCTTTCTTGCCGAACACGTCTGGGAGCATATGACCTTGGAGAATGGCATTATTGCCGCAAGGAATTGTTATGATTTTTTAGAGGACGGAGGATATATACGGGCAGCTGTTCCTGATAAGAATTTTTGTAATGAATGGTATCAGAATATGGTACAGGTTGGCGGAAACGGCGACCCTAATCACCCTGCATTTTCACATAAAATCGTTTATGACTATAAGCTGTTTAAAAGCATCTTTGAACAGGTCGGGTTTGATGTTGAACTGCTTGAATACTGTGATGAAAACGGTGATTTTCATTATAAATACTGGAATGAAGCTGACGGCAGAATAGGGCGTTCCTTTCGCTTTGATACAAGAAATTCACCTGAAAAGCTTGGTATGGTTTCAATAATTATTGATGCGAAAAAACATAAGGTTGTGAAATAACAAGTAATATCCGAACACGATGATATGGCATAATTTTATTGTTTTGCTTGACAAACATTGCTGTGAAGTGGTAAAATATAAATATAAGATGTACATTTTGTTTCAAATCAGTCACCGAATATAAAAGGAGAACTTATGGCAAAGCTCAGACAATCGGGCGAGGACTACCTCGAAACGATATATATTTTAAGCAAAAACGGCGATGTCCGTTCTATTGATATCGCGAATGAAATGAACGTGTCGAAGCCGAGCGTCTGCCGCGCGGTGGGACTTCTCAAAGACGGCGGATTTATAAAAATGGACAAGGACGGCTATATAACCTTCACCGAAGAGGGCAGAACCGCCGCTGCGAGCGTTTATGAGCGCCACACTGTTCTTACAGACTGGCTTGTAGGCATCGGTGTAAATGAAAAGACAGCCGCCGAGGATGCTTGCCGCCTTGAACATAATTTCAGTCAGGAATCCTTTGAGCATCTCAAAAATCATATCGAAACCTTCCATAAAAAGAACTGACCTTTTTATTTGGCTTTGCAAAAAATATTGCGGCACAGTAAAAGTTACGCTTGACAAACAATACTGTGCCGTGTTATACTGTGTTCAGGTTAGCAAATGCTAACCTGAACAGCAGAACGATAACTACTGCGTCGAAAATCAATTTTGGGCGTTTTTATCGTTCGGTAAAATGCAAATGGCACGGATTTTCCGCATAAACGAATTTTTCTTGACGATGTGAGTATAATAATCAGGGAAAAGCATTGCTGATATGCAGAGATGACTTGTTGAGATTCATTGTCGGAAATTTGATCGAGGCAGCTTGTACAATGCGGTTAGCGGCAGCTAATCGAGAATGAGGTGATAGAATGTCAAAAGCGGAGTATAACAGCTTTGGAAGAAAGCTCGCGTTCCATACAGCGCCGACTTTGCTCGGGATAAAGTGCGCAAGTCTTTTTTCGCTTTCGTCTTCGGAATTTGACCTTGAATTTCACTCTCGGTATTTCAATCGCAGAACTGCGGCGCTCGGACTTGCGAGCAGGATATTGTGCAGCTGCAAAAACCGCTCGCTCATACTTGTTTACAGCAGGGAACAGCTTGCGAAGCGCCTTGCGGACAGCTCAGTGAAAGCGATACTCGGACGTTACGGATACACCTCGGATATGACGGTTGATGAATGTCTTGACCGACTTTCGGAACGCATCGGCGGAAGTGAAAGCTTCCCTCACGAGATCGGCGTTTTTCTTGGCTATCCCGTTGAAGATGTTATGGGATTCATTGAGAACAAGGGCGAGAATTTCAAGCTATGCGGTGCTTGGAAGGTTTACGGAAGTGTCGAGAACGCTCGGCGTACATTTGCGGATTACGATAGGTGCAGAAATTTTCTGTGCAGTAAATTAAAAGGGGGAGCGGATATTTACCAAACCCTTGTGAACTTATCAGATTAATTAGGAGGAAAAGTTTATGAAAACAGCAGTAATTTATTGGAGCGGCACAGGCAATACCGAGGCTATGGCAAAGGCAGTTGCAGAGGGTGCAGGTGCAGAACTCTTCACAGTTTCCGAATTTTCGGGCAATGTTGAGGATTATGATGCTATCGCATTCGGCTGTCCTGCAATGGGTGCTGAAATGCTCGAAGAGGGCGAGTTTGACCCATTCTTCACCGAGATCGAGAGCAGACTCAGCGGCAAAAAGGTAGGACTTTTCGGCTCTTACGGCTGGGGCGATGGCGAATGGATGAGAAACTGGGAAACCAGAGTTGAATCCGATGGTGCTGTTCTTGTCGGCGGCGAGGGTGTTATTGCAAATGATGCTCCGTCCGATGATGATCTTGAAAAGTGCAAGGCTTTGGGCAAAGCTCTTACAGAATAATTACTTGAATTTTATCTGAATATTAACAGTTATCTAAGACTAACAAAGTTACCTAAAACTAACTCAGCGAGTTTGTGCAGATATACAAATCTGCGAAAAACTATTGACAACAGAGTAAAATGATAGTATTATTAAGTACGGTTAGTAAAAGCTAACATAGTTAGCGAATACTGACCGTACTTAAAGTTCAAAGGTTAGCAAACGCTAATGAAAGGTCGGAGTTTGCGGAAATATCGTCGCAAAAGTTCATATTCGGGCAGTTTGCGGGATTTTTCCGAAAACTTTTGGCTATAAGGTTAGCAAGTTCTAACGATATAAAGGAGTGAAGTTATGATGCCGCTTACGCTTGCCAATGCCGGTGAAGAAAACATCATCAAAAAGGTCGGCGGAAACCCCGATACAAGAAAATTTCTCGAAAATCTCGGATTCGTTGCAGGAGGAACGGTAACTGTCGTCAGTGAGATCGGCGGAAATGTTATCGTCAATGTAAAGGAATCAAGAGTCGCTGTTTCCAAGGAAATGGCTTGCAAAATCATGGTTTGAGTGGGAGAATCCCATTAAATTGAATAAAGGAGAGAATGGAAATGACACTGAAAAACGCTGCGATCGGTTCAACTGTCACTGTAAAGAAGCTGAACGGTGAGGGCGCTGTAAAGCGCAGAATCATGGACATGGGAATCACAAAGGGCACTGAGATCTATATCCGCAAGGTAGCTCCTCTTGGCGATCCTGTTGAAGTAACAGTAAGAGGCTATGAGCTTTCGCTTCGTAAAGCTGATGCCGAAATGATCGAGATAGCTTAACTTTTATTTATTTGCATATTGGTTAGCAATGACTAATAAAATTAGTCTGGACTAACATTAAGAAAGGATAAATTGGATATGGAAATTAAAATCGCGCTTGCGGGAAATCCGAACTCAGGCAAAACAACGCTTTTTAATGCCCTCACAGGTTCCAACCAGTTCGTTGGTAACTGGCCGGGCGTAACCGTTGAGAAAAAAGAGGGTAAGCTCAAGGGTCACAAAGATGTTATCATCACCGACCTTCCGGGTATCTATTCGCTTTCACCTTACACACTTGAAGAAGTTGTTGCAAGAAACTACCTCATCGGTGAGCGTCCGAACGCAATCCTCAACATCATCGACGGTACAAACCTCGAAAGAAACCTTTACCTTACAACACAGCTCGTTGAGCTTGGAATCCCTGTTGTATGCGCAATCAATATGATGGATATCGTTCGCAAGAACGGTGATACAATCAATATTGAACAGCTCTCAAAGGAACTCGGCTGCAAGGTAGTTGAAATTTCCGCTCTTAAGGGAACGGGTGTTACCGAAGCTGCTGAAGCTGCTATCGCTGCTGCTGAAGCAAAAGAACCGATGATCCCTCAGCACAAGTTCTGCGGCTGCGTTGAACACGCTATCGCACACATCGAAGAAGCTGTTCTTCACGATGTTCCCGAGCAGAATCAGCGCTGGTACGCTATCAAGGTATTTGAGCGTGATGAAAAGGTTCTTGAAATGCTCAAGATCGACAGCGAAACATTGGCTCATATCACTCAGGATATTGAAGCTGCCGAAAAGGAAATGGACGACGATGCAGAGAGCATCATCACCAATGAGCGTTACATCTACATCGGCACTATTATTAAAGAATGTTACAAAAAGAAGAACAAGGGCGGACTTACAACTTCCGATAAGATTGATAAGATCGTTACAAACAGAATTCTCGGTCTTCCTATTTTCGCATGCGTAATGTTCCTTGTTTATTACATAGCAATGGTTACAGTCGGTGCTTCCGCAACTGACTGGGCAAACGACGGACTCTTCGGTGACGGCTGGCACCTCCTCGGAATCGGCACAAGCGCTTACGAAGAAGCTGCTGAAGAATACGGCGATGCTCCTGCAATTATAGAAGCATTCATCGAAAAGGCTCAGGAAAACGGCATCGATACAGCAGCCGTTGAAGAAGCTATCGACAGCGAATCCGAAACATTCGATGTTGACACAGCTAAGACAGAGCTCGATGCTCTTGCTGCTAACTTCACAGATGCAGATACAGTAACATATACTGTTGAAGATGAAGAAACTCTTGCAACGGAAGATGTTGAAGCAACAGGCGCAGACCTTGCAGATGCAGTTGATGCATTCGTAAAGTATGACTGTGCAGACCCCGATCCTGCTGCTTACGGCGTATGGGTTCCCGGCGTTCCTGTTCTCATCGGAAACCTGCTTGAATCCGTAAACTGTGCTGAATGGCTCAGCGGACTTATCCTCGACGGTATCGTAGCAGGTGTTGGTGCAGTCCTTGGATTCGTACCTCAGATGCTCGTACTCTTCCTCCTCCTCGCATTCCTCGAAGCTTGCGGTTATATGGCCCGTATCGCATTCGTAATGGACAGAATCTTCAGAAAGTTTGGTCTTTCCGGTAAGTCCTTCATTCCTATGCTTGTCGGCGTAGGCTGCGGCGTTCCGGGTATCATGGCTTCAAGAACCATTGAAAACGAACGTGACAGAAGAATGACAGTTATGACAACAACATTTATCCCTTGCGGCGCTAAGGTTCCTTTCATCGCAATGATCGCAGGTGCTATCTTCGGCGGTTCTCCTATCGTTGCAACTTCCGCATACTTCATTGGCGCAGCTGCTATCATCGTTTCGGGTATCATGCTCAAGAAGACAAAGATGTTCGCAGGCGATCCTGCTCCGTTCGTAATGGAACTCCCTGCATACCACCTTCCTACTGTTGGAAACCTTCTCCGTTCAATGTGGGAAAGAGGCTGGTCCTTCATCAAGAAGGCCGGTACAGTTATCCTTCTTTCAACTATCTTCGTATGGTTCACAACTTACTTCGGTGTAGTTGACGGAACATTCCGTATGCTTTCCGAAGAAGAGATCGACTCCAGTATCCTTGCTGCTATCGGCGGTGTACTTGCTTGGATCTTCAAGCCGCTCGGCTGGGGCAACTGGCAGGCAACAGTCGCATCTATCACAGGTCTTGTTGCTAAGGAAAACATCGTTGGTACAATGGGTATCCTCTACGGCGGCGGAGAGGGAAGCGTTTACGACGCTATCGGCGCTGCATTCACAGGCGTTACAGGCTACTCGTTCCTCGTATTCAACCTCCTCTGCGCACCTTGCTTCGCTGCAATGGGTGCTATCAAGAGAGAGATGAACAACGGCAAGTGGACAGCATTCGCTATCGGCTACCAGTGCGGATTCGCTTATGTAGTTGCACTTTGCATCAACCAGTTCGGCAATCTCTTCACAGGCAACGTAAATGTTATCGGTCTTATAGTTGCTCTCCTCTGCCTTGCAGGCATCATCTATATGCTTGTTAAGCCTTACAAGGAAAGCAATAAGCTCACAGCAAACGTTAAGGTTAAATCATAAAGCAATAAACTGAACTCACCTGCGCTCCCGACAAATCCACGGGAGCGCAGAAGTTTATAAAGGAAGCCTCAAAACTTAAGAAAGGTCGTGGCAATATGTCTACTTTGATAGTCGGTCTAATAGTTGCGGGAGTTGTCTTTTTGGCAGCAAGGCAGATATATAAGGATAAGAAAAAAGGCAAGTCGTTCTGCGGCGGAAAATGTTCCTGCTGTCCTAACGGATGCGCTTGCAGCGGAGGCAGTTGTCACGGGGAGAAGAAAAAGTGAACGGACTTACATATTCCCAGAAAAAATATCTCTTCGCAATATATAAGCTCGGCCAGAACGGCGGCGAGGTGAAATCCTCCGACGTTGCAAAGATAGTCGGCGTGAGCAAAGCAAGCACCGCCGCAATGACCGCAAAGCTCTGCGAGAGCGGATATATCGAAAAAGAGCATTACGGTCAGATAAATCTGACAGAAAGCGGCATCAAAGCTGCGAACCCGATCTTCACAAGCTGCATAATCATTCGTGATTTTCTCGAAAACGTCCTCGGACTTGACCCGAAAGCTGCTGACGATGATTCGGTAAAGATAGTAAGCCATGTTTCGGAAAAAACAGTCGAAAGGCTTGCCGAATACTTCTTAGGAAAAAAATAAAACTTCGGTATTTGCATATCAGATAAAGGAAGGGTGAAATACAAAACGGCAACGGGAATTATAATCGCTGTGCTTATCGTTGTATGTGTAACAGCAATAAAGAGCTATATGAACAAGCTTGCGCACGGCTGCTGCGGAGCAGGATCGGACGATGTCAAGGCTGCCGAGAAAAAGACCGATCTTTCGGAGTATAAATATAAGACGACCGTTCAGATCGGCGGAATGTCCTGCAAAAACTGCGCAGAGAGGATAGCGAACGCTCTCAACAGACAAGGCTTGTATGCAGAAGTAGACCATAAAAGCGGCATCGCCGAGGTTTATTCGGCTGCGCCCGTTTCCGATTTCACTATCCGTCAGACAGTAATAGGACTTGGCTACACCGTGGAAAGGACAGAAGAAAATGAGCTGTGACTGCGAGCTGAATTTTGAGTATCACGAGTTCGTCGAGTGCATAACATCGGCGCTCGATGCGCGCGACCCCTATACGGGCGACCATTCGCGGCGCGTGAGTGATATGGCTTGCTTTATATGCGGCAAAATGGGCATTTCGCACCACGAAACGCAGGAGATACATATCGCAGGACATCTCCACGATATCGGAAAAATAGGCGTTCCCGACCGCGTTCTGCTCAAACCCGAAAGGCTGAACGATGAGGAATGGGTGCTCATGAAGAAACATTCCGAAATAGGCGCGGAGATACTCTCAAAATCGCAGCATTTTTCAAGAATAGCCGCCATAATTCTTCACCACCACGAACGCTGGGACGGAAAAGGCTACCCATTCGGTGCAAAGGGCGAGGAGATACCACTCGGAGCGAGAATAATCGCCGTCTGCGACTCGATCGACGCTATGGCATCGGAGAGAGCGTACAGAAAAGCGCTTCCGCTCGATATCTGCCGCGGTGAGATAGAGAAAAACATCGGTCTTATGTATGACCCGAAAGTTGCGGAGATTGCTTTGCAAAATTGGGACGAATTAACGTCCGAGTACAGCAAATGTTAATATGATCTAACTTAAAAGTTAATTGAATCTAACTTGATGAATATAAAAAAATCTGTTCTTTTGGACAGATTTTTTTGTGAAATTTTTCATAAAAGAACACTTGACAAGAAAAAATTTTTTAGTATAATATTTTAGTAAGAAATTTTGAGCGAATGATGCAGAAAAATGTCAGACCGTAATTTACTTGGCTTTTTCGGGCAATTTCGGTCAAAAATATAAATCAAGGAGTGTTTTATTATGGCTAACATTTTCAAAAATCAGAAGTTTCTCTGCGCTCTCGGCGGTGCAGCAGCAGTTATCGTAGGCAAGAAGATCCTCACAGCTAAGAAGACCCGTCAGCTCGCTGTTTCGGGACTTGCAAAGGGAATGAAGCTTTCTCACGATGCAAAGGAAGCTTTCCAGAATATGAAGGACGAAGCTTCGGACATCTGCTATGATGCAAAGACCGAGGCAGGAATTGATCAGGAAGAACTTGATGACTAATGAACTTTAAAATAGTTTATGACCAACCGCGCCGTATAAGATTCCGCTGCGGCGGCTTTGCGTTCGATAAGGAGCTGGAATACAGTATCTACAAGCGCATCACGTCCGAAGATTTCGTTACCGATGCGGAGATACGCAGCGAAAACGGCGGCATACTTATTTATTATAAAGACGGTTCGCGAAGCGATGTAATAAAGCTTGTTTCAAGCCTTGACCCGAGAAAAATGGAGATCGTCCCCGTTGGCTCGGACTACAGCATCGCCGAGATAGACCGTGAATTCAAGGACAGTATCCTTGATGTTACACTGAAAAAGCTCGCTTCAAAGCTTTTTCTTCCGATGTGCATAAGAAAGTACATCATCATTTACAATGGACTTAAATATGTCTTAAAGGGCATAAAGACCTTGCTTGAAGGAAAACTCACGGTCGATGTGCTTGACGGCGCTTCGATAGGCGCTTGCCTTATCCAGAAGAACTACAAGACCGCCGGCACGGTAATGTTCCTGCTGAATATCTCGGGACTTCTCGAAGATTATACAAGAGCGAGAACGAAAGCCGCACTCGCAGACAGCCTTGCAGTTAAAGCCGACAAGGTATGGCTCGTTCAGGACGGCGCAGATGTGCTTATCCCAATGTCCGAGCTGAAAAAGGGCGATGTTATCCGTGTCCGCACGGGCAGCGTTATCCCCGTAGACGGTGAGATCTCCGAGGGCGAAGCTTATATCTGCGAAGCCGCAATGACGGGCGAGCCGCTTGCCGTTATGAAAACGGTCGGAAACTCGGTCTTTGCGGGCACAGTAGTCGAAGAGGGCAGCGTTGCCGTTACGGTAAGAGAGCTTTCCTCGGGCACAAAACTGAGCAGGATAATAGACCTTATCGACAATTCGGAAAACCTCAAGGCAGGCGTTCAGAGCCGTGCGGAAAAGCTTGCGGACAGCATTGTCCCTTTCAGCTTTATCGGCTTCGGTCTTGCACTGCTCTTCACACGGAACATCACCAAGGCGGTTTCCGTGCTTATGGTCGATTATTCCTGCGCGATAAAGCTTTCAACGCCTATTGCCGTCATCTCGGCGATAAAAGAAGCCGCAGATATGGACATCACCGTAAAGGGCGGAAAATATCTCGAAGAATTCGCTTCGGCAGATACAATAGTATTCGACAAGACAGGTACGCTCACAAACGCAGAACCCGTTCTCGAAAAGGTGATCCCGTTCGGAAAATATTCCGAGGACGAGGCACTCCGGATCGCAGCCTGTCTCGAAGAGCATTTCCCTCACAGCGTAGCAAAGGCTATCGTAAAAGCCGCCGCTGATAAGGGACTTGACCACGCGGAAGAACACGCCGAGGTCAACTATATCGTTGCTCACGGCATCGCAACAACGCTCAACGGCGAACGCGCTATCATCGGCAGCAAACACTTTGTCTGCGAAGATGAGGGCATCGATATAACCTTGGAGCAGCAGGAGAAGATAGATGAACAGTCGGGCGCTTGCTCGGTAGTATATCTTGCCGTCGGCGATACGCTTTCGGCAGCACTCTGTATTGCAGACCCTCCGAGAGCCGAAGCAAAGGACGTTGTTGAAAAGCTGAAAAAGAGCGGCTTCAGGAATGTTATAATGCTCACTGGCGACAGCACAAAGGCTGCGGAGATGATAGCTTCTCAGCTCGGCATAACCGAGTTCTATGCTCAGGTGCTCCCCGAAGACAAGCACGGTATGATAGAAAAACTCAAAGCGGACGGCAGAAAGGTCGTTATGGTCGGCGACGGCATAAACGACGCACCTGCACTCGCCGCAGCGAATGTTTCGGCAGCCGTCAGCGACGCTTCGGATATCGCAAAGGAAGCTGCGGATATAACCCTCCGCGGAACGGGACTGGAAGAGCTTGTTCGTCTGCGTGAACTCAGCGAGCTTCTTATGGAAAGAATACATAAGAATTACCGCTTCATACTTTGGTTCAATTCTGCATTGCTCCTCACGGGCTTCTGCGGAATAATCGCACCGGGAACATCAGCGTTCCTGCATAACGCTTCAACAATGGCGATATGCGCAAAGAGCATGACAAAGCTTTTACCCGATAAGGAAAAGTAAATCTATAAATAAAAAGGCACAGTTCGGAAAATGAACCGTGCCTTTTGATTTTTGGCGTTTTGGGGTTGAATGATATCCGCTTTTTGCAGATATTGCGGTCGGAATGCGATAGCAGCGCATCTCCGTTGTATGCAGGTGCAATATCTGCGCAGGGAGGTTTTTTATACTGTCTTAACGGACGAGGAAAAGGCAGTATCAAAGCGGATATGACTTTAAATGTTACGAAGGAGTATGCCCTATAGAAATTGCCGTTCATTTACTAATAAAGGAGTCATAGTTTTTGATAGGCGTTTTCTTATACTCAATCCGATTAGCCACTGCTAACCGTGCTTATATTCTAACACATAACCCCCTAATTAGTCAAGCATAACATTTAATTTTTTTCAAAAAAATTTTTTTCGGCAAGGATTTTTAACGCAGTATGCAGCAAAATTTGCCGAAAAGACGTGTGCATATGCTTATGAAGACAGGTCCTTAATGGAAATAGCCATATTTCCGTAGGGAGGGTCGCTCGTCCCACTTCTTAAACGGTATTGGTGACTGTGTGACGGGGAACCGTCCCCTACAATAGCTTATGTTCAAATATTGCGGTTACGCCATATTTTTCCTTGACAAAAAGATATGCAGATGGTATAATTAATTCAGTTAGCAATAGGTAACCCAATCAACAGAGGTGATAATATGGAAATTTTAAATGTTGTGCGCGGACTTGCGATACCGTTTATCGGAACATCGCTCGGGGCTGCGTGTGTATTGTTTATGAAAGGCGGTCTGAACCGCACTGTTCAGCGAATACTGACCGGCTTTGCGGCAGGCGTTATGACGGCGGCTTCGGTGTGGAGTTTGCTTATCCCTGCGATAGAGCAGTCGGAGAAAATGGGGAAGCTTTCGTTTGTCCCTGCGGCGGTGGGATTTCTTGTCGGTATCTTCGTTCTGCTGCTTATCGACGGTTTGGTTCCGCATCTGCATTTAAACAGCGACAAAGCGGAGGGCGTGCGTTCGCACCTTTCTAAAAACACGATGCTTCTGCTTGCGGTGACGATACATAATATCCCCGAGGGAATGGCTGTCGGCGTGGTCTATGCGGGACTTATCTACGGCGGACAGAATATGACGGCTGCGGCGGCGCTTGCACTTTCGGTCGGAATTGCGATACAGAATTTCCCCGAGGGCGCGATTATATCTATGCCGCTCCGTTCGGAGGGAATGAGCAAGGGGAAAGCGTTCGTCTGGGGTGTTATCTCGGGCGCGGCAGAGCCTGTCGGCGCAGTGCTGACGATACTTGCGGCAGGCTTCATAATCCCTGCAATGCCGTATTTTCTCAGCTTTGCGGCAGGTGCGATGATATATGTCGTAGTCGAGGAGCTTATCCCCGAAATGTCCGAGGGAGAACATTCCAACATCGGAACGGTATCATTTGCAGTCGGCTTCGCAGTGATGATGATACTTGATGTTACACTCGGGTAATGCGCTCGTGTAAATTCAACAAAGTAAAGATAACGTAAACGTTCAAGTTTGTGTATATTAAACCTTGTTAGATAAGGCTTAATATGGTAAAATAATATACAGTTAGCCGCTGCTAATGCATACCTTTGCTTTTTGCGGAAAAGAAAGCAAAGGTATAAAAATTGCAATTGAGTTAGTTTGCGCTAACTTGATAAACAGCGGCAAAGAGCGGAATTTTTCAGGCAGGAATGTCTTAGAGGGAATGAAAGGGTGAAGAGAATGTTTATTGAGATAAACAATATCAAAAAAAGCTACGGAAGCGGTGAAAGCAAGGTCGAGGTACTCAAGGGGATAAGTGTTGGTATCGAAAAAGGTGAATTCTGTGTTCTTCTCGGACCTTCGGGCAGCGGCAAATCCACGCTCCTTAACATAATCGGCGGTATTGATGACGCTGATTCGGGTTATATCTCCATTAACGGCGAAAAGACCGAGAATATGAACGAAAAAGCTCTCACAAATTACCGCAGAAAGCATCTCGGATACATTTTCCAGATGTACAACCTTATTCCGAACCTCAACATTAAGGAAAACGTTGAAACGGGCGCATATCTGAGCGATTCGCCGCTCGATGTTGACGATATACTTAAAACTCTCGGACTTTATGAGCATCGTCACAAGCTTCCGTCCCAGCTTTCGGGCGGTCAGCAGCAGAGATGTTCTATCGGCAGAGCCATCGTAAAGAACCCCGATATCCTCCTCTGCGACGAGCCGACAGGTGCGCTCGACTACAACACTTCAAAGGAAATTCTGAAGCTTATCGAAACGGTAAATCAGAAGTACAACACGACCGTAATAATGGTAACGCACAATGAAGCAATAAAGGATATGGCAGACAAGGTAGTAAAGCTTCGTGACGGAATGATAAGAAAAGAGATCCGCAACGAGCATAAGCTTTCTGCCGAAGAGCTTGACTGGTAAGGAGGAACGAAGATGAGAGATCCCCTTACAAAGCGTCTGCCGCGTGAGTTCGCGAAAGATGCCGCAAAGTATATTGCTATTTTTGTTATGATGGTGCTGCTCATTTCGATATGCTCGGGTATGAGAGTCGGAAATGAGAGTCTTAAAGCGGCGTATTATGAAAGCTTAGGCCTCTACAACATTGAGGACGGACATATCACATTCGATAAAGCACTCCCGGATGAGCTTAAAGATAAGCTTGAAAGCGGTGCAGACTTAAAATTTTATGACAGCTTTTATTTTGACGAAGACACCGCCGAAACGGGTGCTACCGTCAGAGTTTACAAGCAGACCGATGCGCTCAACAACCCGTGCTTATTGAGCGGTGAACTTCCGACAAAGGATAATGAAATTGCCATTGACCGTGTTTTTGCCAAGAATAACGATATCAATGTTGGCGATACGATAACACTTAACGGCAAGGCTCTTGCCATAACGGGCTTTGTTGCTCTTCCAAACTACAGCACACTTTTTGAGAGCAACACCGACTCAATGTTTGATTCGATCAATTTCTCTGTCGCAGTAATGACCGACAGCGGCTTTGAAGCTCTCGGAAGCAAGAACCTTAAATACAATTATGCTTGGCTCTATAACGAAGAATATGCGGACGATATCGAAGCCGCAGACCGCTCCGACAAGTTCCTCGACCTTATCGAAGATGAGCTCACCGATTATGACGAAGCTGTCGTTCAGGTGCAGATAGACGAACTCACTGACAAGCTTGAAAAGGCTTCGGAAGAATATGCCGACATCTACAAAAAGTCCTTTGAGGATAAGGTGAACAGCCTCACCGATACTATTGAAAAAGGCGCAGAGGAATACGGCAGCATCTATCAGAAGTCTATCGAAGAAAAGGTCGCAGAGGTAACTCAGAACATCACCAAGGGTGCGGAAGAGTATGGTATGCTCTATGCTTCAACAGGTGTTAAGCCTGCTAAATCCGATCTTTCTATAGATGTTGACGACTTCACATTCGGCGTTATCGAAAAGTCTGTTGAAGCAATGATGACGGGATCGGCTTACGCAGGTCCTACCGAGCAGGAGTTCATCGACGAATACCTCGATTCCGTCAAGAAGCCTGCACAGTCCGACCTTTCGGTAGAAACAGATGATTTCACATTCAAGATAATCGAAGATTCCGTAGCCGCCGCAATAAAAGGCGAGGAATACGAAGCTCCCTCCGAGGACGAATTCAAGGATCAGTATATCGATTCCGTTGAAAAGCCTAAGAGAGAAGACCTTTCCGTTGAGCTTGACGATTTCCTCTTCGGAATTATTGAGGACGGCGTTGAAGCCGAGATAAACGGTGAAGATTTTGAAATGCCCGATGATGAGGAATTCGAGGACGAGATCGACAAGACGGATATTATCACCGTTGATAATTATATCCCGAGATATCTCAATCAGGGTATAAATTTCTCCATTGACGATATCGGCGGTGACGAAGCGGGAGCAATGGTAATGGTATATATGATGATCGCTGTTATTGCATTCATTTTTGCAGTGACCATTTCAAACACTATCGTTGCCGAAGCAGGTGTTATCGGTACTCTCCGTGCTTCGGGATACACAAAGGGCGAGCTTATCCGACATTATATGCTTCTTCCGATAATCGTTACGCTCATTTCGGCAGTTGTCGGAAACGTCATCGGATATACAGCTATGAAGGATTTCTGCGTGGGTCTTTACCTCGGCTCGTATTCGCTCACGACATATAAAACCGTCTGGGATCCGTCTGCATTCGTGCTTTCGACAGTTGTTCCGATAGTGCTTATGCTGATAATAAATCTGACGGTACTTGCTTCCAAGCTTGAATTAAGTCCGCTCAAGTTCCTACGTCACGACCTTAAAAAGAACTCCAACAAAAAGGCAATGCGCCTTAACACAAAGATACCGTTTATGACGAGATTCAGCCTGAGAATTTTCTTCACGAATCTCCCCGGATATATCGTAATGATAGTCGGGATCCTCTTCGGCGCAGTCCTTATCAGCTTTGGAGATATGATGCCGAGAATGATGGACGAATACAAAGCGAACGTTGTCAGGGATATGATAAGCGACTATCAGTATATACTTTATGACTATGAAGAAACCGATGAGATCGACAATATTTCAGCGGAAAAATTCGCCTCAGAAAGCTTTGATTATTCAAAGGAAGGCTTCCTAACGGACGGTATTACCGTTTACGGCATTGAAAAAGACAGCCGTTATATCCATTCGGAGATCCCCGAGGGGAAGGCGCTCATTTCAACGGGCATAAGCGAAAAATACGGTATCAAAGCAGGCGACAGCATTACACTTGACGAAAAATACAAGCGCAACAGTTCCTATACGATCGAAGTCGGCGGAGTTTATGACTACAGCTCATCGCTTGCAATATTTATGAATATCGACGATTTCAACAGGACATTCGGCAACAAGAGCGGCTACTTTACGGGTTATTTCTCCGATGCCGAACTCACAGAGCTTGATGAAGATGAGGTTGCCGCAGTTATTTCAGCCGATGATTATACAAAGCTCTCCGACCAGCTCATGGTCTCTATGGGCGGTATGATGAATATAATGAAGATATTCGGCGCATTGTTCGATATCATCGTTATCTACGTCCTCTGCAAGCAGGTCATCGAGAGAAACTTCCAGTCGATATCGATGACGAAGATACTCGGCTACAAGGACAGCGAGATCGGCGGACTTTATATCGCCTCGACCTCGATCGCAGTCGTTGTCGGACTTATCATAGCAGTTCCTTTCATCGATATTTCAATGAAAGCGATATTCAAGGGTTACCTTTACACAATGATGACGGGATATATCCCATGCTCGATCAACCCGATGACATACGTTGTTACGGTCGCAGTCGGACTTGTCTGCTATGCAGTCGTTGCAATCCTCCAGATGAGAAAGGTTTCAAAGGTTTCCAAGAGCGAAGCGCTCAAAAACGCGGAATAAGCTTACTTCGACCCACTTTTTATACAAACTCTCCTTTTCAGGAAAAGCACCGTTTTCCCGTGGTAAATTTTATCACGGGGAAGCGGTGTTTTTCGGTATATTTTCAGTGTTCCTATTGAGGGAACCTCTAAAAACCTCCCTCACGGCAAATTTTCTACGACTTTGCGCATC
>UQKC01000040.1 GCA_900541495.1 uncultured Ruminococcus sp. | reverse complement strand
AATCGGAATGAAAGGAAATTTTATTATGCAAACTGCAAAGCAAAGAAGCGTTTATTGGGACAATATAAAAGGGCTGTTAATGCTGCTCACAGTTTTTGCTCATATTTTATATCAGCTTCAAAGCAACTCGTCTGCGATCAACAGCATTGTTGACTATATTTATATGTTTCATATGCCTGCGTTTGTTTTTGTGTGTGGATATTTTGGAAAAAGCGAAAATTCACACAGTTTTGGAGCAATTATAAAGCTATTGTTTCTGTACTTTATTTTTAACAGCGTCATGGGGTTTGTATACGGCTTTGATTCACTGCTGAAACCTATGTATTCTTACTGGTTTCTGATAGCTTTGGTCATATGGCGGCTGACAGCACACCACATTGCGGTATTTAAGGAAATACAACTGATCCTCTTTGGTATTGCTTTGTTTGCAGGCTTTTTTGATTCTATAGACAATACATTTGCCGTTTCAAGAATAATCGGGTTCTATCCGTTTTATATGATGGGATACCTGCTCACAAAAGAAAAAAGTAAAGCCATGGAAAATTCTCCTTACCCAAGAAGGATTCTCATTGGCAGCGGTGCTGCTCTGCTAACAGCCATAATTGCATTTACATCACACAAATTTTTTTCATTTTCAGACAGTGCCTTTCAAATGTTCCCATACAATTCTCCGATCGATGCATTCGGAAGAATTGTTCTTTACATAATTGCTGCAATGGCAATATTTACACTGAGAAACATTTCACCGTGCAAAAAAATTCCGCTTTTAACGATGTTCGGAAGAAATTCTTTATGGATATTCCTGCTTCACAGACCGTTTACGCTCATCATAAGCAATCTCATCGGTGAATTTAACAATACGGCTGTCATTATTATATCGATCGCTGCGACTATTTTGATCTGTATTGCATTTGGTAACGATCTATTCTGCAAATATGCAAACAGATTCGCCGAATCGGGTGCTGAATTGTTCAACGATGGAAAGTCGGCAACACCCAAAGCCGCTGTACTCATTGTTTTATTCGGATTTATTGCTTCTGTTTTGATCGATTCCTATTCAGGGATATCCTTTGATGATCTAAAAAAACTGATAAAGGGCGAGGATATCACAGTCAATACAGATACAACCGAAAATACTGACAGTGATATTATGTACCCGATAATGACATCGGAACAGCAAAATGCTTTTGACAAAGCATTTCGTATTACATTTGCAGGCGATCTGATACTGCTTGAAGATCAGGTCAAACGTGCATACACCGAAAACGGATATGAGTTTGACGATGTTTTTGAATATGCCGAAAAATACATTTCCTCCGCCGACCTTGCGATTGGTGTATTTGAAGGTCCTGCTGCAGGTGAGGAGGCAGGTTATTCTTCAAGCAATTTTGACGATGGAAAAACGCTCTGGCTGAACTTCCCCGACAGCTTTGCAAATGCCGTACAGAATGCAGGATTTGACCTTGTTACAACGGCAACAAATCATCTCCTTGACCGTGATATCAGCGGCGCATCGAGAACCCTTGATATTCTTGACGGGATCGGACTTGAACACATCGGTTCATACAGAACTGCTGAAGAAAAGCAGAACAGCCGCATAAAGCTCATTGATTGTGACGGCTTAAAAATAGCTGTCCTTGCATATACATACGGCAGCAACGGATATGACATCGAAGAACTGGCCAATGGTCATCTTTCGTATATTACATCAATTATTTCGGGAACTTCCGGCGAACTTTTTGAAGCCATGAGAAAAAGTGTAGAACAGGATTTTGCCGATGCAAAGACACTTGACCCTGACCTTATTGTCGTTCTTCCGCATATCGGAACACAGTTTTCAAATTTTCCCGATGAGGAACAGAATGTCTGGTTCGATATTTTCAAACAGAACGGTGCTGATATTATCCTTGGCGATCATGCTCACGCGGTCGAGCCTGCTGTTGTCGAAGATCATGACGGACGGAATGTTTTCACGGCATATTGCCCCGGAAATTTTGCAAATATCTACCGTGAAAAACAGGGCGATACAAGTATGCTCATTGACGTTTATATCGACCGCAGCACCAAAGAGATAATTGGCGGAAGTATTGTCCCTCTTTACACGCAAGCACCTGCGGACGGGAACTACCGCGCACTGCCCATATATGACATTATGAACGACACGGCTCTACGCCGACAGTTAAGCACGGACGATATTGTGAGAGTCCAAAACGCAAATGCTGCTGTTACAAGGGTTGTATTCGGACATGAAATGGATATTTCGTCTGTTACGGAAAGATATTATTTTGACAAAAACGGATTCATCCGTTCAAAAGCAGGAGGTCTTGAAATGAATGATGAAATGCGTTCGGGCAAGCTTGGAAAAGCAATGCAGAATGTGAACTCAGTGTGCTTTATCGGTGACAGTGTGACCGAAGGAACGAAAAACGGCGGTTGTCCATGGTATGAACCGATCGAGGAATATATCCCCGATAAAACGATCTGCAATTACTCCAAAGGCGGATGCACTGTTTCCTATATGATAGATAATATTGACAGCATCCCCGAGGCAGAGCTTTACGTTATTGCTCTCGGCACAAATGATGTAAGATACCGTGATGAAAGCGTATGTGCAATGACAGCGGAGGACTTTGCGGCACGTCAGAATGAACTGAGATCACTCCTTATAAAAAAATCTCCTAATGCACAGTTTGTGTTTATAGCACCATGGTATTCGACCGATGGCGACCCATTCTGCAAGCTTTCATTTACGGCAAAGACCGCTCTCAACGAGGAGTACAGCCGTGCTCTCGAAAAGTCCTGCAATGAAAACAGTGATATTTTCATAGATGCGAACGGCTATATCCGTCAAAAGCTTACCGAAAAGCCCGACAGTTACTATCTGCTCGACCATATCCACCCGAACTGCGGAAAAGGCGCAGTAATGTATTCCGAGGCAGTGCTTTCAAACTGATAAAAAATCCCGAAAACCTATTTCTTTGGTTTTCGGGATAATTTTTTATATGTTTAAGAATGAAAGCTGATCGGCATCGGCTATATCCTTTGCAAGCGAACCTGCAGCAGGAATAGTTTTAACGTAATATTTTGAATAGTCAGCTTTCTTTTCTTCGGGAACAGTCTGCGCCCCGACTACTTCTGCCTTTGCTTTGAGCGTTACTACCTGAACGCCTATCGTGTCACGGGTGGTTTTCGGGAGTATCATTCCCGTATTGAAAACAACTGCTCTGCCGTTCGAGGTCGTGAGAAGAATATCTTCGTTATCGGCAACGCAGAACATAGCAACGAGCGGTGATTTATCGCTGTAAGCATTGGCAAGCTTTTTGCGGTTTGTTTTGGTTTCGTAAGCATTGAGCGGAACTTTTGCAACTTTACCGTTGGCGAAGATCATAATGAGATAGCCGCTGTAATCGTTGGTGACTATCATCGAACGGAAGCTTTCGCCGTCGTCAAAGCCAAGCTGTGCGGGAATATAAACGCCAAGCTCGGATGCTTTGGTATTTTTGAAGAGCGAAGTTTTGCTTTTATAGACCTGCGCTTTATCAGAGAAGAACAGCAGTTCGCTTCGGTTAGTTGTTTCTACCGAATTGACAATAAAGTCGCCCTCTTTGAGCTTCTGGTCGCCCGACATACGGAGCGACTGAGGAGTTATCTTCTTGAAATAGCCGCTCTGCGAAATGAAGAGCGTTACAGGGAAATCAGGTGTATCGTCCTCTTCAGCTTCTTCCTCCTCGCCTGCAGTGTAGATAAAGAGCGTTTTTCTCGGCTGGCGGTACTTGCGGCTTACTTCGTTAAGCTCGTCGATAATGAGGTTCTTGACCTTTTTATCGTCTTTGAGGATATCTTCCATTTCTGCAATGGACTTTTCAAGGTCCTCTATCTCGGAGATACGATTGAGGATATACTCCTTATTGAGATGGCGGAGCTTTATTTCGGCAACATAATCCGCCTGCGTTTCGTCTATGCCGAAGCCTATCATAAGGTTTGGAACAACTTCCGTTTCTTCCTCGGTTTCACGGACGATCTTTACAGCCTTGTCAATATCAAGAAGTATTTTTTTCAAACCTTTGAGCAGGTGGAGTTTGCTCTTTTTCTTTGAAAGCTCGAAATAAATTCTTCGCTTTACACACTCTTTGCGGAATGCTACCCATTCTTCGAGGATTTCACGAACACCCATTACCCTTGGCATACCGCCGATAAGGATATTGAAGTTGCAGGCGTAGGAATCCTGAAGCGGTGTCATTCGGAACAGCTTTTTCATCAGCTTGTCGGGGTCAACGCCCTTTTTGATATCGATAGCTATTTTCAGACCATTGATGTCGGTTTCGTCACGGATATAGGAAATTTCGCTTATTTTTCCGCCCTTTACAAGCTCGATTATCTTATCCATAATAGCTTCAATAGTCGTTGTTGGCGGTATTTCCGTTACTTCGATACAGTTTGAAGCTTCGTCAAAGTTGTATTTTGAGCGAATTTTTATTGAACCTCTGCCCGTTTCATAGACATTTTTCAGTTCGTGTTCGTCATAGATTATAAATCCGCCGCCCGGAAAGTCAGGACCTTTGAGCGTTGACATTATATCATGCTCGGGATTGCGTATCAATCCGACAGTTGTTTCGCAGACTTCTGCGAGGTTGAACGGGCAGACTGCGCTCGCCATTGATACGGCGATTCCGACATTCGCATTTACAAGGACTGACGGGAATGTTGCAGGGAGAAGCGTTGGCTCGGTGGTTTCGTTATCGTAGTTCGGAACGAAATCGACCGTGTCCTTATCAATATCGCTGAAAAGCTCTGCGCATATCGGAGCAAGCTTTGCTTCGGTATATCGTGAAGCGGCATAAGCCATATTTTTGGAGTAAGCTTTACCGAAGTTGCCCTTGCTGTCGATATAAGGGTGAAGAAGCGCTTCGTTGCCCTTGGAAAGGCGAACCATTGTTTCGTAGATAGCCGCATCACCGTGAGGGTTGAGCTTCATAGTCTGTCCGACGATATTTGCGGACTTGGTTTTTGCACCCGTGAGAAGTCCCATTTTATACATTGTATAGAGGAGCTTTCTGTGCGAGGGCTTAAAGCCGTCTATCTCGGGGAGCGCACGGGAGATGATAACGCTCATCGCATAAGGCATATAGTTTTTTTCGAGGGTATCTGTAATAGTTTCTTCCGCAACGATACCGCTGCCTGCGATATACGCATCGGGCATACCGACTGTTTTTTTCTTAGGCGCTGATTTGCCTGAATTTTTTCTTGCCATTTATCCCGCCCCCTTTTATGAAATATCCGCAAGTTCAAGATACTTGCATCCGTATTCGGAGATATAGTCTTTTCTGCCCTGCAGGTTGTCACCGAGCAAAAGGTCGAACATATTTGCTGTTGCTTCCATATCGACAGGAGTTACCTTTATAAGACGGCGAGTTTCGGGGTTCATTGTTGTGAGCGACATCATTTCGGGGTCGTTCTCACCAAGACCTTTCGAGCGGTCTATCTTATATTTCTGGTCGCCTATCATTCCGAGTATCTCGCCCTTTTCCTTTTCATTATAAGCGAAGTAGGTCTTGTCCTTTGTTGTGATCTCAAAGAGCGGAGATTCTGCGATATAGACATAGCCCTGCTCGATAAGCGTCGGGGTAAGGCGGTAAAGCATTGTAAGGATAAGCGTTCTTATCTGGAAACCATCGACATCGGCATCGGTACAGATTATAATTTTATTCCAGCGGAGATTGTCGATATTAAAGGTTGAAAGCTCTTTGTTTGCCTTGGTTGTGACCTCAACGCCGCAGCCGAGGACTTTTATAAGGTCGGTGATGATATCATTCTTGAAAATTTTCGCATAATCGGCTTTAAGGCAGTTGAGAATTTTTCCTCGAACGGGTATGATAGCCTGAAATTCGGCATCACGGGCTGTTTTACACGAACCGAGAGCCGAGTCACCCTCAACGATGAAAATTTCACGCCTTGAAAGGTCTTTTGTGCGGCAGTCTACAAATTTTTCGACCATATTTGCAAGGTCTATCTGCTTTGTGAGGTTATTTTTCGTATTCTGACGGATACGCTCGGCAGATTCACGGCTGCGCTTGTTTATGAGTATCTGGTCGGCGATCTTGTTCGCATCGTCTGGGTTTTCAATGAAGTAGACCTCGAGCGAATGTTTGAGAAAATCGACCATATTGTCATAGATAGACTTATTATTGATAGCCTTCTTGGTCTGGTTTGCATAAGAAGTATATGTCGAGAACGTGGACGAAACGAGAACAAGGCTGTCGAGAACGTCATCGTCCTTTATCGACTTTTCGCCTGCTTTATACTTGCCGCTCGTCTTTATATAGTTGTCGATGAATGAACGGAATGCCTGACGGACTGCTTTCTGCGGTGAACCCTCGTGTTCAAGGTAGCTGGAGTTATGATAATATTCCTGAAAGCTTACTTTGTTTGAGAAAGCAAATGCGCAGGAAAGCTTCATTTTATACTCGGGACGGTCGTCGCTGTCACGGCCTTTGCGCTCACAGGAAACGAACTGTCGGGCAGTAAGTCCGTCACTGCCGATTATCTCATCGATATAGTCGGTGATGCCGTTTTCGTAGTAATAAACAGACTCGTCAAAGCCGCCCGTTGCAAGCTCATAGCGGAAAACGAATGTGACTTTCGGGTTTACGACAGCCTGCTTTTTCATCATATTCTCGAAGTATTCACGCTCGATATTTATGTCGGTGAAAACCGCTGTATCGGGTCGCCAGCGTGTTCTGGTACCCGTCTGCTTACCTTTGTAAGGCTCTTTTGAAAGTCCGCCGATGTTTTCGCCGTGTTCAAAGTGGAGATTATACTTGAAGCCGTCACGGAGAACCTCAACGTCCATAAATTCCGATGCATACTGCGTTGCACAAGCGCCCAAACCGTTAAGACCGAGGGAGAATTCATAGTCGGAATTGTCATATTTGCCGCCTGCGTAAAGTTCGCAGTAGACAAGCTCCCAGTTATATCTTTCCTCGGCGTTGTTATAGTCAACGGGGCAGCCTCGTCCGCAGTCTGCAACTTCGATAGACTTATCCTGATAGTAGGTAACGGTTATCTTGTCGCCGTGGCCGCCTCTGGCTTCGTCTATGGAGTTGGAGATTATCTCAAAAACGGAGTGCTTGCAGCCTTCGAGGTCGTCCGAACCGAAGATAACGGCAGGACGAAGTCTAACTCGGTCTGCACCTTTGAGCATCGAGATACTTTCGTTGTCATAATTCTTCTTTTTTGCCATTTACATTCTGCCCTTTCAGTTGTTCTTTTCAAATTCCGCAGCAGCCCAGCCGCCGTTTTCGCGAATTTCGATGCGCTTGAATCCGTTCTTTTCCATTGCTTCCATAACCTCATCGCAGCGTTCGATTATTATGCCCGAAATGATTATCTTTGCATCGGGTTTCATAAAGCTGCCGAAGATAGGGCTCATTGCGATAAGGACATCGGCAACGATATTTGCAACGACAACGTCATATCCGCCGCCGAGCTTTGCGCGAAGCTCTTCATCGCCGATGATATTTCCGACATAAGCATCAAAAACGCTTTCGGGGATATTGTTCTTTGCGAAGTTTTCCTTTGCGATCTTTACCGAGTTCTGGTCGATATCGACAGCGGCAGCTTTTTCTGCGCCGAGGAGAATTCCTGCGATAGAAAGTATTCCGCTTCCGCAGCCGAGGTCGAGGAGCTTATCGCCCTTTTTAACGGTCTTTTCGATAAGTTCAAGGCAAAGGCGCGTTGTATTATGCTGACCCGTGCCAAAGCTCGATGCAGGGTCAATTTCGAGAACGGTTCTTCCGTTCGGGTTATCATATTCTTCCCAGGAGGGTTTTACGGCAAGACGTGTGCCTACTTCAAACGGCTTGAAATACTGCTTCCAGTTGTTTGCCCAGTCCTCTTCTTTTATGCCTGAAAGCTCAACGGCAAGTCTGCCGAATTTATTATCCGCATCACGTTCCTTGAGCGCTGTCATTTCACGCTTCAAAGCGGCGAGCATCTCTCTGCCCTGCTCATTATCTGCGATATAAACGGTCACGCAGGTTTCGCAGGTACGCATTTCCATAAGGTCATCGTCTATATAATCCCAGTTTCCGTCCTTGCGTTCGAGGAATTCTTCAAAATCCTGAGAATCCTTTATCTCAAAGCCCGTTATGCCCACTCCGAGCAGACAGCCGCAGACGGGGTCAATTCCCTCGGTAGTTGTATAAACCTTAGCTTCGATCCAGTTTGTGTTATCCATAATGCGTTTATCCTTTCTGTTCTGATTTTAGCCATACTATATTATTTTACACCTTTTTTCAGATAATTTCAAGTATGAATTTTCATTTTGCGGCAAATTTGTTCGCATAAAAAATTTCTTAGAAAAAAATCGAAAAAAATTTTCCAAACCCCTTGACAACGCTTTAGTGCTGTGATATAATACAGACAAAGTTAATAAATCAGTAAATTCTATGAACAAAAGCAAGTAGCGTTTCTGACGGAGTACAGAGAGCCTGCGGTCGGTGTGAGCAGGTCTTACGGGATGCGTGAATGGGTTTGTGAGAAGCAATGGTGAATGGGTCTTCCCTATTAGCCTGCGCCGAGTTTCCTGCGTTAGTGGATAGGGTATTAATGCGTTGGCGGCGTACTTGAAATGAAATATCGAAAGTATCTGTTATTCGCAATTGTACTCAATGAGGCGGATAGCAGTTTTTTTATCCGCAAATCAGGGTGGCACCACGAGGAACATCGTCCCTGACCTTTGTATAAGAAGGTCAGCACGTTGTTCCTCTTTTTTTATTTTATTTATTGAAAGGTCGATGAATATGTTATTCCCATCA
Organism: uncultured Ruminococcus sp.; assembly: GCA_900541495.1. Taxonomy (GTDB): domain Bacteria; phylum Bacillota; class Clostridia; order Oscillospirales; family Ruminococcaceae; genus UMGS363. The sequence goes on along the minus strand of UQKC01000040.1, from coordinate 12,335 downwards.
AAAGAAGAAGTTAAAAAACTCCTGACGAATTACAAGACTGTTCCTGTTTTTCACGAAACACTGATCGACAGCGCAACTCCCGTAAGGCTTTTCGCAGGGCTTCGAGAAAAATATGACAACTGCTTTATCCTCGAAAGCGTTGACAACACCGAGCAGTGGGGACGATATTCTTTCATCGGCATTGACCCTAAAAAAGAGATCAAAATTTTCGGCGATAAGGCTGAGATAACCACAGACGGCAAGACAGAAAATGTTGAATGTCCCGACCCTATCGCTCTTTACAACAGTATCCTTGCGGAGCATACTTCCCCCGTTTTCCCGAACAAGCCAAAGCTCACGGGCGGACTTATCGGCTACTTCGGATATGACACGGTAAGAAGCTTTGAGAAGAAGCTTACTAACATTCCCGAAGATGATCTCAGGATGCCCGATTCAAATATGTTCCTTTACGATGAGATCGTGGCTTACGACCACCTTTCCAACAAGGCTGTTATAATCGTGAACATCAATGCAGGCGAAGATGTTGACACTGCATACGAAAACGCTTATGCAAAGGCTCACGACATTGAAAAGGTACTTAAAAATTGTCCTGCTGTTGAGTCTGCGGAAAGCTCGGGAAACGGTGCTGATCTTGAAGTTAAGTCGAACTTCACCAAGGAAGAATATATGGCTATCGTTGAAAAGGGCAAGGAACACATCAAAAACGGTGACATCAGTCAAATAGTTCTTTCACAGCGTTTTGAAATTGCAAATCCGCCGAAGCCTTTTGACGTTTACAGAATGCTGCGCTCGACAAATCCTTCGCCGTATCTTTACTTTTTCGACCACAAGGATTACTGCTTTGCAGGAGCTTCACCCGAAATGCTCGTGAGTGTTACGGACGGCGTTGTAGTCACGAAACCTATCGCAGGAACGATGCCGCGCGGCAAGACCGAGGAAGAAGACAAGGCTTACGAAAACAGACTTGTGAACGACATCAAGGAACGTTCCGAACACACGATGCTCGTTGACCTTGGCAGAAACGATATCGGTCGTGTCTGCAAGCTTGGTTCGGTAAACGTTACCGACTTTATGAGAGTTGAGCGTTACTCAAAGGTTATGCACCTTGTTTCCGATGTTCAGGGTCAGCTTGCCGATGACAAGACTGCAATGGACGCGCTTATGTCCGTACTTCCCGCAGGAACGCTCTCGGGCGCGCCTAAGGTAAGGGCAATGCAGCTCATCGATGAGCTTGAAAACAAGAAGCGCGGTCTTTACGGCGGAACGGTCGGCTACCTTGGCTTCAGCGGAAACATTGACACCTGCATCGCTATCAGAACGGTTCTTTTCAAGAATGACAAGGCTTATGTTCAGGCAGGCGCAGGCATCGTATATGACAGCGTTGCCGAAACGGAATACGAAGAAACCAAAAACAAGGCTCTTGCCGTTGTAAATGCAGTAAGAGAAGCTGCAAAGCTTTAAGGGGGCGTTTTTTATGATACTTTTAATAGATAACTACGACAGCTTTACATACAACCTTTATCAGCAGATAGGTTCTATCTATCCCGACATCAAAGTTGTAAGAAACGATATGATAACACTCGATGAAATTGCGAAGCTTGCGCCGGAAGCGCTCGTTATTTCTCCCGGTCCGGGTTATCCGAGCGAAGCAGGCATCTCCGTTGACGCTATCAAGCGTTTTGCAGGAAAGATACCTATCCTCGGTGTTTGCCTTGGACATCAATCCATTGCGGAAGCTTTCGGCGGAAAGATAGTCCGTGCGCTTGAACCTAAGCACGGCAAGACTTCAATGATAACCGTAAACAACGGCACACCGCTTTTTAAGGGTATGCCCGAGAAGATAAAAGCCGCAAGATACCATTCGCTCATCGTTGAAAAGACTTCGCTCCCCGAGTGTCTTGAAGTCATCGCAGAGGACGAGGACGGTCAGATAATGGCGCTCCGTCACAAGGAACTCGCTGTTTACGGTGTTCAGTTCCACCCCGAGTCTGTTCTCACCGATCTTGGCAAGAGTATGATATCGAACTTCCTTTCCGAAATTGCAGGAATAAGCGGTTTTGAAAAGGTCGCAGTTTCCCTCCCCGACTCAGAGCGCAAGGCTCTTATGAAGTACATCAAGATCGTTTCCGAGGGAAAAGATCTTACACCTGCCGAGGCTGAAGATGCTATGGATATCATTATGTCGGGCGGCGCTACCGATGCACAGATCGCAGGTTTCCTTGCATTTCTCCGCGCAAAGGGTGAAACTACCGATGAAATTACAGGCTTTGCACGCATAATGCGCAAAAAGGCATCTATCGTGCCGACTTCAAAATCGGCTGTTGATATCGTCGGAACGGGCGGCGACCTTGCAGGTTCGTTCAACATTTCTACTACTTCGTCATTTGTTATCGCAGGAACGGGTCTTAACGTTGCAAAGCACGGCAACCGCAGTGTTTCGAGCAAGAGCGGTGCGGCTGATGTACTTGAATCACTCGGCGTAAAGATATCACTCTCCCCTGCACAGGCTTCGGCTTGCATACAGAATGTCGGAATCTCGTTCCTTTTCGCACAGTCATTCCACAGCAGTATGCGCTTTGTCGGAAAGGCTCGCCGTGAAATGGGCGTCCGCACGGTATTCAACATTCTCGGACCTCTTGCAAACCCTGCACTTTCCGATTATATCCTGCTTGGCGTTTACGACCCTGCTTTGCTTGAAACAATGGCGACCGTACTTATGAATCTTGGCGTAAAGAGCGCGATGATCGTTTACGGTGACGGTCTTGACGAGGTTTCCGTTTCGGGCGAAACAAAGGTATGCGAACTTCGCGGAAAGAAGATAATCAAGTACAGCATTACTCCCGAGGAATTCGGTTTGAAGCGTTACCCGAAGGAAGACATTGTCGGCGGAACACCTGCTGAAAATGCACAGATTACACTCAATATTCTTTCGGGCAAGGAACACGGTGCAAAGCGTGACATCGTTCTTCTCAACTCTGCCTGCGCTATCTACTGCACGGGTGCGGCAAGCTCTATTGAAGAAGGACTTGAAATGGCTCGTGATTCTATCGACAGTGGCAAGGCTCTTGCAAAGCTTGAAAAGTTAAAAGAATTTTCCAACAGGGAGTAAGCTATGATACTTGATGAAATAGTTGAAAAAAGAAAAATACAGCTTGAATGCGAAAAGGCGGCGGCTGACTTTGAAACGGTGAAAAAAGCCGCTGAAAAGCTTGACCGACAGTGCATAAGCTTCAAGTCCGCTCTTGCGAAGCCCGACAGACTTTCGGTAATTTCCGAGGTCAAAAAGGCTTCGCCCTCAAAGGGGCTTATCCGGCCGAACTTTGACCCCGTAAAGATAGCAAAGGAATATGAAACCTGCGGTGCGGACGCCGTTTCCTGCCTGACGGAAGAACATTACTTCCAAGGCTCGTCCGAATACTTCAAGGCGATTCGCCAAGCTATTGATTTGCCGATGATACGCAAGGATTTTATCATCGACGAATATCAGATATACGAGGCTCGTTTAATGGGCGCAGATGCGATACTTCTTATAGCGGCTGTGCTTGGTGACGAAAAGCTGAAACGGTTTGGAGATATCGCGCATTCACTCGGACTTGATATCCTTGCCGAAACGCACGATGAAAGCGAACTTGAACGTGTGCTTGCTCTTGATTTTGATATTATCGGCATCAACAACCGCAACCTTAAAACATTTGAAGTTACACTTGAAACGACTGCAAAACTTGCAGGAATGATCCCCGAGGGAAAGGTCATCGTTTCCGAGAGCGGTATCAGGGATAATGCTGATATGAAAGCTGTACGGGGCTACGGCGCGGACGCTGTTCTTATCGGTGAAACGCTTATGCGAAGCGGAAATATCGGCGCAATGCTCACGGCTTTGAGGGAAGACGTATGATAAAGCTTTGCGGAATGAGAAGAAATGAGGACATCGCTTACTGCAATGAATGTATGCCCGATTATATTGGTTTTATCTTCGCCGAAAGCAAGCGGAGGGTTTCGTCAGAGCTTGCAGGACAACTTCGGAGTGAGCTTGACCCGAAGATAGTCACTGTCGGTGTAACGGTAAATGCTCCTATCGAATTTTTGGCGGAAATAAGCGTCTCGGCTGATATTTTTCAGCTTCACGGGAATGAAGATTCCGAATATATTTCGGCTTTGCGAAAGCTTTTCCCCGAAAAAGAGATATGGAAAGCAGGACGGATACGTTCCGAAGCCGATATCGATGCTTTGGCGGTACTCCCTGCCGACAAATTTGTTTTGGACGCTTTTTCTGCGGAGGCTTATGGCGGTACTGGCAAAAAAATAGATGAAAAGCTTCTCGCTTATGCAAAAAACAAGCTTTCAAACCCGTTTTTCATTGCAGGCGGGATCGACAGTTCAAATATTGCTGATATAATCAAAAAATTCACGCCCTACGGAGTTGACCTTAGCAGCGGAATTGAAACGGACGGTTTCAAGGACGGGGTGAAGATGCTTGAAATAATGAAAATATACCACAATTTAACGGAGGATAAATAAAATGAGTGAAAGCAAAGGAAGATACGGCATTTACGGCGGACAGTATGTTCCCGAAACCGTAATGAATGCAGTTACTGAGCTTGAAGAAGCTTACAACAAGTACAAAGATGACCCCGAATTCATTGCGGAGCTGAAAAAGCTTTACCGCGATTATGCAGGCAGACCGTCTATGCTTTATTATGCAGACAAGATGACAAAAGACCTCGGCGGCGCAAAAATCTATCTCAAGCGTGAAGACCTCAACCACACGGGTTCACACAAGATAAACAACGTGCTCGGTCAGATACTTCTTGCAAAGAGAATGGGTAAAAAGAGAATTATCGCCGAAACGGGAGCAGGTCAGCACGGTGTTGCAACGGCTACTGTATGCGCGCTTTTCGGACTTGAATGTCAGGTCTATATGGGTGCGGAGGACGTTAAGCGACAGTCGCTCAATGTTTACAGAATGAATCTTCTCGGCACAAAGGTAGTTCCCGTTGAGAGCGGCACGGCTACGCTCAAAGACGCTATCAATGAGGCTATGCGTGACTGGTGCACAAACATTTCCACGACCTTCTACTGCATCGGTTCGGTAATGGGTCCTCACCCTTACCCACAGATGGTTCGTGATTTCCAGAAAATAATCTCCGAAGAAACAAAGGCACAGCTTATGGAAGCTGAGGGCAGACTCCCCGACTGTGTTGTTGCCTGCGTTGGCGGCGGCTCGAACGCTATGGGTTCGTTCTATGATTTCATCGGCGATGAGAGCGTTCGCCTTGTCGGTGCGGAAGCAGCAGGAAAGGGCATTGAAACCAAGCTCCACGCCGCAACGCTTGCAAAGGGTTCGCTCGGAATTTTCCACGGAATGAAGTCTATCTTCCTCCAGAACGAATTCGGTCAGATCGACCCGGTTTACTCCATTTCGGCAGGTCTTGACTACCCCGGAATCGGACCTGAACATGCTTATTTATGGGAAACAAAGCGAGCTGAATATGTTGACATCACCGATGAGGAAGCTGTTCAGGCGTTTGAATATCTCTCACGCACGGAGGGTATCATTCCTGCTATCGAATCATCACACGCTGTTGCGGCTGCACGAAAGATCGCACCGACAATGGGCAAGGATCAGATAATGGTCATCACCATTTCGGGCAGAGGTGACAAGGATGTTTACTCCATTGCCAAATACCGCGGCATTGACATTGTGGAATCATAAGGAGGAAAATTCAATGAACAGAATAGATGCTTGCCTTTCAAAGCTCCAAGCAGAGGGCAAAAAGGCTCTTATTACTTTTATAACAGCAGGCGATCCGTCACTCGACACAACGGAAAAGCTTGTGCTTACGATGTTTGACAACGGTGCGGACATTATTGAGATAGGTGTTCCGTTCTCCGACCCTATAGCAGAGGGAACGACCATTCAGGAAGCAAGTCTTCGTGCGCTTTCCACGGGTGAAACTAACCTTGACACTATTTTTGAACTTGTAAAAAGGCTTCGCGCCAAGACCGACAAACCGCTTGTGCTTATGATGTACATAAACACTATTTTCCGCTACGGCACGGAGAAGTTTTTCAAGCTTTGCAAGGAAGACGGCATTGACGGTGTTATCGTCCCCGATCTTCCTTATGAGGAACGTGACGAGATACTTCCATACGCGAAGGCTAACGGCATTATCCCGATAAGCATGGTAACTCCTGCTTCGCACGAGAGGATCAGAGCTATCGCTTCTCAGGCGGAGGGTTTCCTCTACTGCGTTTCGTCCAACGGTGTAACGGGCACAAGAAGCAGCTTCTCGACCGATTTTGACAGCTTCTTCGGCGAGATAAAGAAGAGCTGCAAGATCCCTGCAATGGTTGGCTTCGGAATTTCTTCGCCTGAGCAGGCAAAGAAAATGAGCGGTTACTGTGACGGCGTTATTGTCGGAAGTGCGGTCGTAAAGATCGTTGCGCAGTATGGCAAGGACAGTGCAGAAAAGGTCGGCGAATTTACCAAGTCACTCAAAGACGCTATGAACTAAAAAAGTTTACATTTACGTCTTGTGTAATTAAACGTTTAGCCCACTTGAAAAGCAGATTTTAATATGCTATAATTATGGGGATTTCCGAAGCGGTTTTCGGAAGTCCCCTATTATTTTCAAGGAGAATTTTTTATGAGAAATATATCTTCGGCAGAGCTTTTAAAAGAATGGACGGCAGGCTGGAACGTCGGCAACTCGCTCGATGCCTGCAAATGCGGCGGACTTGAATCGGAAGAATCGTGGCACAATCCCAAGGTTACGCAGAAGCTTATCGACGGCGTTATTTCGACGGGGATAAACGTTATCCGTGTTCCTGCGACCTGGTCAAATCATCTTGATGAGAACTACAATGTTGATGCGGCTTGGCTTGACCGTGTTCAGGAAGTTGTTGACTACGCTTACAAGCGCGGAGTTTTCGTAATTCTCAACACGCATCACGAGAACTTCCTTTACACTTCGCAGGAGAATTATCCAAAGGCATCGGAGATACTTGTTCGCGTTTGGGAGCAGATATGTGAGCGTTTCGGCAATTATGGTGAACGTTTGCTTTTTGAGGGACTCAACGAACCGCGCAAGAACGGTGCGCCCGATGAATGGCACTGCACGGACGAAGAAGCTTTTGATGTTGTGAACAAGCTTAATATGGATTTTGTAAAGACGGTTCGTTCGAGCGGTGGAAAAAATGCTATCCGTCATCTTGTGCTTGCGACCTACTGCGGAGCTTGCACGGACGAGATAATGCGCTCGCTTGAAATTCCCGATGATGACAAGGTAATCGTAAATGTGCACTCGTACATTCCGTGGAATTTTGCGGCAGAAGAAAACGGTCTGGAGGTCTTCAACGAAACTGCTGAGCTTGATGCGACATTCGGTTATATGAAAAAATATGTTATCGACAAAAAAGTTCCGCTCATCATTGATGAATTCGGTGCTGTTGACCGCGGAAACACGGCAGAGCGTATCAAGTATCTTGAATATTTCAAATCAAAGGCAGATGAGCTTGGCATAAAGTATCTTTGGTGGGACAACGGCTACAGACGCAGCTTTGCGCTCTTTGACCGCAAAAACGGCAAGCCTTATTTCAAGGATATTGTGGAAACTCTTGTCAAGTAATTGTGAAAAGTGTGCATTATCTCGTGATTTTCCGAGAATAATATATGCAAAACAACAAAAGTAAAAAAAGCTATTGACAAATTATATCAAATTTGATATAATAAATAAGCGTTGTGAGAAAGCATTAAAAAGTTTTCACAACACTTTGAGTTATTAGCTCAGTCGGCAGAGCATCTGACTTTTAATCAGAGGGTCTGGGGTTCAAATCCCCAATAGCTCACCAGTTTAAAACCCCGTTGAACTTAGGTTCTGCGGGGTTTGCTGTTTTTATGACATAATATGCCGTGTTAATATCGTAATAATAGTACGACAATTGTTCATCAAAACTATTCAAAATATCAAAACAGAAAACCCCACTTGTTCCGAAAAACAAGTGGGGTCTTTGCATTGGCACCCCCTGGGAAGTGCCGTTTGTACTTGTCAACATATCTGTAATGGCAACATAATCTTCTGCCATACTGTTTAATTCATCTCTCGCAGCTTCGGTAGGAGCAAGTACGATTTTTACTATATCGCCGTCATCGGGGTTTTCACTGTCGTACACATATATTCTCCAGATGAACTTCTGCACTATACGTTTCTGCTGATCTCTTGGCAGCTTGGATATATCAGAGAAGTTCTTTGCCATCTCACGGACTTCTTCAAATGTTCTTCCGTTATTGTCTGCAGCAGCCTCTATCTGAACTATCTGTTGGTCGATCTGCTTTTTCTGGGCGCTTAATTCCTTTACGGCGCTTCGCAGTTCATCGCTGTCAACTCCGTCGAGTATTGCTTTTGTTCCGTTATCTATCTTCTTCTTTATATCTGCGGAACGTTTTCGGAGTATAGCCGCTCTTTCGTCCATGAAGTGGTTCTGACTATCATCATATATCTTCTCGGAAACACGATCAAGGATTTCGTCCGAAAAGAACAGCTCGTTAAGCTGTCTTATGACCTCTGCTTCGAGCTTATCACAGCGAATAGAATGTTTACCGCATATCTTTGACTTATGACCGTTGCAGCTGTAATACGAATAGCTGTACTCTTTACGGTAACGTGTTTCGCCGTACATTGACTTTCCGCAATGTCCGCAATAGACCTTACCCGATAACAAATAGTCATGTACAGCAGCGTTTCTTGCGCCCTTACGTTTATTCTGTTCCATAAGCTTCAAAACCTTTCGATATTCTTCTTTGGAGATTATTGCAGGAAAAGCATTTTCCACACGAATTACTTCGGAATCGGATTTATAGGCATGGCGATTACGCTTTCCGTTCTTTGCTTTTGCCATGTGGTTATAAATGAACGAACCTGTGTATTTTTCGTTCCGCAGGAGGTCATACATGCTGTTTCTGACGAACAGCGTTCCCCTCTTGGTTCTGTATCCCCTTCGGTTAAGCTCGTCACATATCGCCGTATAGCCGTTTCCTTCAAGGTACATATCGAATATAAGGCGTACTGCCGCCGCCTCTTCTGGATTGATTATGTAATGTCCGTTGCTGTCAAGGTCATAGCCTAAAGGCGGTATTCCTCCTGTATGCTTGGCTTGGTAGGCATTTTCTTTCAAACCTCGCATTGTTTCGATAGCGAGGTTTGCGGAATAATACTCGTTCATACCCGTGATAACGAACATCATCATTCGCCCTTCGGGTGTCTGATCGAGTTTTTCGCGAACGGAAACGAATTCTATCCCAAGTCGGGCAAGTTTTTCCGTGTTTACGATAGTATCAGAACCGTTTCGGGAAAAACGGGAAAGCTCATACACCATAACAGCCTCGAACTTTCCTGCTTCGGCATCAGCCATGAGCTGGGCGAAACCGTCACGCTTGTGTGCGTTCTTGTAACCGGAAAGAGCCTCATCTTTATACACGGCTACAATGTCATACAAACCCGTCTGCTGTGCATAATAACGACAGGCTCTTATCTGTTCGTCAATACTCTCCGCCCGTTGATTATCAGAGCTGTAACGAGCATATATTGCAGTTCTTTTCATTTTTTTATCACTCCTTGACATTTTCAAGAAGCTGTGGTACAATTAAACTTGTAAAAAGGTTGTGGTTATACCGCAGCTCTTTCCCGTTCGGTGTTGGCGCACCGGGCGGGATTTTTTTATTTTGATAAATATTTCGCTTTTTTATCAACAAGCTTATTTTTTCTGTCAATGAATTCAAGCTGTAAATCAGATAGCTTTTGTCTTTTATAATACTCGATAGCTTTATTGCAATAATCTATTGCTTCGTCATAATTCTTTTTGTTCTCTTCTATTATTGCCATACGCTTGAACGCTGGTATTGTACCAATAAAATCTTTAAAGTTTTTCACAATCTCCAAATCTTTCAAACAATAGTCAATACACAGATTCAAATATTTCTCTTCCTTACGATATTTATAATAAAAATCCTGCAAGCCTATATAGCAAAAATGCAAATCCATATTATCCTTGGCATTGCGTACGGCACTTAACAATTCATGCTCTTTTGCCGCATCAAAACTTGGAGCAGGCTTTTCTTTTTTCTCAATATGATCCAAATCAATTTCTTCTATTGAATGCCTTTTATCATTAATCAGCGAAGCATTTTCCTCAGAGATGCAATTTAAATAAGGAATAAAACTATCAAACTCTTTATTAATTCTTTTCTTTTTACCCTCAACTGTCTTTAGTGAAGAAGCGGCATTAAGTACACTTTCAAACCAACGCTCTACGAAACTTCTTGTTAAATTGTTTCTGCTATTTATATATTCCGATAAAAGTTCATGCGGCAGCGGTTGTTCAAATGGGAAGTACGGTTCAAACTCTATCAACGATTCCAAATTCAATAAAAGTTGATCATAATTTGAAAAAAATGCATCTATTTTAGTAGAATCTCTTACCCATTGCCGATTACTCGATACACCATAAAGGAAGTGCATTATTATATACTCTGCTTTAACACGAATTTCCGAATTACTATATTGTCTTGTAGGGCTTGAAGCTGGATAACCATATGATTCACAAAATACCTGTTCTGTATCTGGAGTCGTGTATCTATCAATAAGCTTTTTTAGTGCGGCCTCATCTTGCGACTTTACAACAAAACCTGCAATAGAAAAAGGAGACGCTGTATCTATTTCAATAAATTGATTACTTTTAGAACTCTCACATTTATTTTCTTTAACAGTAAATAAAGCTTTTATACTATCAAATAATCCCATAAAATCACCTCATTGTTTTTATGCAGAAATATCAAAATAAATCCACAAAGCACACTATATCTTCCCAATGACTTTTCCTATGACCTCGCATCGGTCATTTTCACCTATTCTGATGATGCCGTACTTCTTGTTGTGGGAAACAAGTCCCTCGGGACTGTACTCTTTGATATAACCCTGACCGTTGAGAATAAAGATGCCGATCTCTCCGACATTCAGCTCCGTTGTGCTTTCCACAAGAACTTTGTCGCCGTCGTGATAGGTCGGTTCCATACTGTCGCCCGATATGCGGAGAATAAAGTCCGCACGTTCGGTAAGCGGCGTTTCGTCCACCGTTACTTCAACGCACCGTCCGTCATTGAGATATTCACCCGTGCCTGCGGAAACTGCATCCTCATACATTGTAAGGACAAGGCAGTTCGTCTGATAGACCTCGTTCTGCTCCTCGGAGCTGTGCTTATATTCTTCGTCAAGAACAAAATCTACTATCTTTTTACCGTGTTCGTCAAGGGCACGGTATTTTTTTATGTGGTTTTGCTCCTGCAATGTTAATTCATCTGTATTATTATCATCAAGCAAATCGCTTAATTTACAATCCAATGCTCCACAAATAAGTTTTACTGTTTCAAGCTTTGGGTTTGTATTGCTGCCCGATGTGATTTTATCCAAGCTACTAATCGAAATGCCTGTAATATCCGAAATATCCTTATTAGTGAGATTTCGGATTTTCTTATAATCATTAATCTTTTCGAGTCCCATATAATCACCTCTCAATGATAATATAACACTCTCTTGCCTCTTTGTCAAGAACAAATCATCATTTTATTGAAGTTTTTTTCGAAAAAGGTATTGACAACATCATTTTATTGTGGTATATTATAGACATAGACATCAGTTAAATGATGTTTGCAAGGAGGTGACAGTATTTTGATGATGAATAAACCCTATTATCCATATCTTGAAGCCGAAATATCTAAGAATGGAATCAAGAAAAAGGATATCGCCGACAAACTCGGCATTACTCCCCGTGCTTTCAGCGATAAAATGACGGGACGTGTCGACTTCTGGTGGAAAGAAGTCAGAGTTGTTCAGAACTTCTTCCCCGAAGTCCCTGCCGAAAAACTTTTTGAACATGAAAAGAGTACATAAAAAATGCGGAGTATGTGTTAGATACTCCGCATCGGGCACAGCTGGGAGAGCACCCGATTACTTCTTGCCTTTTGAACCCTTTGAAGTTGACTTGGTTTGTGCTAATGCACTACCCGCAACACTCTTAGAGGTTGAACTATATCTTCCGTCACGAAGAATAGTTGAAGCCTTAGAAGCAACAGACTGACTTGTTTGCTTTGGATTAGCCATACGCTTTTCCTCCTTTCTATATTATAGAACAATTATACTATATATAGATGTAAAAAGCAAGTACGCTACCAAATATCGTGCATATAAACAAATACGCTAATTACGTTTGTATATTATGCACAACTGTAGAAAGTGAGGTAATACCATGAAGCCCTATCGTCTGTGGGACTATTACGAAGA
>UQKC01000039.1 GCA_900541495.1 uncultured Ruminococcus sp. | reverse complement strand
CATCTTCTTCGTTAGCGAAACTTGAAATACATTCGGAATGTATTCCGTAGTATTACACTGCATTTCGCTGCCTTGAAGCTGCGCAAAGTCCCAACGAAAATTTGCGGATAATACGAAGTATTATTTTGTTTCGGTTTTTAGAGAACCCCTGAATTAATTTGTGCCGGACCTTGTATTATTGCTTTGCCTGTTTTGCATTTTTCAGGATAAGAAGCACGATCGTCAGCACAATGGGGAACACGCAGCCTGCGAGCATACCTTTCTGCATATTGTCGCCTGCGCTTTGGGTGATGTTGCCGACTGTCCATGGTCCGAGCGCTCCGCCCATATCGCCTGCCATAGCGAGCAGAGCGAACATTGCCGTTCCGCCCGATGGTATCTTCGCCGAGCAGATGCTTATAGCACCAGGCCACATAATGCCCACCGAGAAGCCGCACATTATACAGCCGAGCAGTCCGAGCAGCGGTATGCTTGCTGTTGAAGCCGTTACATAGCAGACAAGGCAGAGGCAGCCCGAGCCTATCATAAATTTCATCAGGTCGAGTTTATCGCCGTATTTTCCGTAGATAGTTCGGCTTATTCCCATTGTTACGGCGAAAAGGCATGGCCCTGCGATATCGCCGACCGATTTCGACAGGTCGAGTGCGGATTCGGCAAAGGCTGATGCCCACTGCGCCATTGAAAGCTCCGATGCTCCTGCGCAGATCATAAGAACTACTGCGAGCCAGAAGAGCGGAACTTTCAGCAGAGCTTTTATGCTCATTCCCTCGCCGTTCTCAACGGGGTGTTCGATAGGGCAGGAGGTGAAGTTGAGCATATTTACAAACGGAATGAGCGCCCACGCACAGGAGAGCCACTTCCAGTTTTCTATGCCGAAAACGGCGAAAAACAGTGTTGAGATAAGTATAACTCCGACCGAACCCCAGCAGTAAAAAGAGTGGAGCAGGCTCATCGCAGCTTCTTTATGCTCGAACGGGCAGGCTTCAACGATAGGGCTGACAAGCACCTCGGTCAGACCGCTGCCCACGGCGTATATCACCGTGCTTATGATTATCCCCGTGAACGGGTCGGGGAGAAGCTCGGGGAGAAACGCAAGCCCGATAAGTCCCACGGCGGACATAAGCTGCGAGCCGACAACGCATCTTCGGTAGCCGATCTTATCGGCGAATTTTGCACACAAAACATCGACGATGAGCTGTGTAACGAAAAAGACCGATGAAATGAGCGCGATCTTTCCAAGCGGTATGCTGTAATTCTTATGGAATGTGAGAAATAAAAGCGGAGCAAAATTTGCCGCAATTGCCTGTGTTACAAATCCAAGATAGCAGGCGATGACTGTTTTTCTATAATTCTGTGCCATATTTTTAAACCTCGGCTTAAAATTTTATACGACTATAATAACAGCGGCAACATAAAAAGTCTATAAGAAAACTGCCTGAATATATAATTATACTGCCAAAAGCTGAGATAAAAGCGGAAATTTCGATGATTTTCCGACAATATTTTATCATAGCATAAAAAGTTCCTATTTTCAATACAAAAAATTATTTTATTGTTGAAAAAAATACAGCCGCTCTGCAAACAGTGAAATGGGAGAGTTTGCAGGGCGGCTTTTATATCTCAGAGGAAAGTGAAAATCTATGTAAAGTCACGGTGAAGTAAGTTTTTGGAAGATATATGCGAGTGAGCGGCGAAATATCGCAGATGCGATGATCTTTTTAAAAAATGCTTCATTTTATCGGGTTAAATTGTAAGTAAACGCAGGATAAATGCTTGTAAAATCCGTTGACTTTGCCACTTTGCGGTGATATTATAAGCCCGTAAGTTCAAAACGACTACAAATAAAATAAGGAGCGTAATCCAAAGATGAACAAGAAAAAGATACTTACTTCTGTCCTCGCAGGCATAATGAGCCTTTCCGTTATGGCAGGCTGCTCAAGCTCAAACGGAGATTCGGCAGCTTCAACTTCTGCGCAGGAAAAGACAACAGCCGAAGCCGCTTCGGCAGACACGACATCAAACAGCAAAGACAGCACTGACACTTCCGCAGAAAATGTAACACTTGATATGTACTTCCCCGTTTCCGTAGGCGGCGGTCCTGACGTTCTCATCAGCAACCTCTGCGATGAATTCCACAAGGAATATCCGAACATAACCGTAAACCCCGTTTATGCAGGAACTTATGCCGAGACCCGTACAAAAGTTCAGGCGGCTATAAAGTCGGGCAACACACCTGCTATCGCGCTCATGTTCTCGATCGACCTTTATTCGCTGCTCTCAATGGACGCAATTTATGACTTCGATACTTTTGCAACATCGGACGAGGACAAGGAATGGCTTAACGGCTTCTATGACGGATTTATGGAAAACAGCCGCTGCGGCGACCTCACCTACGGTATTCCTTGGCAGAGAAGCACAATTATCCTTTACTACAACAAGGACGCTTACAGAGAGGTTGGTCTTGATCCCGAAACACCGCCAACAACATGGACAGAGCTTGAAGATTATGCTCAGAAGCTCACCAAGGTAGAAAACGGCGTGACAACAAGATACGGTATCCAGATTCCCTCCGACAAGGCAGGCTATGCTTACTGGATGCTCCAGACATTCTGCAACCAGCAGAACGGCTTCAACCTTATGAATGATACGGGTACGGAGGTTTACTTCAACGACCCAAGAACCATTAAGGGACTTAACTTCTGGAAGAGCCTTTCCGACAAGGGCTATCAGGCTCCCGGCACAACAGCCTGGTCAACAACACCTACCGACTTCCTCGAGGGCAAGGTAGCAATGTTCTACCACACAACGGGCAACCTCACAAACATCAAGAAGAACGCAACATTCGATTTCGGTACAGCAATGCTTCCTGCCGATGAATCCTACGGCTCACCAACGGGCGGCGGAAACTTCTACCTCTTCAAGAACGTTCCCGAAGAGCAGACTCAGGCTGCTTACACATTCATCAAGTGGATGACAAACGACCCCGAAAGAGTTGCACAGTGGAGCATCGACACGGGCTATGTTGCAACAAGACCCGAAGCTTATGAAACAGAGCGTATGAAGAACTACACGGCAGACTTCCCGCAGGCGCTCGTTGCAAGAGATCAGCTTGAATACGGTCACGCAGAGTTCTCCGTTTACGATCAGGGCAGCGTTCAGGATATCCTCGACACCGCTATTGAAGCTGTAATGACAGGCTCTATGGACGCAGAAACAGCAATGCAGCAGGCTCAGGAGCAGGCAGACGCTATCCTCGCACAGTATAAGTAAAAAATCCTTTCCTTAAAATTTTTCATAAAAATCCCCCTTTTGAATTTTTCATAATCTCTCCTTCAGGAAAACGCTGATAATTGCTACGGTAGAAATTACCGCGTCAATGTCGGCGTTTTCTGCAAAGTATTACACTTTTTGAAAGTTGGTCAATGTATGTCAGAAAAAACTCTTGAACGCACGAAAAAGCCGAAAAAGGAAAAGATAGTTCTCACAAAAGCCGACAGAAAGCGCAAAGTCAGGAACTCCTTTATCGCTTATGCAATGCTTTTGCCTGCGTTTATATTTCTTGTAATGTTTACGCTTTATCCGATAGGAAACAGTATATGGTCAAGCTTTTTCAAGGATAATCTTTCGGTTATAACTCCGCAGTTCATTGGCTTGAAAAACTATACGGGACTTGCAAAGGACGCTGTTTTTATCCAGTCATTCAAAAATAATCTGCTTATCGCCGCAGTGACAGTTCCCGTGAGCATCGCTCTGTCGGTCGCAATGGCTGTTTTTACCGATAAGATTCGCTTTGGCAAAGGCTTCGCGCGTACAGCGTTCTTTTACCCGACTATCCTGCCAATGGTAGCGGTTGCGAACATATGGCTTTTCATCTACACGCCAAGCTACGGACTTCTCGGACAGCTCGGCTCGAACCTGCGCGTGCTTACCGACCCGAAAACGGCTATATGGGGCATTATCGTGATGCTTATTTGGAAGCAGGCAGGCTATCTGATGATATTCTATATTTCGGGCTTGCAGGGCATCTCGGAAGAATTGTATGAAGCCGCAAAGCTGGACGGCGCTTCGCCGCTGCAGGTGTTCCGCTCGATAACATGGCCAATGCTCCGCCCGACAACGATATATGTTTCGATAATCTCGCTCACGAACGCTTATAAAATGGTAGATCACCTTTACATTATGACAAAGGGCGGCCCGAACAACACCACGAATATGCTTCTCTACTATATTTTCCAGACGGGTTTTGACTTCTGGGACGCAGGAAGAGCATCCGCAATGACGGTCGTTCTTGTAGTGATGCTGCTCATAATCACGGGCGTTCAGTTCTTCACGCAGGATAGAAACACCTTTTACAGTTAAGGAGTAAAATTTTATGTCAAATGAAAAAACAGCGGTAAAGCCGCTATCGATACGCATTTCGGAGCGCTTGCGTGAAATGAGAGCCGAGCGTGAGGCTGAAAAGGCTCAGCCAATGAAGAAATTTGAGGTAACTCCGTTCGTTGTGATATCTTATATAGTAATGTTTGCGTTTGCGATCGTTACTCTCGTTCCGTTTATATGGCTCGTGAAAACGGCGCTCGTTCCGCAGTCGGACGCGCTCAAGCTTTTCCATATCTCAGCGCTCACGCTCGATAATGTGAAAGCTATCCTCGATTCCGCGCCGTTCGGACAGTATTATGTGAACACTGTAGTAATGGTAGCGGCTGTGCTTTTTGTGCAGTTCATCTCGATAACGCTTGCAGGCTATGCTTTTGCGAGGATCGATTTCTACGGAAAAAACGTCCTCTTTATGCTTTTCCTCACGCAGATGATGGTTTCCGCGGACGTTCTCATTATGCCGAACTATAAGTTCATCAGCAGCCTTGGGCTTTCCGATACAAGAATAGGCGTTATCCTGCCGTTTTTTGCTTCGGCAATGGGGATACTTATGATGCGTCAGACGGTCAAGACGATTCCGTATGAGCTTGAAGAAGCCGCAAAGATCGACGGCTGCGGAAAGCTTCGAATGCTCACTTCGATATATGTTCCGCTGCTGAAACCCGTTTATATCGCATTCGGACTTGTTTCCGCTTCGTACCAGTGGAACAACTTCCTCTGGCCGCTCGTAATGATAAACTCCGAGAGCAAGCGTCCGCTCACGCTCGGTCTTGCTATTTTCGCGATGTCAGCCGAAACGGGAGCAAACTGGAGCGCTGCCTGCGCGGCTACGCTTATAGTCGTTGCGCCGCTGCTCATCATTTTCATCATCTTTCAGAAGCAGTTTATGCAGAGCTTCGCAACTTCGGGTATAAAATAAGGAGAATAAAATGTATAATATCAGCACATATCCTCTCGGCGGAAAAAAGCTTGTTGATTTCGCCGATGAGTTAAAGAAAAACAAGCTTGAAGATGTCGGTTTCGAGCTTTTTTATGACAATATACCTTTTCACAAGGCGAAGGCTTACAAGCGTTTCCTGAAAGGAATAAAGCTTGGTATGCACTGCCCTATGGAGGGCTGCTGTCTGCTCGCGCCGAAAGGCTCAATAGAGCTTAAATACACGCTCGAAAAGCACAGAGAATGTTTCGCCCTTGCGGAAAAGCTTGGCGCGGAGTATGTCGTTATCCACACGAACAGCCTTTCTCCGAGAAATGAGAAAGAGATCGCCGAGCAGAGGGCACTCCTGCACGAACGAATGGCTATGATCGCCGAAGAAGCGGAGGAGTACGATCTTCGCACCGCGGTTGAAAATGTCGGCTTCAAATTCAATAACAGCCTTGTAGCAGAGTATGACGACTTCGTTTCGCTCGCTGAAAATTCCGACCTTGATTTTCTTATCGATATCGGTCACGCGAACGCGAACGGCTGGGATATCCCCGCGCTCATAAACAAGCTTGGAAAAAGGATACTCGGTTTCCATTTCCACGATAATGACGGCGTGAGCGACAGCCATTCACCAATAGAAAGCGGCACGGCTGACTGGAACGGCATTTTTGAGGCGATAAAAAAGTCAGCGCCGAATTCCGACAGAACTATTGAATATGCTGCCGCTTACACTGACGATATAATTCTCGGGATAAAGCTGCTCAAGTCACGCTTAGATAATGTTTCACCGAAAGGAAAAGCCTGAAAAAATGAATAGTATTGATGTTGAAAGCATAATTTTTGACCTTGACGGAACGCTGTGGGACAGCGCGGACAATGTTGCCGCTTCGTGGAATATCGCGGTGAAGAACGCAGATATCCCGTGTCTTGACAGTGTTGAGATAACGGGAGAGGAGCTTCGCCGTGCAATGGGAAAGCCGATGGACGAGCTTGCACGTCACTTTTTCCCGATGCTGCCCGAGGACAGGCAGATGAAGCTTCTCGATAAATGTATGCAGACCGAAAATGAATATGTTGCCGAGCATGGCGGAAAGCTTTATGAAAATGAAGAAGCCGTGCTGAAAGCACTCTCCGAAAAGCATCGGCTTTTTATCGTCAGCAATTGCCAGAAAGGCTATATTGAGGCTTTTTTGCAGGCGAGCGGCTTCGGAAAATTCTTCTCGGGTTTTCTTTGCTGGGGCGATACGGGAGTTCAGAAGAGCATAACGATACGTTTGCTTATGGAAAAGCACGGCTGCGCAAGTGCAGCTTATGTCGGCGATACCGACGGTGACTGCAAGGCTTCGTTCAAGGCGGCTATCCCGTTCGTACACGCGGCTTATGGCTTCGGCAGCATTTCCGATGAAAGTCTTGTTGCTGCTTCGGCGGAAAACTTTGAACAGCTTACAAAAATTTTTGCATAATCAAAAATATCTTCTTGCAAAATTCCTTTTGATGTGGTATAATGCATACAAAACATACCGAAAAAAGGAAGTATCGCAATGTACAGTATTCTTATCGCAGATGATGATTATTATCAGGGCGTAAGATATATGAATATGGAAATATGGGGAAAATTCGGCTTCGAGGTCGCTGCGGCAGTACAAACGGAGCGACAGGCTGTTGATTTTCTCAAAAAGAACGGCGCTGATCTCGTTCTGACGGAGGTGAACCGTCCTCAGCTTGACGGGATAAGGCTTGCGCAGGAGATAAAACGGCTGTACAGCGGCACTTGCGTGGTTTTTTTCAGCCAGCGTTCCGATTTTGAATCGGCGCGAAAGGGTATGAGGCTCGGTGTTCTTGACTACATATTGAAGCCTGCGGACGAAAGGGAGCTTTCGCAGATGCTTTCGAGGGTAAAGGCTCGGCTTGATGCCGAAAAAGGCGGCGCTTTGTGCGAGCAGGCGGAAAATGTTCTCAAAAGCATCGGAAAAGGCTCGGAAAGCAGGCTTATACGCACGGTTTCGGCGTATTTGTGCGATAATATCTATCAATTCGTGACGATGAGTGACGCTGCCGAGTTTATGAACCTCAATAAAGATTATTTCGGCAAATGCTTCATAAAAGAAACGGGGATAACGTTCAGCGAGTTTTACAACCGCTTGCGCATTGAGTTTGCAAGGTCACTTTTGGCAAAGGGAACGCTCCGCACTTATGAAATTTCCGAAAAGCTCGGTTTCGGCGACCCCGATTATTTCACAAAAAAATTCAAGGAAGTGACGGGAACGACTCCGTCCGAATACAAAGCATCGATAAAATGACCGTTTTTACTGTTTGACCGTAAAAAACGGTCACTTTTTTATATTCGGTCACGGTTTTTAAATATGAACGGAATGAATTTTTGAATTAACATAATTTCATATTTAAATTAAAAACTCTGAAAATATAGGTAAAATATCTGCAAATTAATGTAGCATATTCAAGAACACCGTGCTATAATTTAATCACAACAAAGGAAAGTGAAAGGGGAGCGACCGAAATGGACAGTTATGTTATTACCATAGCGAGAGGCTTCGGAAGCGGAGGAAAGCATATCGGAATGGCTCTTTCAAAGCAGCTCGGTATTCCGTGTTATGACAGCCAGATACTTGCAATGGCTTCAAATTACAGCGGAATAAGTAAAGACCTTTTCGTTCAGGTCGATGAAAAGCTGAGAGGTTATCATCTTCTTAAAAGGCTTATGCGAACTCCGAACACCGATGAGATAGTTCAGCCGACCGAGAAAAGCTTCATTTCCGACGTCAATCTTTACAATATTCAGGCGAAGATAATCAGGGAGTTGGGAAAAAATCAGTCCTGCATCATAATCGGAAAGTGCGCTAATCATGTTCTTCGTGACTATGACAATGTCGTCAGTGTTTACGTTGAAGCGCCCCGAAAGGAATGTGTGGAGTCGATAACAAATCTTCTCGGAGTCACCGAGGACGAAGCTCACAAGCTCATTTATCAGACCGACAGATACCGTGCAGACTACTACAAGTATTACACGGGCGGCGAGGTCTGGACGAACCCCGTACTTTATGATATGACCCTCAACACCGCAAGGATAGGCAGGGACAGATGCGCAGAGCTTATCATTGAGTACCTGAAGATCAAGTTCGGCGAGGATATCCTTGAAAAAAAGGGTACAGTCGAAAACGACAAGGCGCTTGAAGCCTTGAAGCTCATCTAAATAATACGGCAATGGAGCCGATACAAAGCGTTGGATCATGCTTTGTGTCGGCTTTTTTATATTTGCAAAAAAGGAAAAAGGAGAATGATTATGAAAAAGGTTAGTTTAAGAAAGATCGCAGCGTTCGCAGCATCTATGGCAATGTTCGCAATGACATTGGCAGGCTGCGGAAGCACCGCATCGGACAGCGGTTCTTCCACGGACGGAACAACATCTGCCGCAGCAGCAAGCGGAGATGATACCGTTAAGGTCGGACTTCTTCACTCGTTGACGGGTTCAATGGCTATCAGCGAAAAGGCTGTAAGAGATGCTGAAGTTCTTGCGATCGATGAGATAAATGCCGCAGGCGGTGTCCTCGGAAAGCAGATCGTTTACGTTGAAGAGGACGGTGCTTCCGAGCCTTCGACCTTCGCAACAAAGGCCGAAAAGCTTGTAGACAGCGAAAAGGTCGCAACAGTATTCGGCTGCTGGACATCTTCTTCCAGAAAGGCTGTAAAGCCGGTATTCGAGGATTACAACGCACTGCTTTGGTATCCCGTTCAGTATGAGGGCATGGAGCAGTCGCCTAACATTGTTTACACGGGCGCTGCACCAAATCAGCAGATCGTTCCTGCTATCGAGTATCTTCTCGACAAGGGTTACAAGAAGTTCTTCCTCCTCGGTTCGGACTACGTTTTCCCAAGAACAGCGAATATGATAATCACAGCGCAGGTTCAGGCAGCAGGCGGCGAGGTAGTCGGTGAAGAATATGCCGATATGGATCAGACCGATTTTGCAGCTATCATCTCCAAGATCGAAGCTGCACAGCCTGAGATCATCATTAACACACTCAACGGCACAGGCAACGTTTCGTTCTTCAAGCAGATGGCTGAAAAGAACTACACAAGCGCTGAATATCCAACAATGTCGTTCTCTATCGCAGAGGAAGAAGTTGCAACTATCGGCGCTGATATCCTCAAGGGTCACATGGTTTCTTGGAACTACTACGAAACGACCGATACGCCCGAAAACAAGGCTTTCGTTGAAGCTTACAAGGCTAAGTTCGGCGAATCGAGAGTAACTTCCGACCCTGCTGAAGCAGCTTACGATGCAGTTTATCTCTGGAAAGCAGCTTGCGAAAAGGCAGGAAGCTTCGATGTTGACGCTGTAAGAGAAGCAATTGCAGGCGGCGACATTTCGTTCAACGCTCCTGAGGGCACAGTTACTATCAATGGTACGAACCAGCACCTCACAAAGCCTGTAAGAATCGGTGAGATCAGAGATGACGGACTTATCTACGAAGTTTATTCAACTCCGACAGCTGTTGACCCCGATCCATATCTTACAACTTATGATTGGGCAGTTGAAGCAGGTATCCAGCCTATCGAATAATTAAACTTGGGCACTTAGGCGGTTCACGGCGATCCGCTTGAGTACCCGTGTAAGGAAACGTACAGCATTTCCTTACACGGGTACTCAAAATATTTCCCACGAAAGGACGATCTGTATGGCACAGTTCATATCAACATTGTTTAACGGACTCAGTTTAAGCTCGATAATTCTGCTGACCTCGATAGGTCTTGCGGTCACATTCGGACTTATGAGAGTTATCAATATGGCGCACGGCGAATTCGTTATGATAGGCGCATATATGACTTATGTTACACAGCAGATATTTGTTGCTGTTTTCCCCGAAAGCGTGAGAGATATTTATTATATAGTATCTATTCCCGTTGCATTCGGAATGGCGTTCCTGCTCGGAAGTCTGCTTGAAAGATTCGTCATTCAAAGGCTTTACGGCAGAGAGATCGACAGCCTGCTCGCAACATGGGGCATAAGTCTTATCCTGCAGCAGGCAGCACGAAGCATCTTCGGAACGCAGGGCGTTAACGTTACCGCACCGTCGTTCCTGCAGGGCGGCGTGACGGTCGGCGGCTGCACTTTCTCCTATAACAGAATCTTCATTATGTTTATGGTTCTGCTTTGCCTGCTTATCGTCTGGGTAATAATGTACAAGTCGAACTTCGGCAAGCAGATGAGAGCCGTAATGCAGAACAGACCAATGGCACAGTGCATGGGAATCAACTCCCGAAAGGTCGATAACATCACGTTTGCACTCGGTTCGGGTCTTGCAGGCATCGCCGGCTGCTCCGTTGCACTCCTCGGTTCGATAGATTCAACGGTCGGTCAGAGCTACATCGTAAACTCGTTTATGGCGGTCGTTCTCGGCGGCGTCGGAAAGCTTGCAGGAACGGTGCTTGGTTCGACAATAATCGGTTCGGCAAGCATTTTCACAGAAAATTATACTTCATCTACAATAGCAAAGGCTATCGTGCTACTCATCGTTATTGTATTTCTTCAGAAGCGTCCGCAGGGTCTGTTCGTTATCAAGAGCAGAAGCCTTGACGAATAACCAAAGGAGAATGAGATATGAACAAGCTTATAAAAAAACAGGGTTCAAATATCTGCTTCGGCGTTATAGCGGTCGTTCTCGCAGTTATGCCGCTGATGTATTCCGCAGGACTTATGAACAGCTCAACAGTCCTTTTCCTCGGTAAATGCACAGCCTTTGCGATCGCAGCAATGGGCATCGACCTTATATGGGGCTATACGGGAATCCTTAGCCTCGGTCACGGACTTTACTTCGCACTTGGCGGCTACGCAATGGCAATGTACTTAAAGCTTCAAAGCACGGGCGGAAAGATCACCGACTTTATGCACACGGGCGGACTTACGGAGCTTCCGCTTGCTTGGAAGCCGTTCCTTAACCTGCCGCTCTCGCTGATAATGATAATCGTTGTTCCCGCAGTTGTTTCGGGCGTTATCGGCTACTTCATCTTCAAGAGCAGAGTTAAAGGCGTTTACTTCTCAATTATTTCGCAGGCGCTCACTTGGGCAGCGTATTCGATTTTCATCGCACTTTCGCCCTATACGAACGGAAACGTCGGCATCACCGAGATAAAATCTATCTTCGGCAGCATCAAGGGCGAATCGAACAAGAGCAGAATGTTCCTGCTTTTCTATGTTGCACTCGCAGTAATGATAGGCGTTTATGCGCTCTGCAAATTCCTCGTCGGAAGAAAATTCGGCAAGCTCCTTATCGCAATAAGGGACGGCGAGAACCGTACATACTTCTCGGGCTACAAGGTAAGCAGCTACAAGACTTTCGTTTACGTTTTATCCGCTGTTATCGCAGCTGTTGCCGGCGCAGTTTTCGTAAACTTCAACGGCAGCATCACACCGTCGCAGATGACGATATCCTATTCTATCACAATGGTAATTTGGGTAGCTATCGGCGGCAGAGGAACTATCATCGGTGCAGTTATCGGTGCGTTCCTCATCAACCTCTGCGAATACAACCTCAGCTCGGGCGCAATGGTTGAAATTTGGCAGTACATCATCGGCGCAGTTTTCTGCATAACGATACTCTTCTTCAAGGGCGGCATCGTTGGATTCGTAAAAGATCAGCTCCCCGAGATGATCGCTTCGAGAAAGAACAAAAAGGCAAAGGCTTCGGAAGCTTCTGCCGAAGCCGGAAAAGTAAAAGCATGAAAGGAATGTTTACAGTATGACAAGCAATGAAAACGTACTTGAAATAAAAAATATTTCCGTATGCTTTGACGGATTTTACGCTCTGACGGACGTTCGTACAAATGTAAAAAGGCACACGATACACTTTTTCATCGGCCCGAACGGCGCAGGAAAGACAACTCTTCTCGATATTATCTGCGCAAAAACAAAGCCGACCGCAGGAAACATTATGTATTACCCCGAGGGCAGAGAGCCGATGCGACTTACGGGAATGAAAGAGTACAAAATTGTCCGCGAGGGCATCGGCAGGAAGTTCCAGGTGCCGAGTGTTTTCGTGAACCTCACGGTGCTTGACAATATGATACTTTCGCTCAAAGATCACAAGGGCATAATGGATTCGATCTTCGGAAAACCGTCCGAAGAGGAGCTGAAAAGCATTGATGAAGTGCTTGAAAAGGTCGGACTGCTCGATAAAAAGGACGTTCGTGCAGGAAGTCTTGCACACGGTCAGAAACAGTGGCTCGAAATCGGTATGCAGCTCGTTCAGAAGCCTGAGATAATAATGCTTGACGAGCCTGCAGCAGGAATGGGCAAGCCCGAAACGTTCCGCACGGGCGAGATCCTCAAAAAGATAAAAGATGAATGTACCGTTATCGTTATTGAACACGATATGGACTTTGTAAAGCAGGCGGCGGACACCGTTACCGTTCTCCACGAGGGAAAAATTCTTATGGAGGGCGACATAAATGATGTTCTTGCTGACAAGACCGTTCAGGCGGTTTATCTCGGAAGAGGGGGAGAAAAGTAATGCTCAAAGTTGAACACGTTGACGCTTGCTACGGAGAAAGCAAGGTCATAAGCGACCTTTCATTTGAAGTTCCGAAAGGAAAGATAGTGAGTCTTATCGGCAGAAACGGCGTTGGCAAAAGCACGACCCTCAAAAGCATAATGGGGCTTGTAAAAACACCCTCGGGAAAGATAATTTTCGACGGAAAGGACATTATCAAAATGCCGACCTACGAAAGAGTAAAGCTCGGCATCGGATATGTTCCGCAGGGACGTGATATTTTTCCGCAGATGACCGTTCAGGAGAACATCGAACTTGGCTTGCAGCCGCTCGGAGGAAAGGGAAAAGTTCCCGATTACCTCTATGAGCTTTTCCCGATACTTCCTAAGTTCGCAAAGAGAAAAGGCGGCGACCTTTCGGGCGGTCAGCAGCAACAGTTGGCAATTGCGAGGGCACTTGCGGCTGACCCGAAGATAATCATTCTCGATGAACCGACCGAGGGTATTCAGCCGTCTATCATTCAGGACATCGGCGCAGCGATACGCCGAATAAACGAGTGGAAAGGCATCACGGTGCTGCTCGTTGAACAGTATCTCGACTTCGTGCTTGAAAATGCGGAGGAGATATATGTAATGGAAAAGGGTTCTATCGTCTTTAAGGGCGAACGGAACGAAAACGATCATAACGAAATACGCCGTCTTATGACGGAGTAATATACTGATTTCTATAAGGGAGGAATTATTTATGGCTTGCTTTCTTGCACCCGTAACGGAAGCTATCGTTACAACTATCACAGAAAAGGTTCTTCATTCGCACGAATGTAAGGCTGAACATGAGGGAAAGGAACTCACCTGCAAATTCTCCGAGAAGCTCGGACTGCTCAACAAGATGCTTTGGGGCGGCTCTGCTCTGCTTGCATTTGAGCATATCTGGCACGGCGAAGTAGTTCCGTTTTTCCCGTTCTTGACGGCGGCAAATGACCCCGAAACAACGCAGGTAATGCTGCACGAAATTGCGACCTCGGGCGTTGCAATGGCGGCGCTTGTAACAGCTGTTTGGGCAGGCGTTTTATGCATCGGAGCAGCAGTAAGAAAGAATGCTGACAAAACCGCAAAGGAGAGTGCAAAGTAATGACACTTCTTATAACTATTTTTGCCGCTGTAATTTCAACGGCTGTATGGTACACAAACAGCAAGGCTCGCGAAATGAAGATCGGAACGCTCTGCTGTATGTACTGGGGAGCATCGCTGATGTGGCTCGTTGACGCTGTTGTTGAATATATGGAAATGGGTGCGGAGTTTTTTGTACCCGATGCGCAGGCAATGCTCAACGACGGCTTTTTAGGCTTGTCGGCAGTTGCTCTCGGACTTGTTATCTGGACAATAATTGTCCTTGTAAAAGACCCGAACGGCGTTATTAAGAAAATGATTATCCACAAATAAAACCGTTTATCCGTGCGCATTTGGCGCACGGATTTTCGGCGTATCACCCGAAAGGAATGAGAGAAAAATGCATCTTACACCGAGAGAGCAGGAAAGATTGATGATACACTCCGCAGGCGAGCTTGCGAAGCAGCGAAAGGCGAGGGGACTTAAGCTTAACTACCCCGAGGCTATCGCTTACATAACCTCAGAATTGCTCGAACTTGCCCGTGACGGCAAAACCGTTACCGAGCTTATGAGCATCGGAAAGCAGCTTCTGACCTGCGATGATGTTATGGACGGCGTACCCGAAATGATACACGAGATTCAGCTTGAAGCGACTTTTCCCGACGGAACGAAGCTTGTCACCGTTCACGAACCTATTGTGCCGAACAACAACATTATCCCGGGCGAGCTTCTTATTGAGGACGGCGAGATCGAGATAAACTCGGGCAAGGACAGCTCTGAGCTTACCGTAACGAATACGGCTGACAGACCAATTCAGGTCGGCTCGCACTTCCACTTTTTCGAGGTCAACAAGGCACTTGAATTCAACCGCGGGCTTGCTTACGGTATGCGCCTTGATATCCCCGCAGGAACAGCGGTGCGTTTTGAACCGGGCGAAAGCAAGCGCGTAAAGCTTATCGCGATCGGCGGAAAGCGTGTCGGCTTCGGACTTAACGATCTTGTTCAGGGCGCAATGGACGACCCTGACGTTAAGGCAAAGGCAATAGCAAAGGCTAAAGAAAAAGGTTTCTTGTTCGGGGAGGGAGAATAAAATGTTCAAAATGTCAAGAAAGCAGTATGCTGATATGTACGGTCCTACAACGGGCGACAGGATTCGTTTGGGCGATACTTCGCTCATTGCCGAGGTCGAAAAGGACTACTGCGTTTACGGCGAAGAAGCAAAATTTGGCGGCGGAAAATCGCTTCGTGACGGTATGGGCCAGTCCTGCTCCGTACCCGACAGCGAATGTCCCGATACGGTCATCACAAGCGCGGTCGTTATCGACTCAACGGGCATATACAAGGCTGATATCGGCATAAAGGACGGAAAGATATGCGGAATCGGCAAGGCAGGCAACCCCGACATTATGGACGGCGTTACCCCCTCGCTCGTTTTCGGCGCATCGACCGAGGCTATCGCAGGCGAGGGACTTATCCTCACCGCTGGCGGTATCGACACGCATATCCACTTCATCAGTCCGACGCAGATTGAAACTGCGCTTTATTCGGGCATCACAACGATGATAGGCGGCGGCACGGGTCCTGCTGACGGCACGAACGCTACCACTTGTTCGCCGGGCAGATTCAACATTGAAAAAATGCTCGAAGCTTCGGAAGAATATCCGATGAACCTCGGCTATCTCGGCAAGGGCAACAGCGCAGGCATTGAGACTCTCACCGAGCAGGTCGAAGCAGGCGCTTGCGGCTTGAAGATACATGAGGACTGGGGCGCAACTCCGTCCGTTATCGACAAGGCTCTTACCGTTGCTGATAAATACGACGTTCAGGTTTCTATCCACACTGACACGCTCAACGAGGGCGGCTTTGTTGAGGACACTCTCGACGCAATAAACGGCAGAACTATTCACACCTACCACACCGAGGGCGCAGGCGGCGGACACGCTCCCGATATCATCAAAGCGGCAGCGTTCCCGAACGTTCTTCCTTCGTCCACGAACCCGACGATGCCTTTCACCGTCAACACTATTGACGAGCATCTTGATATGCTTATGGTCTGCCACCACCTCGACAGCAAAGTTCCCGAGGACGTTGCTTTCGCCGATTCGAGAATTCGTCCCGAAACCATTGCCGCTGAGGACGTTCTTCACGATATGGGCATTTTCAGTATGATGTCGAGCGACTCGCAGGCAATGGGACGTGTCGGCGAGGTCATCACAAGAACTTGGCAGACTGCTTCAAAGATGAAAGATCAGCGCGGCGCTCTCCCCGAGGACAGTGAACGCAACGATAATTTCAGAATAAAGCGCTATGTTTCAAAATACACGATAAATCCTGCTATAACTCACGGCATCGCCGATTATGTCGGCTCGGTCGAGGTCGGAAAATTCGCCGATCTTGTACTCTGGAAGCCGTCAATGTTCGGCGTAAAGCCCGAAATGATAATCAAGGGCGGCTTTATCTGCGCTTCAAAAATGGGCGATGCGAATGCTTCTATCCCAACACCTCAGCCTGTTGTTTACACAAAGATGTTCGGAGCAAACGGACTTGCCGTAAAGCGCTGCTGCATTAGCTTCGTATCGGGTGCGGCTGTTGAAAACGGCATCAAGGAGCACCTCGGACTTCAGAGGATAGTTCTTCCCGTGAAAAACTGCCGAAATATCGGCAAAAAGGATATGCGCTTCAACAACGTGACGGGTGATATCAAGGTCGACCCCGAAAATTACCGCGTTACCGTTGACGGAAAGCTCATAACCTGCGAAGCGGCACAGAAACTTCCTCTTACGCAGAAATACTACCTTTTCTAAAGGAGCATAACTTATGATAACGGAAAAAATAATCGGTAAACTTGACGAAAATTTCAAAAACGAAAAAAAAATAGAATATGTTTCGGTCGATTGGTTCGAGCGCGATAAAAAGCTTCTCCGCAAGACCACCGATTCGGGCGAAGATATCGGAATAAAGATCGGCGAGCCGCTCAATGAGAACGACATCATCTATGAGGACGAAAACAAGCTTGTGGTCGTCACTATCGCGCCATCCGACCTTATCAGCGTCAGCGTCGGCTCGATAGAGGAAATGGGTCGGCTCTGTTTTGAGCTTGGAAACCGCCATTTATCGCTTGCTATCGGTCACGACAATGTAAAATGCCCTTACGATGAGCCGACTTTTGAGTATCTGAAAAAGCTCGGGTTCAATGCCGTAAAGACCCACGAGAAATTCACGGGTTACACCGAATGTAAGGGTCACGCCCACACCGATGCTCACGGAAATGCTTTGCATTCTCACGAGCATCATGAGCATCACCATGGTGAAGAACACCATGTTGAAGAACACCATGGTGAATGTCACCATGAACACCATTGACAAAATGCCGTTTCTGCGGCTCATTCAGGCGCTTGATCCGCTGTTCCCTATAGGTGCGTTCACGCTTTCCAACGGTATGGAAACCTACGTTCAGAAGAACATCGTCAAGGATAAAAACAGCCTTTCGGAGTTTCTGAAAGCGTATCTATACACTCTTCCGACGGGTGATGCAGGCTTCGCCGCGAGGACAGCGCTCGGAGATGATCCGCTGTTGCTTGATGAGCTTTTTACAGCGGCAAGATCGCCTTTTGAGCTTAGAAACGGCAGCAGAAATCTTTGCAGACGTCTGATAAAGACAGAGGCTGCAATGGGCAGCTGTCCTCTGCTTGAAGAATACGGCAGGAGCATTGCCGAGGAAAAAGCGAACGGAAGTCACCCCGTTGCGGTCGGACTTTTTATCCGTGACATCGGTGCAGACGTTTATGACGGCGTTGCGATGTACTGCTACAGTCTGCTTTCGTCAATGGTTAATCACGCCGCAAAGCTTGTTCCGTTAAGTCAGCTTGACGGTCAGGCGGCTCTTGCGAGAGCGATAGAGGATATTCCGAAAGCGGCGGAGCTTGCGATGAATGTTGAAACGGACGATCTTGGCATCGGAGGTGCAGGCTTCGACCTGCGTTCAATGGAACATGAAAAACTATATTCAAGGATCTATATATCCTGAAAGGGAGAATTAAAATGGCTTATGTAAAGATCGGCGTTGGCGGCCCTGTTGGTTCAGGCAAGACCGCACTTATCGAACGCCTTACAAGAAAAATGTCAAAGGAATACAGCATTTGCGTTGTCACGAACGATATCTACACAAAGGAGGACGCTGAATTCCTTATCAAGAACTCTGCACTTCCGCCCGAAAGAATAGTCGGCGTTGAAACGGGAGGCTGTCCCCACACGGCTATCCGTGAGGACTGCTCGATGAATCTTGAAGCGGTCGATGAAATGGCTGCGCGCTTCCCCGATGTACAGATAATCTTCATCGAAAGCGGCGGCGACAATCTCTCCGCAACGTTTTCGCCCGACCTTGCAGATGCTTCTATCTATGTTATCGATGTTGCGCAGGGCGAAAAGATACCGAGAAAGGGCGGCCCGGGCGTTACGCGTTCCGATCTTCTCGTTATAAACAAGACCGATCTTGCGCCGCTCGTAGGTGCGAGCCTTGAAGTAATGGCGTCCGATTCAAAGCGAATGAGAGGGGACAGACCGTTTATGTTCACGAACCTTATGACCCTTGACGGTGTTGATGCTGTTATCGATTGGATAAAGAAAAACGTCCTTTTTGAGGACTTAAAATGAGCACATTAAAGCTTACCGCCGAAAAAAGAAACGGGCGAACGGTCATTACCAATACGGAATTCACCTCACCGCTGAAGATAGCGAACCCATTTTACCGTGATAATTGCACCGAGGTCATGATGATGGCTGCGAGTGCAGGAATTCTCGAGGGCGATCATTATGATATCGAGATGACCGTCAAGTCGGGCGCAAGCTTTAAATTCACGGCGCAGTCCTACACGAAGATATTCAAGGCGGAAAGCGTTGGTGCATCTCAGCGGGTAAAGATCACCGTTGAAAGCGGCGGAAGTCTTGTTTATATGCCCTGCCCCGTGATACCGTTCGGCGGAAGTATTTTCGACACGCGCACCGAGGTACATTTGCAGGAGGGCAGCAGCTTTGCGATGACCGACATTCTTTCCTGCGGCAGAACCGCGATGAAGGAACGCTTCGAGTTCACAAGCTACCGTTCAAGGACGGCGGTGTATGTCGGCGAAAAGCTTTGCTTTCTTGATAATCAGAAGCTTATCCCGAGTGAAGCTCCGCTTTCCGGGGTGGGTTTTTTCGAGAAACGTTCCCACGTTGGAATGATGTACATTTACGGTCAAAATCCGAGTATACCCGAATGTGAGAAGATAGAATTTGCTTCGACCAATGCCGCAAAGGGTGTATGTATCCGTGCGGCGGCAGACAGTGCAGACGAGATATGGCACTTTTTCAATGATATTATTGTATAAGAACCTGTCTTCATAAGCATATGCACACGTCTTTTCAGCAAATTTTGCTGCATACTGCGTTAAAAATCCTTGCCGTGCGGCAGCACGCCTGCGGATTTTTGCCTTGTCTGCAACAAAATTATGCTCGAAAATCCGCATACATTTCTTATGAAGACAGGTTCTAAAAAAATACCGTATATGTTTTGTATGTCATATACGGTATTTTTATCTGTTTAAAACACCAACATTATCAAAAGGCCAGCCGTCCCGATAAGTGAAAGCACTGTAACAAGGCAGCCACCGCCTGTTATTGTTTTGAACTTAAGAAAATCATCAAACTCAATATTGTTTTTACGCATATTTAACTCCCGTTGTAAAAATACCGCCGTATACTATTGTACGGCGGTATTGATAATTTTATTCCTCTCGGAGAGTAAAGGAACTCATAAGCTCTTTGAGCATTGATGCCTGTCCCGAAAGCTCTTCCGAGGCTGCGGCGGATTCTTCTGCGGTTGCGGAGTTCGTCTGGACTACGCAGGAGATCTGCTCGATGCCGACCGATATCTGCTTGATAGAATCGGCTGCTTCGTTTGATGCGGAGGAGATCTTGCTGTTGAGCGTTGTAACTTCTTCCGATGCTGCTTCAACGCCGTTCATTATATTGGCAAATTCCGATACAAGCTCACTGCCGTTATGGACAGCTTCGATAGAAGCTTCGATAAGCGAGTTTGTGGAGCTTGCGGCTTCGGCGGATTTGCTTGCAAGGTTTCTTACTTCATCGGCAACTACAGCAAAGCCCTTGCCTGCTTCGCCTGCTCTTGCAGCTTCGACAGCGGCATTGAGGGCGAGGATATTTGTCTGGAATGCGATATCTTCGATAGTTTTGATGATATTTCGGATCTCGTCGGACTTTGTGCTGATCTCGTCCATTGCTTTAACGAGGTCTTTCATTCTTTCGCCGGCATCGGTCATCTTGCTGCCCGTGTCATTGGTCTTTTCCATTGCATTGTTAGCGTATTCGGCGTTTTCATGGATCTTATCGGAAACAACGCTGATAGTTGCGGCAAGTTCTTCAATGGACGAAGCCTGCTCTGTTGCGCCCTGCGAAAGAGCCTGAGCGCCCGAGGAAACCTGATCTGCGCCTGCGGAAACCTGATCTGCGGCTTCGTTTATCTGCGACATTGTGCTGCTGAGCTTATGGTTGATATCGCGGAGATACTGGAGAAGCACCTGATAATCGCCGATATAATACTGTTCGCCCTTACTTGTATGTACGTCGAAGTTGCCCTGCGACATAGCTTCAAGGATACGTCCGATATCGCCGATGATGTTGTTTGTGTTGGAAACAACGGTCTGTGTTGCTGTGGAAAGGATACCTGTTTCGTCCTTAGCCTTGATAACAGGAACAGGACTTTGGAGATCGCCTTTAGCAAATTTTTCGATTCGCTCTGTGCAGTCGTGGATAGAGTTGCCGATG
Source organism: uncultured Ruminococcus sp. (assembly GCA_900541495.1). Lineage (GTDB taxonomy): Bacteria > Bacillota > Clostridia > Oscillospirales > Ruminococcaceae > UMGS363. The sequence continues at coordinate 1,155 of UQKC01000039.1, read as the reverse complement.
TTTTTGCCAACTTTTCTTGCAAAAATAGTTGCAACGATACAAGCAACTACAAGTACCATTACTGTAAGAACGATAGATCTGTAAGTATTGTCCATAAAGTCACTCTTTGGAGCATAAGTTGCGAGCGACCATCCGTCGGTATTTGGAACTGGCGAATACGCAATGAATTTTGATTCGCCGTTGAGCTTGTAGCTGGTAAAGCCCGATTCACCGTTTCTCATTTTCTGATGGACCTTGGCAAGTGTTTTATAACCTGCCTGACCTGTTGTATCAGCTTCAGCGAGAGCTTCGATGTTTTCGGCATTTTTTACAACTTCGCTGTCAACATCGGCGATCGTAGTGCCGTCGCTGTCAATAATGTATGCGTTGCAGTTGTCGCTCAGTTTGATCTCTCTTACGATATCGTTAAGGAATTCCGTATCCGGCTGGATAAGAACGCAGCCTGTGACTTCGCTGCCGGAAACGCCGTTTTTCCATACAGGGGCGGCAACAACGATAACAAGCTCATTCGTCAGTTTTGAAAAAACAGGTTCGGAAATAGTGGAGTTTCCGAGCATAGCCTGCTGGAAATATTCTCTGTCGCTGTAATTTTTGCCGTCAATGGAGCTGCCGTCTGCATAGATAAGGTTGCAGGCCACAAGTCCGTGTTCGTTTGCGCTTTGCTTGAGTATCTCTTTCTTTTCACTATCGGAAGTGTTTGCGTCGGAAAGGCTCGGGATAACGCCAAGTCCTGTCGCAATGTTTTCATAGGAACGTATCTCCCAGCTTATGCGGTCTGAGGCAAGTTCCGTAGAGATGAGCAGATCGTTGCTCAGAGTTTCGATAGTTGTGTTATAGGTCATAATACCTGCGAATGTACCTAAAACGAGTAGTGAGATTCCAACAAGGAGAATGCAGCATAAAAAGATCTTTTGCTTGATCGACTTCATAGAATGACCCCCAAAATAATTTATTAAAAAGCTTTTTCGAGCGGCGAAGAACAGTTCTTTTATGAATTCGCCATTTTCTGCCGAAATTCGAGCTTTTTCCACTTATACATTTATGATTATACCACTTTTGTCAAAAAAAATCAAGGGGATTCAGAGATTGTTATTCTTTATTTAGAGCCTGTTGACACTATTTTAGCCACGTGAAGATGCACGCGATTTGAACGAA
>UQKC01000038.1 GCA_900541495.1 uncultured Ruminococcus sp. | reverse complement strand
GCGTTAAAAGTCCTTGCCGTGCGGCAGCACGCCTGCGGATTTTTGCCTTGTCTGCGACAAAATTATGCTCGAAAATCCGCACACATTTCTTATGAAGACAGGTTCTTAGTTCCAAGCCTATCAGCTTATGAAAACATTATTTGCAAACCGTATTATGATATAACGGTAATTTTGCATTATGAAAAGCTGTCATATTCGGGTTTATATTGATAAGTGATAAACATACGGGCGGTATCGTCGCACTTATCGACCCGTAAGCCGCCGTCTGTACGTTTCAGAGTGACCGTAAAGGCTTCGTTTTCATCATTGTCGTAACCCCATTTTTTCGCCGAGCCGAACGCTGTCATATTAAGTATAAGAGTATCATTTTCAACTTCATCTACAGAAGAAATATGCGCCTCATCATAACCCAAAAGTCCGCCCTCGCCGCCTACCGTATCGGAAATATAGATTTTGCCGTCATTGTCGAAATAATAGTAATCGTGAGTTCCGCCAAGAGCGTTCAGCATTTCTTCGGAAAATTCATCGGTAAAGATCGGTTTCATTTTATTTATCAGATCGTCTTTAGTCGTTACCTCACCACTCACGACCTCATATAACCGATTTTCATATATTTCGCCGTCACTCAATGCTGCCTCCTGCGTAATGAATTTGCCGTGGTCGGCGTGTGTTTGTATTTCATAGCCTTTGTAATAATCGAAAAAGAATTGTTTTGCTTCTGTCAGCAGAGATTGTATTTGTTTCTGTTCTTCTGTTAAATTTAGGGGCAAAGCCGCAGTATCGGTAATTTCCGCCGTGACTTGAACCGTTTTTTCAGTAACAGCAGTTTCGGCGTTTTCCGTTTGGGAACAGCCGCAAAGAAGTAAAGTTGTAAGGCAGACGGGAAGTAAATATGTTTTTATTTTTTTAGTCACAATTATTTCCTTTCAAAAATAATAGGTTTTTGTTTAAGAAACCGCTGATTAAAGAACAAAATGTATTAATCAACGGTTTCTAAATGTCTGGGACAATTAAATAAAGACCTTATTAAAAAAATTTATATTAATATGTAGTGCTAATTATTGCATAACCGGCTATATCATTTTCATTTGTGTAATGCTCCATTTCAGTTAAATCACGTGTTGTACCGTCCCAGGGATCAATGATTGTATATGATCCATTTGCATTTCTGCCGGTAACTGTTGCCCAATGTTGACCTTCTGAACTTTTTACATATATCAGAGCAGGATTTCCTAATGATAATTGAGCATTGATAGCTAATAGAGCCTCTTCTTTATCACAATATTTTCTTATAGCTCCATTTGATGACCAATTAACACCATTGGATCCCATTTTTATTTTATCCGGAGTATAGGTTCCACCGTATTTTATGCTCTTGGCTGTTGCCAAGGCAAATCTTGCACAATTACCTTTTGGATTGGTAACACCGTAATCGTTAGTAGTTTGGCTGTATTTATAACCGGGTTTGCAATAGATGTTTTTTGTAACATTTTCTATTTTATCCATTTCAGAATAAAATGCTTTGTTTTCATTATTATTATGAATTATTGGGCTTCCGTTAGAGTCAACAGATATGCCTGCTCGTTTAGCCGCTATCAACGTTGGAAGTTTATGGACGTTATCTTCTGTTATAGTGATTGATGTAGTAGCAACCGAATTTATCGAATAAATTCCTGTTAATTCATCAGAGCTTTTAGAAAAAGTAAATGTATCGGTATTATTTGATACTATTTGTTCTTCGATGTTGTCAATATTACTTGTATTGATTTCTTTTGTTTTATTCTGCATAACAGGGTAGGCAGAATAATTATTTACGTTGGTTTTAAGTTCATTGATTTCCATAATTATAATCCTTTCGTTTTCAGTGATGTTCATTTTATTTCGCTATTTAACAGCGAAATAATTAAGCAAAATTCTCAACGGCGAATTCCGCAGTTAAAATTTCTCTTATCCCTCCTCCCCATAAAAAATTTTTGTAAGGCAATTATAATTATTAATTCTTTGAATTTAGTTTAATACGTTTTGGTTACAGAATCGGAAACATTTTCACTCGAACCGTTTCTGTTTACTGTTGCTGTAACACTTAAAGTATAAGTTTTGCCTTTGGTTACACCCGAAGCTGTCTTTGAAAATATTAATGTCGTATCGGTTGCAGATAAATTTGTCCGGGATTTGACGGTGACGCCGTGCTGCACCGCTCAAAAGCCGCACAGCACCGGTAATTTCCGTAAGTTCGGCTTATTTCTTTCTGCTTAAAAGTCCAAGGCGCAATGCGCCGCAAAGCGAAGCGACAGCAATTGCAGATGATGTGTTTCCCGTATTCGGGCTGGAAGTTTTTTATGAAATTCTATTCAACGAGAATAAAATCGCCCTCATTTCCGAAGCCCGTAAGTGTATTCTCGTCTTTAAGTATCAAGCCGCTTCCGATCGTGTATCCGTCGGGAGTAACGATCTCTTTTATTATCAACGTAGGCATATCTGTGGTAGTATGCATAGTTTCGACATGATAGGGCAGCTTTCCCGACCATTTTTCTATCCAATCATTTCTGACATTTTCACGCTGTTGTGCGATATCATCACTAACGGGTTCGCTGTTGTTCTGCCACGAGTCAAAAAGCTCTCCAAGGTCTGTGCCGCATAATTCGATCGTGCTTTCAGTCACATCAAAGTAATAGGAATTTTTATCTCCGTTGAGATAGTAGCGTCCTGTTTTTACAGTTGGCTCAATATAATTCTCATCATGCGTGCAAAGGGGAGAAACCAATTCGTCCTCCGCCATATCAGCCTGTGACTTTTCAGAACAAGCACCGAGCGTCAGCATAAATAGAATTAAAGCAGATAATGTATATATTTTTTTGAACATAATAGTTCCTCCCCTGTGCGCATACTAATTAATTTGTTTTTTCGTAGGTCATGCCATTAATATTTATATCAGTGTATTTTGATGTTACTGTAACTGTACCCTGTATAAATGTTGATTCATGTACAGAGCTAATGATATTTCCACTCTGATTTACTATTGCATAGGAATCAAAGTTCATTAAAAAATGATTATTGTTCATGTAGCCATCAGAACAAGTCGAACTTATAAATTGATTTGCATTCTGTGAATAGACAACGTGAACAGAACAATTCGTTGAACGAATAATAATCCATGAATCGAGCATTCCGAGCATATTATATGTACCTATATGTTCGGGATTAACTCTATACTCCTCAGCTGCTATATTTGCACAGCCAATTGTCAGACAACATACCATACTTAATAAAAACGATATAACTTTTTTCATATTTTATTCCTCCTGTAAAATTAAACCATAAATTTTAAACTTGTTTTCTAAAATATTCAGTAACCTATACCACTGTAAACCCAAACAGTTCTCAACGGCAAATTACGCCGACAGTTTTTCATAGGTTTTTGATTATGGGAAAACTGTGCGGAGGTGAACTTTGCAGCCATTGCTGTTTCCTCAAGTTCGGCTTATTTCTTTTTCCTGCTTATGACCCCAAGGCATAATGCGCCGCAAAGCGAAGCAACAGCAATTGCAGATGATCTCCCCTATTTTGGGGCGATCAGGGTATATGAAACCTTGTGGCTTATTGCTCTGTTTGTATTTTGCTTTTTTTCGATAAGATTTTCAAAACGACGGCTGCACCTGCTATTGCACCGATGAAATGCTGTATGATCGTGTCGATATCAAATGCACCTGCGGCGACAACGAACTGTATCACCTCCACCAAGACGAAAAATGCCAGTGAATACAGAGCGCATTTTTTAACAGTCAGATTTTTGAAAGAAAGTGCAAGCAAAACTCCCCACACAACTGCCAGTCCGATATGTCCGAAGACGAGCCATAGATTTGTTGGAAAATTTTCACCTATATGAAAATACGATGCGAACGGAATGAAGTTGAACTGCCAGAAACCACGCTCACGCCTTGTCAATATCGTATCTCTTGTTATAAAAAAGTCGGACGGATTCGGCAGAAGTTTTAAATATACTGATAAAAGCATTGCGCTGTACACCGCTAACATTATCTTAAATAATTTTTTCATATACAATTCTCCTGTTATTTATAAAAAATCGTTTGAGAAGATCAGCCTTTTTCCGCTAAGTATGTGCTTACTCGGTTTTGTATCATTTCGCACACCTCGGAAAGGTTGGTCGATTTCTTTCAAACCATTTTATTTTTTTGCTTCACTTATTTGTCTGAAGCTTTTTCGCAAGAAAGCCTATCAAAAACAGCACCATCGACAGAACCACACCGAGCAGGACATTTCCGCACTGCCCTTTGATAACATTTGAAAACGGAAAAATATCCGCAAGTGCCTTATCATAAATTCGGTATTCGAGGAAAACATATTCCGCCGCAAGAAACAGACCGCAAGCCGCAGGCAGTAGGCGCTCTGCACCTTTCAGTCCTGCTCTTTTCTGTCCGAAAAGCAGCACACCGAACATTGTCAGCATTGCGGGCATTATCACCGACATACTGCTGACAGGCTTTTCGGCAATGACTATCAGTATAATAACTGCGGCAAGAAGATCGGCGGCACATATGCCGAGGATAATATTTCGTTTGTTCATTATTGCATATCTCCCTGTGGTTTTTAATGTGAACTGCTGTGTAAAGCAGTTCGCGAAAATTAGCCTTTTTCCGCTAAGTATGTGCTTACTCGGTTTTGTATCATTTCGCACACCTCGGAAGCTGATTTGTTTCCGCTCAGGTAGTATGGTATCTCATCTGTGAGTATATTTTTTATGTCCGAGCCAATAGAAGTACCTGCGCCGTTTACCGAATATATCTGCTCGAGTATATCATCATGGTATTCTTTTATCGTTTCGTCATCGAGATTCGTATAAAACAGATTCATTTTTTCGCTCAATGAATCCTCAGCCGCATACTCAAGCGCTGCTTTGTTGATAGGTATAAACGATATATTGGTAACATTTTCGCCCGCACTTGGGTTTTCATTAACGTAGGTATTGTAAGATGTGTAGTATTTTATAAATTCAAATGCACCTGCTTTGTTTTCGGAACTTCCAAAAATCGAAAATGATACAATAGGTATAGCTATATGATAATTGGATATTTCAGATGGCAGTCCGATATGTTTAAGTTTTGCCCCCGAGCGCATAGTCAAGTCCTTGATATGATCAAAGTTCGCAATTGAAGCAGACATTATCATAAGCTTGTTCTCTTTGAACAGATCGGAAGCACCATTCGGATAATTTATGGCTTCGCTGCCGTAATAATCCGTAAATTTTTTCATTATGACAAGAAGATTTTCAAACCGTCCGTCGGTAAAATTGCAGGTGCTGTTGTCAAAATCGATAAATTCAGAGGAAACGATATAAGGAAAGCTGAATGAATAAGGTGAAAGATCAAACGGAAGTTCATATCCAAGGCGTTCTGCTTTTTCACATAAATGCTCGATCGAATTATCGGTATCGTTGTCCCATTTATCCGCTTTTACAACGGCGGATTCAATATTAAAATTACGTGGCATCTGATAAAGCTTTCCATTTACCTCCAAAGCGTCAAGGACGGGTTCAACATAGATATCACGGGAAATTTCGGGGTCGGAAGCTATGAGTTCATTCAGGTCGCAGAGAATATTTTTATTGTACATCGATGTCATATCGAGCCAATCGCCGACATAAAGCAGGTCAAAGCTTCGTCCGCTCAGAATGTCCATAAAAAGCTTATCATTCGATTCATATTCCTGCTTTTGTATTATAAAGTCCTCACTTTCCTGATTGAACATAGCTATCAGCTCATTGGATTCGCTTTGCTGAAATTTGTTAAAATAAAATTCTTCAACCTCTGACGGATAAGCCATAATAAGCATTTCTTTTGTATTTTCGGTATCGGTATTTTCTGTGTCCGCCTGACATGAAGAAAACAGAAGCAGGATTGGGATAATTAAAAATATAATTTTAGATTTCATACTCTCACCTACATAAAACGTTTTGATTTTTAGATATACAGGCTGTTCAAGCCAGCCTGTATATCGGTGTCATTTTTATATTCAGACACTATGAACAGTAACATTTGATGTATATGACGAACAAACCTGACCACAAATTCCGCATATTGAACTTATTTGGTAAGTATCTACACGCAAATAGCAAATAGCAAATTTAATAACATTTCCATTTGTATCATATTCGATCGGATGCTGATGAGAACCGGCAGGTGTGGAATTGACAATCTGTTGTCTTGTGCTACTGCATACATGGGTATGTGGTATGGAAGTCACACAAACCGAATCATTGCTGTCAGCTGCAAATGCGTTAACAGCACCCGCAGATAAAGCTGTAACAGCCAAAAGAGTTGCAATTGCTTTTTTAAACATTTTTTTCATAATAACCATTCCTTTCGATTATACAATAACTTCTAAACTTGCTTTTTAATATTCAGTAACCTATGCCGATGTAACCCCAAAACAGTTCTCAACGGCAAATTCCGCAGTTAAAAATTCTCCTATCCCTCCTCCCCATAAAAAATTTTTGTAAGGCAATTATAATTATTAATTATTTGATCTTTGTTTAATACGTTCTGGTTACAGAATCGGAAACATTTTCACTTGAACCGTTTCTGTTTATGGTAGCTGTTACGCTTAAAGTATAGGTTTTGCCTTTGGTTACACCCGATGCTTTCTTTATGGAAGATAAAGAGTCTCCCGATGAAGATAGATTGCTCCAAGATGCTATTACCGTTCCGTTGTCATCGGTAAGGGTCATTGTGCAGTTGGTTATGCTTGTCGTACCCGATCCGCCCGTTATCATGACCGAGCAGGTCGCTTTACCGGAAGAAAAACTCAATAAAAGCTTTGTTGGGTTTGTGTCGGAATAACATGGCTGTATCTGATCGGCAAATGCAGTGACCGACAACATTCCGAGCATAAAGCACGACAGCATTAATGCGATCAGGTATTTTATTTTGTTTTTTATAAAAACCACTCTCCTTGATAAAATTGCCTTACATATACTAAAACGACAATTTTATCCGATTTACTACAATATTTTTCAAGATTTTATATTTTCGGCAATTTTAACAATTTCTTCTTCGGAAAGTTGTGCAGTAATGAGATAAGAATGTCTTTCATCATACCATATCAACATACTGTAATCATTTTCATCGTCCGATTTATAAAAATAGTAGGTTGTATCGTTTTTGTTTATTTCTTTATAGCTGTGTCTTTCGTTATCAACAGTTAATGAAGTAGCATCGGCAAAGCTGTAATCAAAATAAAGTTTTATCTCATCGTCCGTTTCATAGATCATAAGCTTTGCGTTCCCCAGATAATTGACCGTTCGCAGTTCATACCCCTCGGGAATATATCCCGGCTCTATGGAGTAGTCAAAATCCATATCATCGGAATCAAAGCTGCCCTGATATGTGTATTTGTCGTGCGTTGAAAATATATCTCTGACAACATTGCTGACGGCGGCATAAACCTCATGCTGTGTGAGCAGACCGCCGAAAGAAATGCCCATTACCGCCGCAGCTGTGACTGCAAATTTACAGATGACCTTAACAGCCGCACGGCTTTTTTCCTTTATGCCAATGCTCCTGCTCAATTTTTTCATGTTATGCTCAAACTGCGGTGAAAAGCTGTGCGGTTCGGCATTTTGCTCCGCTTCGTCAAGTTCGAGCCTCATGGATTCGATCAGTGCTTCTTTGATAACAGCGTCCCAAAGGCGTTCGTTCGCTCCCTTACTTAAAGGCATAACCATTCTCCTCCAATTTTGCTTTTAAAATAGCTTTTGCTCTGTAAATGCGCATTCCGGCATTTTTTTCGTTAATGCCGATCAGCTTGGCGATCTCGTTATTGCTGTATCCGTACAGATATTTGAGCGATAATGCGTCACGGTATTTGTCGTCCATTCCGTTGATAACTTCCAGAATGAAATTCAATCCAACGGTCGAAAGGACTTCATTTATATCGGGCATTTCAATATTCTCTGCGGATATTTCTTCGTCAAGCGAAACATTTCTATCGGGTTTTTCCCTGCGCAGAATATCATAAGAAGTGTTTCTAACTATAATAACGATAAAAGAAGCCGTTTTACTACAAACGGGAGAAGAAATTTTTAAAATATTTTTTGCTATCTTTACAAAGCTCTCCTGAACAGCTTCTTCGGCGAGTGCGGAGCTATGTAAGATCGACATCGCCTTTTGCATCATCATGCCTTTGTAATGCTCATATATCTCTGTAAATTTTTCCTTATCGCTCGGTTCATCTATGAGTGTAAGATAAAAGCTCAACATAATTATCACGTTCCCACATTTTTTATACTGAACAGCAAAAACTCGCGTATATGATTTTTGCACCGATTTTTTGTTTGCAGTTTTATTGGTGTTCAGCATCATATCACATATACATAATATACCATATCTGTAAATAAAAAACAAGGGCATCACAAAATTGTGATGCCCTTAAAAATTACGCATTACGAATTAGTATTAAGCCTGCTCATCCAGCGTCTTGCCATAGCTCGGGAGAAAGTTTTTGACGAAATAATCAGCCTCGGGCATTGCCATTTCCTCTATCGAGAGGAGTGTCGACTTTTCCGCACTGATGAAGTCGGAATTGCCCGTCACACGCTCTTCTATGCACTTTATCAGCGCCGAAAGCTTGTCGGCGGCTTTCACCAGACGCCAAAGCTCCCGCTCCTCGTCCGAAGTATTTTCATCGGGAGACAAAAGCGGCGAAATTTCGCTCTGCATCTCCTCGGGGAGCATCGAAACAAGTCGGTTTTTCGCGTTGTCCTCGACCTGCTTGTAGGCGGAGCGTATCTCGGGACTGCCGTACTTCACGGGAGTGGGCAGATCGCCCGTTATTATCTCGGTAACATCGTGAAAAACACCGAGCAGAGCGCATCTTTCGGCGTTGTAGCTCTTGTCGAAGTAGGTGTTCCCGATGATCGCAAGGCTGTGCGCTATCATCGCCGTTTCAAGGCTGTGTTCAGAGATATTTTCGTTCCTTGTGTTGCGCATAAGTCCCCAGCGGTTTATAAGCTTCATTCGTGAAAGCATTGAGTAAAACTGATTTTCCATTCCGATCTCTCCTTTTGTGTTTATTCTATCACAAAAGGCGCTTTTTTTCAAGCTTTTGCTGTCCGATAAAGCGTACAGCTGAATAATTGTGCAAAAAGCACCGAATTTCGATATTGATTTTATGCAAAACAAGAAAATATTATCGTTTATCGATAAAAAGGTATTGACAAATGATATCCGCTGTGCTATCATACTGTCAAAGGGAGAAACCTTGGGGTGATATCCCGCATACAGAAAGGAACGGTCATTATTATGAACAGTAAGAAGAACAAAAAATGGACAGATACAATGTCGCTCACGCTTTCAAGGGTCATCGTATGGGTGCTTGCGGTGATATTTGCCGCCGCAGTTGTTTACGCCACGGTGTCGCTCATATCATCGTCGTGGGGACCGCTTGCAATGGTGTGGGATATGGGACTTGACCCCGTGGGATTTTACATAGCTTTTTATGCCTGTGCAGTGCTTGCTTTCACGGCGCTTTTCTTCCTCAATAAGCTCCTCTCAAACATAAGTCGGAAAAAAGTTTTCATCGAGGAAAATGTCAAGCTTATCCGAATCCTCTCGTGGTGCTGTTATCTTGTCGGCATCGTCCTCGCCGTTTACAGCATTTGGGCATATCCTTTCATCGTAATTGCGGCAGCAGCGGCTTTCTTCGGACTTATAATCCGTGTGCTGAAAAACGTCTTTGCAAAGGCTGTGCAAATTCAGGAAGAAAATGAGGGAACGATATGAACCGAGCAAGTATATTGAAGAAAGGTGACTTAAATGGCTATAATAGTTAATCTTGATGTTATGATGGCGAAGCGTAAGATCTCCTCGGGCGAGCTTGCGGAAAAGCTTGATATCACTCCTGCGAACCTCTCGATACTCAAAACGGGCAAGGCGAAAGCGATACGCTTTTCCACCCTTGACAAGCTCTGCGATATCCTCGGCTGCAAGCCCGGCGATATCCTCGACTTTGAAAGGAGCGATGAAGAATGACCCCCGATGAGCTTTCCGCAAATTCTTCCGAGAATGTTGAAAATGATCTTCCCGAAGAAGAGATCGTGCAGAGCGAACTGACCGAGCAGTCCGAACCGAGCGAAAATGCCGATACTGAAAAGGATACTCCGCCTGCGGAAAAGCCGCCGTTCTGCTCGACCGCCGAGAGCGTTTTTGCACTGATATTTCTTTTCACGGGTTATACCTTTATAAAGCTTTTTTTACAGCATAGCTGCGGAATCGCCGCCGCACTGTTCCTTATCGCAGTGCTTATATTGTCGGCAGTATTGGCAAAGCTCCGCAAGGCTGACGGGAGCAGGTCATCAAAGCTTTACTTCGTTCTGTCGGCAGTTTTCGCCCTCGGAACGGGCGTGAGTGCAAACGGACTTATACGGTTTATGGCGTTCTGCTTTGCGGCTGTATATTATGCGATGTGGGCGTTCGCACTGAACAATCCCGAGTGGAAAGGCTTCGGCGAAAGTGCTTTCCATAGCGTTGGCGAAGCAGTTTTCGGCGTGCCTAAGCGCAATTTTACCGCCTGCCCGAAAGCCGCCTGCGGAATTTTCCGCCGAAAGAGCGGCGCGAAAAATGTCGGCTATGCAGTGATAGGACTTATGCTCTCGCTGCCGATAACGGTCGTTGTTTGCGTACTGCTTATGAGTGCGGACGGCGGCTTTGAGGATATGCTCGGACGGATCTTTGACAGCATAAGCCTTACCGAGTTCTGGCTTTTTCTCGTCGGTCTGCCCGTGTCGTTCCTGCTGTTCGGCGTTATTTTTGGTGCAGTTTCCGCAAAGGGAAAGCTTCGCACGGACGAGGCTTTGTACGAAGCGAAAAACGGGAAAATGCGCTTTGCTCCGCCTGCCCTCGTCTGTGCATTTACAACGCCGATTCTGATAGTTTATGCGCTGTTTTTCTTCTCACAGCTTGGCTATTTCATTTCCGCATTCGGCGGAGTTCTCCCCGAAAAATTCAGCGCATCGGAGTACGCACGAAGAGGATTTTTTGAGCTTTGTGCAGTAGCAGTGATAAACCTCGCCGTTATTGCCGCCGTCAATGCATTCTGCCGCAGGGACGGAAAAAATACCGCGCTCAAAATCGTTACGGTCATTCTCTCAGTGTTCACACTTATCCTTATCGCGACCGCCGAAAGTAAAATGTTCCTCTATATCGACCGCTTCGGACTGACCTCAAAGCGCGTTTATACATCATGGGCAATGTTCATTCTCGCGGCAGTGTTCGTGCTTATAATAATTTCACGCTTTAAAAAGTTTCGCGCCGCAAGCGTAGGTGCGGCAGTAATAACTATAGCCTCGCTCCTGCTCTGCTTCTGCAACGCAGACGGACTTATCGCAAAGTATGACGCAAAGCTTATAGAAAAGGGCGTGATGACAACATTCCCCGATGACCTCTCCGCAGATGCCGCACCCACAATAAGAGAATGTCTGGAAAGCGATGACCAAGACCTCGCCGATGCCGCAAGATATTCACGCATAAGGCTCACAACAATGGCTTTCGGAAAAGAATGGTTCGAGGAAACCGTGAGTGATATCATAGCTTTCGAGTCGTTCAAAGAGAGATAAAAAATTTCAATTTTTATTATATAATATTGACAAAATATTTCGTTTGTGATAAGATTTTGTTATAACAAATTTATTTTTGGGGGTAATAAAAATGCAGAAAATTCTATGCCTGCTGTGTGCGCTCGTGATAGCCGTGACCGTTCTGCCGTCGGGGTGCTTTGCGGCAAAAAATGACAAATCGGAAAAGGTCGTTCTTTACGGCAACAAAATTTCCGTCAACGCAAAGCAGATATGCTTTGTAAAGGGCGAAAAGGGCGAATATGAATACCTTGATACGATGTATGACCTGTCGTTCAAAAAGTATTACTATGTCGGGGATAATACGGTCGATATCAAAGCCGTTGCGGAGAAGCTCCCGAAACTGCAGAACCTTGTCGTTATAAGGGCAGATGTCAGCAACATATCCTATCTTAGCAAGCTCGACGATCTTGTATGGCTCGGTCTGCACCAGTGCAGCGGTTCGGAGGATCTTTCCTTCCTGAAAAAGCTTACGGGGCTGAAAAAATTCCGCTACACAAGCACATGGGCGGATAAGGTCTGCGAGAGCATAGACCCCGTCTCCAACTTGAAAAATGTGACGGAGCTTTATCTTGATGTAAGAGCGTCTGCGATAAAGGATATCGCTCCGCTCAAAGGGCTCAAAAAGCTGAAAACGCTGGAGCTGAAAAACATCGGCGGTGACGATGCTGCTTTGATAGGCAGTTTCAAAAAGCTTCGCTCCCTTTCTGTTACCCTCACCTCGGAAAGAACGGATATGTCGTTCCTTTCAAAGCTTGACGCTCTCGAAACGCTCGATGTCTCGGGAAACACGACCAACCTTAGCGCCGCCGCCAAGACCAAGATGAACCGCCTGCGCAGTCTTTCCGTCGACTCAAACGACGATGATCTTTCATTTATCGGAAGCCTTGCGCTGGACGAGCTTTCACTTTCCTATGTAAAAAGCTCTTTCACTGATGGAATGAGAAACCTTGCAGGACTTAAAACACTTCGGCTCATGGATATCAACAACGGCAGAACGTATGATATGTCCTTTATAAAGGATCTGAAAAGCCTTGAAAATCTTTTTATCATGGGCTGCAATGACGTGCGCCTTTTCGGGAATAAGAGCCTGAAAAATGTTTCGATATGGCTCAGCGAATTTACGGATATGATAAACCTCAAGGACTGCGAGAACATCGACAGCCTTCAGATATACAACAATAACGCCTCATTCAATGTAAACTGGATAGAGGGAATGGATATAAAGGAGCTGAGCATCTCGGACGGCTCATCCTGCGGAATAAAAAACATGCAGAAGCTCTCAACGCTGAAAAAGCTCAAAAAGCTCACGCTCGATTTCACGGGCATCTCGGACGAGACCGCAAAGGCAATAAAAAAAGCTCTCCCGAAATGCGGGATCGAAGTCTGCGAACTCGGCGGAGGCTCTTACGACATAAGAAAATATTGAGAATAACAAAAACCGCCGACCGCGTAAAGGTTATCCCTTTTACACGGTCGGCGGTATTATTATATCTGTATGAAAAATTCACCCGGAATATAGTTTTTCGCAACGGGCGGATATAGAATCCGCCTCTACGATTTTTGCTGCGAATTAACGGAATATAAATAATTCCGAATTCCGCATTCCGAATTTAATTCTTAATTTGCAATTGATTTTCCCGTATAGAGCTGATAATATCTGCCCTTTTCTTTGATAAGCTTATCGTGAGGACCGCGTTCGATGATTCTTCCCTGCTCAAGTACCATGATGCAGTCGGAATTCTTTACGGTCGAAAGTCTATGTGCGATAACGAATGTCGTTCTGCCGTACATAAGTCCGTCCATACCTCTTTGGACGAGTGCTTCGGTTCTTGTATCGATAGATGATGTTGCTTCATCGAGGATAAGTGCGGGCGGATCGGCTACTGCGGCACGGGCGATCGCAAGGAGCTGACGCTGACCCTGCGAAAGGTTTGCGCCGTCGCCTGTGAGCATTGTATTATAGCCCTCGGGGAGTCTTTTTATAAAGCTATGGGCATTTGCAAGCTTTGCCGCCGCGATACATTCCTCGTCGCTTGCGTCCAGTCTGCCGTAGCGGATATTATCCATGACTGTTCCCGTGAAGAGGTGTGTATCCTGAAGAACGATGCCGAGCGAACGGCGGAGGTCGGCTTTCTTTATCTTATTGATATTGATGCCGTCATATCTTATCTTGCCGTCCTGAATATCGTAGAAACGGTTGATGAGGTTCGTGATAGTGGTCTTTCCTGCGCCCGTGCTTCCTACGAATGCGATCTTCTGACCGGGGTCTGCGGAGATTTTTATATCGTGGAGGACGATCTTATCATCGGTATAGCCAAAGTCAACGCCGTCAAAGACGATGCGTCCCTCAAGCTTTGTATAGGTAACGCTTCCGTCCTCGGAGTGAGGGTGCTTCCATGCCCAAAGTCCCGTTCTTTCTTCACATTCGGAAAGAGTTCCGTCTGCGTTTTCCTTTGCGTTGACAAGCTCAACATAGCCGTCATCGGTTTCAGGCGTTTCATCGATAAGGTCGAATACACGCTTTGCGCCTGCCATAGCCATAACTACCGAGTTTATCTGCTGGCTGACCTGAGTGATAGGCTGGCTGAAGTTCTTGTTGAGTGTGAGGAACGATATAAGCGTACCGAGGGTAAGTCCCGTCACTCCCGAAAGTGCAAGGACTGCGCCGAGGATAGCGCACAGAACGTAGCTGATATGACCGAGGTTGTTGTTTATCGGCATAAGAATGTTTGCGAACTTGTTTGCGTTTTCTGCGCTCACGCGAAGCTCGTCATTGATGCGGTTGAAGCCCTCTTTTGCTTTTTCTTCGTGACAGAAGACCTTAACGACCTTCTGACCCTCGAGCATTTCTTCGATATAGCCATTAACTTTACCGAGGTCTTTCTGCTGTTTAACGAAGAATGTCGAAGACTTTCCGCCGAGCTTTGCCGTAACGAGGAACATTACGCCGATCATTAAGATCGTCAGAATCGTGAGCGGAATGTTCAGCACTATCATACTTACAAAGCTCATGATGACTGTGATAGTCGAGTTGATGAGCTGTGGGATACTCTGTCCGATGAGCTGACGGAGAGTATCGATATCGTTCGTGTAGATAGACATTATATCGCCGTGAGCATGGGTGTCGAAATACTTTATCGGGAGAGTTTCCATGTGCGAGAAAAGGTCGTTTCTGAGGTTTCGGAGCGAACCCTGCGAAACATTTACCATTATTCTGTTGTAAGCATAGGAAGTAACAATGCCGACTGCATAAATTCCGACAAGCTTCAGGATAGCTCCTGCGAGCGGTCCGAAGTCGGGTTCAAGTCCTGCTGCCTTTGCATTTACGAGCGGAGTGATATAATCATCGACAAGGCTCTTCATAAAGAGCGTTCCGTAAAGTGTCGTTATCGCCGTGATGATAATGCAGATAACAACGATTATAAGGTGTACTGTATAGTTTTTGAAAAGATATGAAAAAACACGTCCGAGGGACTTTGTGTCCATATTCTTCATATTTCTCATATCCATTGGGGGTCTTCCGTGTGGTCCCGGCATAAATTGATCTCTCCTTTCCGTCAGTCAGCCGCAGGTGCGTCAAAGTCGCCGCTGCCGCTTGTCTGTGCATCGTAGATCTCTTTGTAGATCTCGTTGGTTTCAAGAAGCTTTTCGTGTGTATCGAAGCCGCTTACCTTGCCGTCATCGAGGACAAGCACTCTGTCAGCGTCCTTGACGGAGGAAATACGCTGTGAAATGATTATCTTTGTCGTTCCGGGTATTCTCTGGGCAAAGGCTTCACGGATCTTTGCATCGGTCGCAGTATCGACCGCACTTGTCGAGTCGTCGAGGATAAGCACCTTCGGGTTTTTAAGGAGCGCTCTTGCGATGCAAAGACGCTGCTTCTGACCGCCCGAAACGTTGCTTCCTCCCTGCTCGATATAGGTATTGTATCCGTCGGGGAAGCGTTCGATGAATTCATCTGCGCAGGCGAGCCTGCAGACCGCGCGGCACTCTTCTTCGGTGGCATTTTCATTGCCCCAGCGGAGGTTGTCAAGGATAGTTCCCGAGAAAAGAACATTCTTCTGAAGAACTACCGCAACGCTGTTTCGGAGAGCTTCGAGGTCGTAGGACTTAACGTCCTTTCCGCCGACATAAACGCTGCCGTCGGTGACATCGTAAAGACGGCTGATGAGGTTAACAAGGCTCGATTTGCCGCAGCCCGTTCCGCCGATGATGCCGATAGTTTCACCCGCATTGATATGGAGGTCGATATTTTCAAGAACATTTTCACCGCTGCTGTGAGCATAAGCAAAGTTAACGTGGTTGAAGTCGATGCGTCCGTCAGCAATGTTTGTATCGGGAGTTTCGGGGTTAACGATGTCGGGTTCTTCCTTGATAACTTCAACGACACGCTTTGCGCTCGCTTCACTCATCGTGAGCATAACGAAGATCATCGAAAGCATCATAAGCGACATGAGAACGCTCATAACGTAGGAGAACAGCGATGTAAGCTCGCCCGTTGTAAGGCTGCCGGCAACGATGAACTTCGCGCCGAGCCAGGAGATAAGAATGATGCAGAAGTAAACAACGAACATCATTATCGGGCTGTTGAGGGCGATAAGGCTTTCTGCCTTGACGAACATCTTGTAAATGGAGTTGGAAGCGTTCTTGAACTTGGTCGTTTCGTGGTTTTCACGAACGAAAGCCTTTACAACACGGATAGCCGAAACGTTTTCCTGAACGCTTGCATTGAGGTCATCGTACTTCCTGAATACGACTTCAAATATCCTTGAAACCTTTCCGATGATAAGGAAAAGAGCCGCTCCGAGGATAACGAGCGCAGCAAGGAATATAAGGCTAAGCTCGCCGTTGATAGCGATGCACATTATAAGGCTGCATATAAGCGTGAAAGGCGCTCTTACTGCGATTCGGATAAGCATCTGGAAAGCGTTCTGAATGTTCGTAACGTCCGTTGTCATACGGGTGATAAGTCCGGCTGTGCTGAATTTATCGATGTTGGAGAACGAGAAACGCTGAATGTTGTCATACATAGCATGACGAAGGTTGCAGGCAAAGCCTGTCGATGCGGTCGCAGCATATTTGCCTGCGAGAACGCCGCTGCCAAGGCTCAGAAATGCAACGATCACCATAATAACGCCGTATTTTACAACCGCGGACATATTTCCTGCCGAAATGCCGTCATCAATGAGCTTTGCGGTGATGAGCGGAATGATTACTTCAAACAGAACTTCGAGCGCAGTAAAGATCGGTGTCAGTATCGTGTCTTTCTTATACTGTTTGATCTGTGCCATAAGTGTTTTTATCACAGCACATACCTCCTTTTTGATATTGTTTCATATTTGCGAGCATAATTTTAAGTCCGCGGCTGATTATTGGCATATCTTCGGCTGGGATACCCTCGAGCAATGCTTTGTCAAGATCGTCCATATCCTTTTTGAGAAAAGCGGTGAATTCGGCAGCTTTCGGCGTAAGCTCAAGCTGTTTCTTTCGGTCATCGCCCTCAACGGATATCATCTGAAGATACCCTTTCTGTTTCAGCCCTTTTAAAAGAAGCGAAACGGACGCACGGGACGTTCCGAGAATATCGCAAAGATCGGTCGAACAGAAATCCCTGCCCTTGTTTTCGTGGATATACACTATGCAGAAGCACTGCATAGGCGTAAGCTCCATTTTATCGCTCGTTGTGCGGCAATGGGCATCTACCGTTGCCGATATCTGTCTGATATAGCCCAGAATTTTTTCCTCTTTCAAATTTAACGCTCCTTTCCTTATATTATCTGCCTGCAAAAACATTTTTTGAGTGTAGATATATTATAGCAACATTGAGATTGTTTTAAAAGCAAATATTTGTAATTTAAAATAGTTTGTTTTATTAACAATTAAAATGATAAACAAAAATATGCGGAAAGTGAAACGTTATACTTGTTAATTCTGACGAACTCCATTGTTAGAAAATATATATATTTTTATTTATAAATAGTCATAATTTCGTGATATAATAATTTATAAGTATAACTGCGGAAAGGAGCGTTTTTATGCCGTCAAAACAGATCGACCGAAATGATGACGACCGCCTTAACTGGCGCTATCAGGACAAAGCCTATAACGAAATGTTCAAGGCCTGGCGCAGACAGCGGCGTGATTCTGTCGGCTTTTATTATGTCAGCAAGCCGAATGAGCTTACCTATCTTGACGGCTACGGCTTCGTGACGGATTACCCCGAAGCTGCCGAAAGAAACGCCCTGCGCAAAGTTATGAACGTCATCGGCGTAACGATGATGCTGCTCGGCATCATTGACCTTTTGTATAAATATGCCGTCCCGAATCTGCTCGCTGCGTTCGGCGTGGATATCTACTTCGATAAATACACGAAAACTTTCTACGGGAATGAATGGCTCATTCTTGCAATAGATGTCTTTTTCGGCGTGATAAAGCGTCTTATACCGCTTTTGTATGTCTATAAAAAAATGCAGATGCCGATCAAGGTAATGATACCGACAAGGATAACGAACAGAACGCTCTTCAAATACGCAGTTCCCGTTATGCTTTTTGCGGCAGGCTGCTGTATAGCGGCTTCGGGCGTTTATGATCGGATACTGCATTTTGTTGGCATAGAAAAAGATAAGCTGTTCGATATTCCCGACAGCAAGGCTGTTCTAGTGCTTTATTTAATAGTACATATAATATTGATACCCATTATAAGCGAAATACATACGCGCGGCGCGCTTTTGCAGCTGTTAAGGCAGTTCGGCGACGGCTTCGCGATAGTTATAACGGCTCTGCTCACTTCGCTCATAACCTATAACCTCAGCACATTCTGCTATGTGTTCGTTTCATCGCTCGTTATCGGATATTTCACAGTGCGGACGGGTTCGGTCATCACTGCGATACTTATGCGCATAACAATGGCGGCGGTTTCCTACGGCGTGTTTATGATAGACGAGTTCGCGAGCGAAGAAAACGGCGGATTTATCGTAATGACAGTAATGTTCGTTGTCCTTGCTGTCGGACTGGTAAGCTTTATAAAGCTTCTCATTGACCACAGCAACAGCTTCTCGCTCAATTTCAAGGGAAGATATCTTAGCTTTACCGACAAGTGCGGAATAATCGCTTCTTCTATCCCCGTTGTTGTCGGTTTTACTATAATAATTATACATACTATTATAAGTATAAACTTTGTGATGCGTGTATGATGAGAAACGACGAATTTTATATGGAAAAAGCGCGTATGCTCGCGGATAAAGCCGCCGCGGACGGCGAAGCTCCGATAGGCGCGGTCATAGTCCGAAAGAGCGACGGCGAAATAGTCGGAACGGGAAGAAATACCCGTGAAAAAGGCAGGACTGCGCTCGGTCACGCCGAAATATCGGCTATTGCAAGCGCTTGTGAAAAGCTCGGCGGCTGGAGACTCTCGGGGTGCGAGATGTTCGTGACGCTTGAACCCTGTCCGATGTGCGCAGGTGCGATAGCGAACGCTCGGCTCGACAGGGTAGTTTTCGGCGCATCGGATACGAAAAACGGCTTCGCAGGTTCAAGGGCGAATCTCTTTGAGCTTTGCGGAAGCTATACTATTATAAAAGGCGGAGTGATGAGAACCGAATGTGAGGCTCAGCTGAAAAGCTTCTTCGGCGCACTCAGAAAGAAGAAAAACGGAATGAACGGAATAAAGCTTATAAAAATTGAGTCGGCGGAGCAGGTCAAAAACCTCGCCGCGATCGCCGACGAGATATGGCACGAGTGGTTTCCCTCGATACTTTCGGCGGAGCAGATAGATTATATGGTCGAAAAGTTCCAGTCGGAAAAAGCTATGACCGAGCAGATGAAAAATGACGGCTACGAATACTATTATATACACCGAAACGGTGAGCATATCGGCTACACTGCCATAAAAAATGACGGAAAAAGGCTATTTTTATCCAAACTTTATATAAAAAAGGAATTCCGCGGAAAAGGCTATGCTTCGGCGGCTTTCAAGCTTATAAAAGATATCGCCTCCGAGCGTTCGCTCCGTTCGATATGGCTCACGGTGAACAAATACAACGCGAATTCTATCGCGGTATATGAAAAGCTCGGCTTCAGGCGTATCGGCGAGGGTGTGACCGATATAGGAAACGGCTACATTATGGACGATTTCTTCTATCAATACGATATAAATTCCGTCCGCAGGATAGAGGAAGAAGACAGGGAGTTCTTCCTCGGTGCGGCGGATACCTTTTACCACACTGACGCGGTGGAAAAACCTCTCCCGATGAAAAAGCTTGAAGCTATCTTCGCTGAAATGATGCGCTCGGACATTTACCTCGAGGGTATGATACTTCTTCACAACGGCGAAAGAGCAGGCTATGCCGCTATCGCGAAAACTTTCCAGACCGAGAGTGCCGCCCTGACCGTCTGGGTCGAGGACTTGTATATTCTTCCCCAATTCAGAGGAAAAGGCTTGGGAAATACTTTCTTCGAGCGGCTTTTTGAGCGCTTCGACAGCGTGACGGGCAGATACCGCCTTGAAGTCGAACCCGAAAATGAAACAGCTTACAATCTGTATAAAAAAATGGGATTCCGTGAGCTTGGCTACACGGAAATGATAAAGGAGATGAACTGAAATGGCTGTACGCTTTTACAATGCGCGAATACTGAGCCTTGAAAACGGAATGAATGTCGATTTCGGTGAAGTTCACACCGACGGTGGAGTTATTTCCTATGTCGGCGACAGCGAAAATGCACCCAAGAGCACTTTTGAGCGCGAAATAAACCTCAACGGCAACCTTATAATGCCCTCGTTCAAGAATGCGCATACACATTCGGCAATGACATTTCTCCGTTCGTATGCGGACGACCTTCCATTGCAGGACTGGCTTTTCAAGCAGGTCTTTCCAATGGAGGCAAAGCTCACGGGCGATGATATCTATACTTTCTCGAAAATTGCTTTTGCCGAATACCTCACAAGCGGCATCACGGCGGATTTCGATATGTATTTTGAACCCGAATATATGGCAAAAGCTTCCGAGGAAACGGGCTTCCGCACAATAATGTGCGGCTCGGTCGCAGGCTCGGAGGACGAATGTGACGCTGCCCTTACAAAGCTTGAAACATTATACAATAAGTATAAGGACAGAAGCGAATTCGTCAGCTACCGTCTTGGCTTCCACGCAGAATATACGACCCATGTTTCGATCATAAACGGCATCGGCGAGCTTGCAAAGAAGTACAAAGCTCCCGTTTACGCCCACAACAGCGAAACCCTCTCCGAAACGAAGGAGTGCATCGGACGCTATGGCTATACACCGACCGAGCTTATGGAAAGAGCAGGTGTGTTCGAGTACGGCGGCGGCGGTTTCCACTGCGTATATATGAGCGATAACGACATCGAAATTTTCCGCAGAAGAGGACTCTGGGCAGTTACGAACCCCTGCTCGAACGCAAAGCTTGCAAGCGGCATCGCTCCCCTTGTGAAAATGACGGAAAAGGGCATAAAGCTTGCGATAGGCACGGACGGTGCGGCGAGCAACAACGCCCTCGATATGTTCCGTGAAATGTACCTTGCGGCTGTTTTGCAGAAGATACAGCTTAAAGACGCGGCGGCAATGCCTGCGGACAGAATACTGCGAATGGCTTGCTGCGGCTCAGCGAACGCAATGGGACTTGACAACTGCGACGGCATCGCAAAGGGCAAGAAAGCCGACCTTATCGTTATCGACCTCAATGCGCCCAATATGCGCCCTCTCCACAATATCCCCAAGAACCTCGTTTACAGCGGCTCGAAGCAGAACGTTCTGCTGACGATGTGCGCAGGAAAAATCCTCTACGAGAACGGCGGATTCACAACTATCGACCTCGAAAAAACTTATGCCGATGCAGGTGTTTCACTTAAAAGAATGTTGAGTGAATAACGGCATTTTCAACAAAAATTTCGTCCCTTTTAATATAAATCTGCCCAAGAAAGGAATCAGAAAAATGAGCATATATTTTCATCTCCCGAGCTTTACACATCATTTCAGTCTTAACAAGCTGATGATAGAAACTCTTCGCGAACACCCCGAATATTTCGTCGATGGATTGGAGATAGCGTCCGTTTTCGGCGGCTTTGACGGCTCGACATGGAACGGCGGAAGAGGTGTAGGCGGTCAGTTCGACCCAAAGCTCACCGAACTAATCATCAAGACCTTTGACGAGCTGAAGGTTCCTATCCGCTTTACTTTCACGAACCCTCTCATCACCGAGGAGCATCTTTCCGACAAAAACTGCAACGAGATACTCAAAATGGCTGACAACGGCATAAATCAGGTCATAGTTATGAGCGAAGTTCTCGAAAAATATATCCGCGAAAATTACCCACGGTATAAGATAACCTCCTCAACCTGCAAGGAAATAAGAGATATGGACGGCGTAAATGCCGAGCTTGAAAAGCCATACAACCTCGTTGTCCTCGATTATAACTGGAACAATAAATTCGATGAACTCGAAAAGATAAAGGACAAGGGCAGATGCGAGATCCTCGTAAATGCGCTCTGTCAGCCGAACTGCCCCCGCCGCGGCGAACATTACAGAACTATCGGAAAAGTTCAGCTTGAACGCTGCGAAGCCGGATATTCTGCAGTCGGCGGAAAGCTTCAGTTCAAGGACTTTGAATGTCCGTTCATGGGAAGAAATATCTATGATATAACACAGCTCCCGACCTTTATCTCGCCCGAAGCCATTCAGGAAAAATACGTTCCAATGGGCTTCAGGGAATTCAAGCTCGAGGGTAGAAGCGCACCCGATGTCGATATGCTCGAAACCTATATCTACTATTTCGTTAAGCCGGAAATGAAGAATAAAGTCCGCCTTGAAATGCTTGAAAAACTCACGGGACGTGTAAGATATTTCAACTTTATCGGATAAGATCTTCGTTCTTCAAAAATTACAAAGAAGTTACAAACGGTAACGCAAAGTAACAAAATTTCGCATAAAATCGGTCGTTTCGGCTGAATTTTAGTAAAAAACTATATAATACAACTAATTTTGAATTTTAAATTTGTGACAGATGTACATTGACAGTTGGCGAATGAAATGGTAGAATTAAAGCACGATGTTAAGAGTGAATACATAAAACGTATAAGCGCTCGAAACACCACTATTCTATTGATTTCCATTTTATATTTGGAAATAAATAAAGAAAAACAAAACAAAACAAGGAGGAATTTTTCATGAACATGAAAAAGACAATCGCAGCAGTTGCTGCATGCGCAATGGCCGTATCTGCAATGGCTACAACAGTTTCCGCTGTAGACGAAGGCGCTACAGAAGCAAAGTCCGTACACTATGACCTCACAATCAAGGAAAAGGCAAAGTCCGCTAGCCTTACTTTCGTTGGTAAGGGTATCGCAACTCAGATCGGTGAACTCAAGCTCACAATTCCTTTCACTTATGTAACATTGGTTAACCAGGATGTTAATGTAACAGTTGCTGATAAGTCCACAAAGACTTCTTACACATTCACATTCACATCTAACTCCAGCTCTTCCAACTACGATGGCACAACATCGCTTAATAAGGTTGATACAGACTCCGACGGCACACTTGATGCTTGGGAATACAAGATTGACCTTAAGAACCCTGCTCTTGCTGCATCTATCGCAGAAGCTTTCAATCCTGGCGCTGAAGGCCTCGACATCACTCTTACAATGGCTAATCTTGGTCTTGTTTCCGATGCTGATCAGGGCAAGTTCACAGCTGATATCGTAGCTAGCAAGTGCAAGCTCGAAGATGATAATGCCACTGTTTACAACGGCAAGGGCGTTGTTTCCGAAGCTGACGTTAAGAAGCCAATGAAGACTATTGCTAACACAACAAGCAATACTGCTGAAATCTTCGCTCGTCTTGCTACTAAGGGCACAAAGGATAAGGATAATGGATACAAGAACGTTTCCGCAGTAATCAACGATATGGTTGCTAACTACGATGATGTTGTATTCACATTCAACACAGCTACAGATAACGTTATTTCTGAATCTTGGCTCGCTGGCAAGGAATCTTGGATCGGCAACGCTGTTAACTTCCCTGGCTACTATGTAACAAACGTTCCTGGCACAGAGTCATGGATGGGCGACAGCCAGTTCAAGTCCTTCCCTCAGCACCTCTACAACCTCTTCGGTGATGAAGGCACAGGCTACACATACTCTGATAGCTATGCATTCAACAACCTCTTCAATGCTGCTCTCGTTGCTAACAACGGTTACACAATGAACCAGAGCACTGTAACTCCTTTCGAGTACAGCAAGACTTCCGTATCCTTCAGCTGGTCTGACCTCACAGGCGGCAACAGCTTCGTATCTCCTGCTTCTGCAGTTCAGACACTCCAGCTTGCTACATCTTCTGAGTGGTACTGGGATTCTATGGACGTTGCAGCTTACGTTCTCGCAGCTGACGATGCTTCCACAGATGCTGGTATTGAAGATGACGGCGCTGACCTCGACGAAGGTGAAGATGCTGCTGAAGATGATACAGTAGCTGACGACGATGCTGCTGATGATGTTGCTGATGACGATGTTGCTGATGACGACGTTGCTGATGATGTTGCTGATGATGATGTTGCTGCTGACGACACAGTTGCTGATGACACAACTGATGCTAACCCTGCAACAGGCAACGCTCCTATCGCTCTCGCAGTTATCC
>UQKC01000037.1 GCA_900541495.1 uncultured Ruminococcus sp. | reverse complement strand
ATATTCGAGATTGTCGGCTTGATTTTTTCCAAATTTTAAATGGTGTTTAGTATAATACGTTTTTGCCATTTCTCAAAATGGCAAAACGAATGCTTTGTTTTAATCAGCTTTTTCCTAATTCCGCATTAAACAACAAGGTACACCGTCAAAGCAATTGCAAACAGTCCCAGCGAAACCGCCAGCAGGCGCAGGGTCAGATCTGTGATGATATGCGCCTTCGGCGGCTTTTCCTCATTCGGGGAAAGCATTGCCACCGTGCTTCTCGCTTCAAGCTCCAGCCTGCCGATAGGCTCGGTGCTTTTTTCGGGTCGGATATAAAGCACAGCCTTTTCAAAATAGTCGTTCTTCATTCCGCTTATCTCAACAATTCGTCTGTTTACGCCCTTTATCATAAATTCTCCACCTCAAAATTTCATTTCAAGGGAAACGAACGCTTAGCTTATCAATCGTATCCCAAGGCTATTTTTGACGCTTGTCAAGGTCAATATACAAGCTGTATTAAAAGTTTTCCTCAACATTCGGTGGAAAACTCGGTGGAAAATGGTGAAAACTGTTCATATACGGTGGAAAACCGGGTGGAAAGTGTGTAAAAGTGCGTAAAACCGTACCCCCGGTTTTCCACATATCTGAACATCGGTGGGAATACTGAATGTAAACTCACCTTTACGTTGAAAAAATTACTCTTTAATCCTCTTCAACTTCGTATATTTTTGCTGAAAAAGGTGCGAATTCGTCCTTGAACGAGAACTTGTGCTGTTTGTACTGTTTCGCTTCGGAAACTATGGACGGCTTTTTGACCGTGCGTGTGCTTCCGCTGTAAATATCGCTGTCGCTGTACAGTATCTCGTGGAAATAAGCCTTTTCGTCAACGCCTATCGTGTAGTTTTCGTACTTCTTGTCCGAGAAATTCAGCACAACGAGAACCTTTTTGTTCGCCGCCATTCGCTCATAAACATAAACGCAGTCCTCGCAGGCATCGGCTTCGAGCCACTTGAAGCAATTGCTGTTGTATTCGCCGTCATGGAGCGCCGGATTTTCCGCATAAAGCTTGGAAAGGTCGCCGATATAGCGCGCGAGCGAGTCGTGCAGAGGATAGCGCTTCATAAACCAGTCCTGCTGACGTTCCTCCGTCCACTCTCTGAACTGACCGAACTCGCCGCCCATAAAGTTGAGCTTCTTGCCGGGGTGAGTGTACATATAGGCGTAAAGCGCTCTTACCTGTGGGAATTTCTCCTCATAATCTCCCCACATCTTCTGAATGATCGTAGCCTTACCGTGAACATTTTCATCATGCGAGAACGGCAGGATATAAAGCTCGTTGTAGAAATACTGCATTGAGAATGTTATCTTGTGGTAATGCTTAGGGCGTTCGGACGGCGGTGTGCGGAAGAAATCGAGCGTGTCGTTCATCCAACCCATATCCCACTTGTAGTCGAAGCCGAGTCCCTCATATTCGGACGGCGCAGTTACCTTTAAGAAGTTGGTGGAATCCTCCGCCATAAGCAGTGCTGTCGGGTGGAGATGATGCAAGCCGCTGTTCATACTGCGAATAAACTGTACAGCGCCGTTGTTCACGCCGCGGTTCGCATCGCCCTGCCAGTAGATGATGTTGCTGATAGCGTCCATTCGTATTCCGTCAAAATGGAATTCTTCAAACCAGTAGTTCGCCGCCGACTGCATAAAGCTTCGCGACTCGCCGCGGAAATAGTTGAAGTTGTAAGTTCCCCATTCGCTCTCTCCTGCGCCCGTGTTCGGATATTCGTAAAGCGCAGTTCCGTCATATTTCGACAGAGCATACCAGTCCGTAGCCATGTGAACAGGAACAAAGTCGGTAATAACGCCGATGCCTGCCTTGTGACATTCGTTGATGAAGTATTTGAGGTCGTCGGGACTGCCATATCTCGAAGTCGGCGCGAAGAAGCCCGTTACCTGATACCCCCACGAAACATCGGCAGGGTGTTCGGAAAGCGGCATCACCTCAACATGGGTGTAATGGTTTTCTTTGAGATATTTTATAAGAAGCGGCGCAAGCTCACGGTAGCTGTACCAGCGTTCCTCGATAGGAATATCCTTGTCGAAATCCTCACCGTCGCCCTCTTCCTCTGTGAGCTTCATTTTCCACGAGCCGAAGTGAATTTCGTAAATGTTCATCGCCTTGTTGTAGGTGTCGCCTCTCGATGCGAGCCACTTTTCATCGGTGAATTTGAAGCTTTTCAAGTCGGTTATATACGAAGCGCAGTTCGGGCGAAGCTCCATTGCAAAGCCGTACGGGTCGCACTTCTCGACCGTTTCACCGCCTGCGCCGCGGATACGGTATTTGTACATCTGACCGACCTTCGCATTTCCCACGAAAAGCGAGAAAACACCGCCCGTGCCCTCCTTGTTCATATACTGACCGTTCCATTCGTTGAATTCGCCGATGACCTCGATAGAACGTGCGTTGGGCGCGTAGGTGCGGAACATAACCCCGTCATCTTCAACGTGCGCGCCGAAATATGTATAAGCGTCAAACGCTCTGCCCTCATAAAAATCCTGTAAAACCATAGCGATCTCCTTTTTGAAGAAAAGTTTCCGCGCTTTCCTCCACGATATTTTATAATATTATACTATATTTGAAGCAAATTTTCAAGAATTTTGTGTAAATTCACCGCAAAGTCTGACAAAAATCAGATTTTGTCAAAAAATCTTTTGTAAAACGGACTTCAAACCGCCGAAAATACAAATTTCGCCTTGATTTTCGCACAAAAAAATGCTACAATATAAATGTATTTTTTCAATCCGACCGAAAAGGAGAACTTTTATGATAGTAAAACCAAAGATCAGAGGATTTATCTGCACAACGGCTCACCCCGAGGGCTGCAAAGCCGCTGTAAAGGCACAGATCGACTATGTAAAGTCCCAGCCTGCCGTTGACGGCGCAAAGAAAGTGCTTGTTATCGGCTCATCAATGGGTTACGGACTTGCTTCAAGAATTTCCGCTGCATTTTCCTGCCACGCCGCAACTATCGGCGTTATCTTCGATAAGCCCGGAACGGAAAGCAAAACAGGCTCGGCAGGCTGGTACAACACCGCCGCTTTCGAACAGTTCGCTCACGCTGACGGACTTTACGCAAAAACTGTAAACGGCGATGCTTTCTCGCAGGCTGTCAAGAACGAAGTTATCGACCTTATCAAGAAAGACCTCGGCAAAGTTGACCTCGTTATCTACAGTCTTGCCGCTCCAAGAAGAACCCTCCCCGACGGCACAACGGTTTCCTCCGTGCTCAAAACAACTTCAAGCAGCTACACGAATAAAACTATCGATATGAGAAATATGTCCATTTCCGATATCACCCTCGAACCTGCCACCGAAGAAGAGATCGACAATACCGTTAAGGTAATGGGCGGCGAAGACTGGTTCGACTGGATACAGCAAATGGAGCGTGAACACGTCCTCGCCGACGGCGCAATGACCGTTGCCTACTCCTATATCGGACCCGAGATCACCCACCCGATGTATTATGACGGCTCAATCGGCAGAGCAAAGGCTCACCTCGCCGCAACCGCAGGAATGATAAATAACGTTTCAAACGGCGTAAAGGCTTATGTTTCCGTAAACAAGGCCCTCGTTACACAGTCAAGCTCCGCGATCCCGATAGTTCCGCTCTATATCTCTATCCTCTTCAAAGTAATGAAAGAAGCCGGAAACCACGAGGGCTGTATCGAGCAGATGCAGCGACTTTTCGCACAGAAGCTTTACAGCGGCAAGCCTGTCCCGACCGACAGCGAGAAGCGTATTCGTATGGACGACCTCGAAATGCAGCCTGAAATTCAGGAAAAGGTAACCAAGCTCTGGAATGATATCTCCACCGAGAACCTTAACGAGTGTGCAGATATCGCAGGCTATCAGCACGACTTCTCCGAACTTTTCGGCTTTGATGTTGACGGAGTTGACTACGATGCCGATGTCAATACCGTTATGCCGATAGAAAGCCTTGAATAAAATTCGGAATTAAAGCAAAGCTAACATATTTCGAAAACTGCGAAGCCAAGCAGCCGGTCGAGCTGAGCACAGCTCGACCGGCTACTTGGCTTCGCATCATTTTCTAACGACACTTTTTCATTAACTACTTAAGGTCACCATTTTTTCTCTTCCGAGGCGCAGTACATTCCCTTTTTCAGCGCGCGGAGCTCCACGAAACAGCCGCATTTTCGGCATATCCCGCTTTCAAGCTCCGAACACGCTTTGCACACGCTCAGCCTTTCCGAATAGACCTCGCCCGAAACGCGCTTTTCCTCGGGAAAATCTTTTATATAGCGCTTTATGTCCTCGTATGTTTCGTCATAGTCGAGTTCGTCAAGAAGACAGCGCTTGCAGAATTTTTTGCCCATTTTACTTCTTCAGAGTAAGTGAAACCACGCTGCACTTCGGGAGAACGACTGTGAGCTTTTCGCCGTCCTGCTTAAAGCCGTCATAAGCCTTCGGTGCAACATTTTCTTCGCCGTCAAAGCCGTTGTAAGCGTGAATTTCGGCGGTGAGAATTTCGCCCGAAACGGATCCTGCACCTGCGCCGTTGATCTCTATCTCATAGTCCTCGTCAAGCGAGCAGTTTGAGAAAGTGACGAGAACATCGCCGTTCTTATTGACCGATGCGGAGTGCGAAACGACAGGGATCTTGCAGCCGTCCATACCCGTCTGAGCGTTTTCAAGGCGGCTTTCGAGAAGCTCTGCGTCCTGATGCTCGCGATACATTTTAAACACATAATATGTAGGCGTGAGAACCATTTTTTCGCCCTCGGTGAGGATAACAGCCTGCAGAACGTTGACAGCCTGTGCGATATTCGCCATAACGACACGGTCGGAGTGTTCATTGAAAATATTGAGGTTTATTGCGGCAACGAGAGCATCACGCATTGTATTCTGCTGATAGAGGAAGCCCGGGTTTGTACCCTTCTCAACATCGAACCAGCAGCCCCACTCGTCAACGATGAGCCCGATCTTATGTTCGGGATCGTATTTTGTCATAATCTCATCGTGCTTTGTGACAAGTTCCTCCATAAAGAGAGTCGATTTTATTGTGCGGTAATATTCTTCATCGGTGAAGTCAACTGCATCGCCCTTTTTGCTCCAATCGCCACTCGGAACGGTGTAGTAATGAAGTGAAATTGCCTTTGTGTGCCATTCGCCGAGTTGGTTCATAAGCACCTCCGTCCAGTTGTAGTCGGACGAGTTCGGACCGCAGGCAACCTTGTAAAGCTCATTGCCGCTGTAATTCTTGCAGAAGCTCTGATAACGGCGGTATTCATCGGCGTAATATTCGGGGCGCATCGAGCCGCCGCAGCCCCAGCTTTCGTTGCCGATGCCGAGGTATTTGAGGTGCCAAGGCTTTTCCCTGCCGTTCTTTCGGCGAAGTTCTGCCATTGGCGAAACGCCGTCAAAGGTCATATATTCGACCCACTCGGCAAGCTCCTGAACTGTGCCGCTGCCAAGGTTTCCCGCAATGTAAGGCTCACATTCGAGCTCCTCGCAAAGGTTCATAAATTCGTGTGTGCCGAAGCTGTTGTCCTCGGTAACATGACCCCAGTTGGTGTTTATCATCTTTTTGCGTTGGCTCTTGTCGCCGATGCCGTCTTTCCAGTGGTATTCATCGGCAAAGCAGCCGCCCGGCCAGCGGAGAACGGGTATTTTTATATCTTTAAGTGCTTTGATAATGTCATTTCTTACGCCGTTCGTGTTCGGGATAGATGAATCCTCGCCGACGTAGATGCCGTTATAAATGCAGCGTCCGAGATGTTCGGAGAAGTGACCGTATATCTCGCGGTTGATATGGCTCTTGGTCTTGCCCGTAAGGGTCATAGTTAATTTTTTCATAGAAGTTTCCCCCATAAATTGAATTGTTGGTACAACTATAATCCATTTTAAGCGGCAATTCAAGGTTAATTTATGGATTAATTATGAAATATCTCCGATTGACAAAACTGTGCATTAATGCTATAATTAATAATATCCGTTAAAAAAATCTGTCACTTTTTTAAAATCAACGGCATAAAAACTTTAGGGGGGAGAGTTATGGATAAAAAGCTTTGCGCGCTTACCTTTGATGACGGTCCGAACACGGATACGACTCCGCTCGTGCTTGAAAAACTGAAAAAACACGGAGTTATCGCTTCATTTTTTCTTGTCGGAAACAATATAAATGAGGAATCCGCAAAGGTAGTCAGGCAGGCTTTTGATATGGGCTGTGAAATAAACAACCATTCAAGGACACATTCGGCAATGCCCGAGCTTTCGGCAGAAGAAATTCGTGCGGAGATCGAATTCACTTCGTCCGAGATAAAGCACATCACGGGAAAAGAACCGAGATTTTTCCGTCCGCCGTATATCGCGGTCAGCGAGAAAATGTATGAGAACATCGACCTTACATTCATCGCAGGCATCGGTGCGGAGGACTGGCTGTCCGAGGTAACGGCGCAGCAGCGCGCGGAGAAAATTCTCGGTCAGATAAAGGACGGCGCAGTAATACTTCTGCACGATATGAGCGGAAATATTCAGACCGTCGAAGCGCTCGACATCATCATTCCCGAACTCAAAAAGGAGTATGAATTCGTGACCGTTTCGGAGCTTTTCGACCGTGCAAAGGTCGTGCCGAAAAAGGGTATCGTTTATTCGTTTACCTCACAGACAACGGAGTATTAAGAAAGGACTTAAAGCTATGAAAAAATTAGCGGCTATACTGCCTGCGCTTTTGATAGCGTCAGTAATGGCAGGCTGTGCTGATTCGTCAGCGGCAAATAAGGAAGTTAAAGAGGAGGAAGCAGCGGTGAAGTCGATCGAACTTAACGAGGAGAATTTCAAGCAGCTTGGAAGAACATACTATAATAATGGAAAGATCTACTGCGCATTGAGCGGCTCGGGCGCAGAATTCACATTCACGGGAACGGAAGTCACCGTAACTATCGAGGGCGACACAAACAGCAGCAACCCTGCATCGGCAGACAATCAGGCTCGCGTTGCGGTATATGTTAACGGTGAGCGCAAGGCTGATGAAATGATAGACAAAAAGACAAAGACTATCAATGTCAAGATCAGCGATACCGAACAGCAGAACGATGTCAAGATCGTGAAGCTCTCCGAATCGCCGATGTCTACATACGCTATCAGCGATATCACTATCAACGGCAAGGACGAAAAGCCTGCCGAGAACAAGTCACGCTATATCGAATTCATCGGTGACTCTATCACCTGCGGCTACGGCGTTGACGACGAGGACAAGGATCACCACTTCTCAACCAAGACCGAGGACTGCACAAAAGCGTATGCTTATAAAACAGCAGAAAAGCTTGACGCTGACTACAGTCTTGTTTCATTCAGCGGTCACGGCATCATCTCGGGCTACTCGGGCGACGGAAAGAAAGTCCTCACACAGCTTGTTCCGCCTTACTATACACACCTCGGCTATACTTGGAGCAAGAATGACGAGTTTGATCCGCTTGCACTCGACTGGGATTTCACCAAGCACGAACCCGATGTGATCGTTATCAACCTCGGTACGAACGACGACAGCTACTGCAAGAATCAGGAAGAAAAGTGCGAAGATTACAGATCGCACTATGTTGAATTCGTAAAGACTATCCGCGAAAATAACCCGAACGCAAAGATCATCGGCACACTCGGCATCATGGGACAGAACCTCTATCCTTATGTAGAGCTTGCTCTCCGCGATTACAGCGAAGAAACGGGCGATACGAATGTTGACTGGCTCATGTTCGACCAGCAGAATATGAACGAGGACGGCATTGCCGCTGACTGGCACCCAAGCGAAAAGACCCACGAAAAGGCTTCCGATAAGCTCGTTGAAAAGATCAAGGAATCTATGGGCTGGGAGTAAGTTGAATTCGGAATTAGTTTAACCCCGTATTATTACGCCGCAAAGCGTTTATACAATAACGAATGCCCCTATTTTCAAAGGACTTTTATCCAATGAAAATAGGGGCATTTCTTTATTTTGTAAACTTCCTATAGTATGAAACAGAAAACTGTTTCATACAGTATCTAAGGAAACGCTGATTAATACGTTTTTGCCATTTCTCAAAATGGCAAAACGAACGCTTCACTTTAATCAGCTTTTTCCTAACTTAATTTTGCGGAATATAAATAATTTCGAATTTATTTATGATATTTTCCGCCTGCGTTTATCTGAAACGCACGGTAAAGCTGTTCAAGAAGCATTATACGCGCAAGCTGGTGAGGAAACGTCATTTCCGACATCGAGAGCCGCAGGTCGGCGAGAGCCTTTACCTCGGGCGCGATGCCGAATGAACTTCCAATAACGATATTGACCGTGCTTTTGCCCTCATACGCTGACACGCTCTGCAGCTTTTCCGCAAATTTCACCGACGGGAGCTGTTTACCTTCTATACACATTGCAATATTGTAGCAGCTATTTCCTGAGAGTAATTGTGAAATAGCCTTTCCCTCGTTGGAAAGCGCCGCACTTATCTCTTTTTCGGACGGATTGTCGGGAAGTCTGCTTTCCGCAAGCTCAACTATATTGAGCTTGCAAAACGCCGAGAGCCGCTTGCTGTATTCCGCCGAAGCATCGCGGAGATAGCCCTCTTTGAGCTTTCCGACCGTGATTATATTTACATTCAACATAAGTTGTACTCCTTAGCAGGGAAGCTGCGCTGTCAGGCTGTCAGCCAAACCCTCTTCGCGACCATAAATTCATTTCCTCACAAAACGAGCGAAGCAAAGCGGAGCGTGACGTAAACTTGCCGCGGAGCTTCCCCTTCAAATTTGAACTATAAAGCTTTTAAACCAACCCTCTTCGCGACCATAACTTCATTTCCTCACAAAACGAGCGAAGCAAAGCGGAGCGTGGCGCGAACTTGCGGCGGGGCTTCCCCGCCGAACTTGCCGCGGGGAAGCCCCGCCGCTTAGAATGCAATGAAGCCGCCGCTTGTTTCGACGGGCGCAACACTCAGTATGTAATCGCTGTTGCGAACAAAGCCGTCAAGGTGACGGACTACCGTTTCAGCGGCGATCTCGGGCGTGTTGTTATCCTGCGAAAGATGCCCGAGGATAAGCTTTGTCGTGCCGCTTTCCACAAGCTTTCGCGCAAAGTCGCCGCAGTCATCATTGGAAAGATGCCCGTTTTTGGAGAAAATTCTCGTTTTCAGATAGTAGTCATACCGACCGTTGCGAAGCATTTCGACATCGTAATTCGCCTCGATAAGCACAACATCAAGTCCGAGCAGACTTTCCTCAACGATAGGCGAAACATAGCCGAGGTCAGTGCAGACAGCACAGCGCTTTCCGTCCTCGAATTCGATCTTGTAGCCGCAGGATTCCTTTGTGTCGTGCGAAGTCGGGAAACAGGAAATTTTCATTCCGCATATCTCCTCGAAGTCTTTCATCTCGCAGCCCTCGCTGTTGATGAAGCCGCTGCCCATGAGAATATCCAGCGTGTAAGCCTGCGCATAAACGGGAACATGGAGCTTCTTCGTCAGCACCGAAAGTCCCTTTGTGTGGTCGGAGTGTTCGTGCGTGATGAACACCGCTTTTATCGCTTCGAGCGGCAGTTCGTTCACCTCAAAAGCTTTTTTCAGCCGAGAAAACGAAACGCCGTCATCTATAAGTATCCCCTGCTGTTTGTTCCCGATGTATGTAGAGTTGCCCTTGCTCGAAGAAAACAGCGGATAAATTCTTGCCAACTTTTATCCCTCCGAAAATTTTTGCCAAGTCTGCAGCGGAAAATATAAGCTTTTACGCAGTATGCCGCGATTTGGCATAAAAATCATATCAAATGACATTATACCACAAAATCCGCCGATTGTCACGCTTTATTTTTCCGAGCATAAAATAATATTGAGCGGACTGCGAATACAGCGGACCGACTACTTAATTTTACAGGAGAAATGCAATGAACATAGAAACAAGCCTTTTTTCCCTTTCGGAGGGAATGTGCGCCCGCGTCACACAGCTGCGCAATGACGGCAGTATGCGGCGGCGCTTGCAGGATCTCGGACTTATCGAGGGCACACGCGTTGAATGTTTGCAGCGAAGTCCCTCGGGCGACCCAACGGCGTATCTTATCCGCGGTGCTGTTATAGCTCTGCGCGAAGAGGACAGTTCAAAGATAATGGTAAGAGCAGTTTAATTCGTAATGCGTAATTATTTTTGTTCCGTATATTTATCACAAAAAAACTGAATTTCGTAGGGGCGGATTCTATATCCGCCTGATGCAAACCCGCGAAATTACGGCTAATTCACCGTAGGGGGACGGGTTTCTGTCACGAATCGCAAAGCGATTTTTCAGCATAAATATCGTTTTTCATAAAAAGAACCTGTTTTCAATGAATCGATCATTTGAAAACAGGTTCTTTTATTTGTGATAAAACATCTTGCGGTGCGGAACGGGAATTCGCACCTACGATTTTCATTGCAAACTAACGGAACATAAATAATTCCGCATTAAGGTCACCTTAAGCATTAGAACACACAGTATTTCGCTTTTCCCGAGCATTTTGCGCTGTATAAAGCCTTGCTGCTCTTCTGCATAAGAAGCTCCGTGTCCTGCTCCTCATTTTCGCCGATACGCTGAACGGCGATGCCAATGCTCACGGTAAGCCCTTTCGTATAAGCTTTGGACGAATATGCCGATGCAAGCGTGTTCATGGCGCGCCCAACGGTTTCCTTTACTTCATCGTCGGAAAGCGCTTCGGTGCTTACTATCGTGAACTCGTCACTGCCCGTCCGCGCGATTATATCGGTCGGATATATCTCGGAAAGCTTCTGCGCGGTCAGCCTTAGCACGATATCTCCGATGTCATTATCGTGGCTGCCGTTATATTTTCCAAAGTCGTCGATATCGATGACTGTCAGTGTGAGCTGATGCTCGTTTTTGAGCTTTTCAAGCTGAGAAGTCAATCCGCGGCGGTTGAAAAGTCCCGTCAGCAGGTCTGTGTTCTCCAGCTTTGCCGCCTGCTCCTTGATGGTCTGCTCCGCGGTTATGTCACGCATAACGAAAATCTCGCCTATAGCTTCGCCGAAGGAGTCACTTATGGTCTTTTGATCCATAAGCAGTATCCTTTTCCCCTCGTCCGTGTGAACGACGACCCTTGTCATACCGTTATCAAGCTTTGTCATGCTCTCGGCACAGTTCTGCCAGTAATCACGTGTCTTTCCGACAGCGTTTCCGCACTCGGGAAAATACTCGGAGAATTTCAGGTTCACGCTCACCGTTTTATGATCCTTTCCCTCGATTATTACAGAAAAAGGCATATTTTTCAGCACGGAGCTGATCTCGATATTGATATTTCTGATATCGGTCACATCATGTGCGATCCCGCACGTTCCGAAGATCGTTCCGTCTTGATCGATGAGGGGACTTTTATAGGTGCTGAACATTCTCATTCCCATTTTTGTCTTGACCTTTTCGTCAAAGCGAACGGTCTGGCGCGCCCTCATAACTATCTCCTCGGATTCAAGGCAGACGTAATCTCCCTTTTCATACTCCTCTTCGGGCATATCCCATATATAGTAATGACCGCGCTTGTAGATCATATCCTTGGTTTTATCAACCGCGGCGCAGAAGCCGTCGTTCACGATAAGATGCCTGCCCTTGTTGTCCTTGAACCACACAAGGTCAGGTATGCTGTCTATCGCCGTTGTAAGACAGGTTTCCGTTCTTCTCATATCGAAGCGAAGCTTTAAGTCTTTCTGCAGGCGCAGGAA
This sequence comes from uncultured Ruminococcus sp., assembly GCA_900541495.1. Classification (GTDB taxonomy): domain Bacteria; phylum Bacillota; class Clostridia; order Oscillospirales; family Ruminococcaceae; genus UMGS363. The sequence goes on along the minus strand of UQKC01000037.1, from coordinate 12,744 downwards.
ATTCGCCTTTGCAAGAGCTTCGCAGGAAGTGTCCGTCCAAACAGCATCGGCTTCCGCGATAACTGCTTCGTAAGCCTGCATATTATCCTCGGGAAGAACGACCACCTTGTATGCTTCGTGGAAGCGCGAAAGCTTCGCATTTACAGCGTCAAAAGCGTCAATGATAATAGCTGTGTCAGCGCCGTCATAAACGGCTTCTATGCTTTCGGGGAATGATATATCGAAAGTGCAGTCCTCCAGACTTTCTGCTGACTCAGCCGCCTTTGCGATAAGACTGTTCCCCGACAATATCATAATGCCGCAGTTACATTCATACATTTATCATTCACCTCGGTCGTAATAAAGCGCATCGGCGCGCTTTCCAAACTCACTTTCGGGCAGCGGCTTGTCGAAGACATAACCCTGAACATAATCGCAGTTCATTTCTTTCAGATAGTCGAGCTGAACATCGTCCTCAACGCCCTCTGCAATGACCTTCATTCCAAGGTCGCGCGTCATTCTCACCATATCACGAAGAATATAGAGTGCCTTTTCCTTTTCGGGATAATTCTCCGAAAGCGGAATGAACGAGCGGTCTATCTTAACAATATCAAGCGATGTGCGCTGGAGCATTTTAAGCGTTGAATAACCCGTTCCGAAATCGTCTATCGATGTCTTGAAGCCGTTTTTGCGGAACTCGTCAACAAACACGGACATCGTGCCGTAGTCGCTGAATTCCTCGCTCTCCGTAAGCTCTACCTCGATGAACTCGTGTCCGACACCGTATTTATCAACTATATCCGTCACCTTTTGTACGAAATACGGGTCATCAAGATGCTTTCTTGAAAAGTTGCTCGAAATGCAGACAAGCTCTTTTCCGCTGTCCTGACGTCCCTTTAACATTCGGCAGACCTCTTCAAGCACATAAAAGTCAAGCTCACAGACCTTACCCTCTTTTTCAAGAGTCGGGATAAATTTTATCGGGTTGACGATCTCGCCGTGTCTGTTCCAGCGGACGAGCGCTTCCGCACCGATAAGCTTCTTTTCGCTTATCTCGACCTTAGGCTGATAATAAACAACGAACTCGCGGTTCGCTATCGCCTTGTCAAAGCCGTGGATTATCTCCTGCATCTGCATCTCTCTTTCGAGAAGCTCATCGCAGAAATAAATGCTCTGGATATCCTTTCTCGACTTTATGCTCTGATATGCAACGGAAACCCTGTGCATCACCTCGCCGGGATTCCTTATGCCGTCAAGATGCGCCGCGCCGATCTTAGCCGAAAAGTTGAGTTTACGCTTATTGCCGCTTGATGTTTCAATGTTGATGTCGGTATTTTCGAGAAGCTTTATAAAGTTGCCCGCATTCTCTTTGCGGATAAGAACAACGAAGTTGTCACCGCCAAGACGGGCGAGCATCTCATCATCTTTCAGCTCCGCGATAAGGCGGTTCGCATACTGGAAAATGACCTCGTCTCCCTCTGTGTAGGTGAAAATGTTGTTGATGAATTTAAAGTTGTGTATGTTGAAATACATTGCATCATAATCGGCTATCCTGCCGCTTATCATAAGCTTTGCCGCATATTCAAGATATCCCGAAAGGTTCGGTATGCCGACAGTGAGATCGACCATCATATCAGTTTTTATCGAAGTCACGAAATACTCCCTTGGGATAAAGCTTATAAGCTCGAACGCAAGATCATGAACATTTCCGTGCTTGTCGGTCAGCTTTGCAGGATAAACAGCCGTCTGGCGGATATTTTCGCCGAAGGCTTCATATTTTTCATAATGCCTGCCGTTCTCGACAGTTTTGGCGCAGGGACAGCTGAAACATTTCGCGCTTTTTCCGATAGCGGCGAAACAGCTTCCGACTGTCTTTACCTCACCGTCCACGACAGCAACTTCTGTGCTGTTTGCAGGGTCAACGATCTTTACCAGATCAAACATCGAACCGAGCTGTTTGATTATTTCCCCTATTTCTGTATGATCGTACATATTTTCAATCCTCCGAAATACAGCTTTTTATTACAAAGTAAAAATTTTAACATAGCAAGTACACTTTTTCGCGGCAGCAAACTTATTTTCTCCCCAAATGAGCGGAACGAAGTGAAGCATGGCGCGAACTGCCCAAGGGGGCTTCCCCTCAACTTTAATTCGCCGAACAGTCAAATATAATTCTATCCGCGGACACAAACTTATTTTCTCCCAAAACGGGCGGAACGAAGTGAAGCATAGCGCGAACCGCCCAAGGGGGCTTCTCCTTAATTATAACATACTATTTAATAAAATTCAATATTTTGTTTAAAATTTCAGCCTTTTGTCGAAAAACCTGAACCATATACTTCCATTATGTTAAAAAATCTGTAATTTTGCACTAAAAAACATATTATCGTATACTATTTATTCCCGTTACAACTCTGTCATTGCCGCCGAGGTCTTTCATCACCTTTATATCGGTGTAGCCGCTCTTTTTGAGGATATCCGAAACCGCTTCGCCCTGCTCATAGCCGATCTCGAATGCAAGCAGACCGCCCTCTTTGAGTATCTCTTTCCAAAGACCTGCGATAACGCGGTAAAACTTCAATCCGTCCGTGCCGCCGTAAAGCGCCGATTCGGGTTCGCACTTCACCTCGGGCGAAAGCTCGCCCATTTCCTTTTCGGTGAGGTAGGGAGGGTTGGAAACGATGCAGTCTATCTTGCGGAATTCGCCAATGTCCTCGGGGTCGGTGAAGTTTCTCAGCAGGTCACCGTTAAGCACATCGCCTTTCATCGTCTTTACGTCAGCGCCGTTCCTGCGGATATTCTCCGTGAGATAAGGGAACGCCTCGGACGAAAGCTCCACCGCCGTTACTTTCGACTGCGGAAGATTTTTCTGTATCGCAACCGCAATACAGCCGCTTCCGCTGCAAAGGTCGATTATCTCAGGGTCAAGCTTTCCAAGCTTCATAAAATGATCGAGCACCGCTTCAACAAGCGTTTCCGTGTCGGGACGGGGAATAAGCACTCCCTTTCCCACCTTGAACGGCAGACCGAAAAACTCCCATTCGCCGAGAAGATACTGGAGCGGCTCGCCTTTCAATCGCTTTTCAAGCAGCTCAAGTGCCTTTGCCATTTTGGTTTCATCGGCATCTTTCGTGCCGTTCATCGCAAGCTGCAAGCGGTCAATACCCATAATATCCTCGATGATGCATCTGCTCTCGAAAACCGGGTCGTCGATGCCTGCGTTTTTCAGACTGCTTCGGATATAATCGTATAATTCTTCGTTGGTCATATTGGAGAAATCCTTTCTTGGTTTATTGCAAAAATGTTGTGGAAAAGAATGTTGCTTAGGTCGTGCTAAAACGGGCGGATATGGAATCCGACCCTACGGAAAATTGTTGTTTTTATAGGTGACCTATACTAAACACCATTTAAAATTTGAAAAAATCAAGCCGACAATCTTGGATATATGTGATTTCATCGCAAATTTTTCCTGTATTTTATTGTTTAGTATTACCGACATATTACATAGCTGTTCATACGACAAGGATAAGTTTGACTTTGGAAAACAGAATGGCGCAATTCACGAATTTGGTTTTACGGAATTTGTTTATCATATTTCGTTCTCCATTATTTATGTGAATTGCGCCTTTTTAGCTGTTACTGATTTACACTATTGCGGCAAATTTTATGCTGTTAGTTTAGAGATTTCGCTTTCCGCTAAAGGTCAAATTGACCTGTGACCAAGGGCTTCCGCCCAGTGGACTTCCCTCTGCGAAGTTAGGGTACCGAGCCGCAAACTTACGGTTCGGACAAAAGCTAAAACGACATACCTGCGGGGGTTCCCCGCCTCTGGACACCCACCACCTTTGAGCAAAGGTAAATTCTTACAGAATTACAAAACTTTTGCTTGGCTTCGCAGTACCGGACAAACTCTATTCGCGAACACAAACTCATTTCCTTACAGAACGAGTGCAGCGAAGCGGAACGTGGCGCGAGCCTGCCGCGGGGCTTCCCCGCTCACCACTTGTCTTCTTCGTCCTCTTTCGGCAGGCAGGGTGTAAGCGCCGCTATAGCAACCTCTATCTGCTTATCGTTAGGCTCTTTTGTTGTGATATGCTGCAGCCAAAGGCCCGGTGCGGAGATTATTCTTGTAAAAATATTGTCATATCTTCCTGCCAGCTTTATCAATTCATAAGCTATCGATGCTTCGGGGATAAGCAGTACAAGCTGCATCAGCAGTCTTATGCCGATGTTTTTCCACGGCAGGAACATTCCCACGATTATGCTTATAAGAATTACTATCATTATGAAGCTCGTTCCGCAGCGTGGGTGGAAGCGGCACATCGGGCGGATATTTTCCACTGTAAGCTCTTTCTGCGCTTCGTAGCAGGCGATAGTTTTATGCTCTGCGCCGTGGTACATAAAGGTAGTATGCATCGAATCCGTGAGCGAGATAACATAGAAATATCCGATGAGGAGCGCAAGCTTTATCACGCCCTCCGCTACAGTTCTTCCCCAGTCGGGAACGCCTGCGCTCAGCAGAAGCTTCGATATAAGCATCGGCAGGAACTTGAACAGCAGTACACATATCACCATTGCAAGCACTATCGATATCACCATTATAACTTTGACGAGCTTGTCGCCGAATTTTTCTTCGAGCCATTTCTCGAACTTTGAGGGCTCTTCTTCCTCATCGTCCTCGGTCATCTGCTTTTCGGCGGACTTCATTGTACAGCGTATGCCCTCCGCCATAGTTTCGGCGAAGTTGAAGCAGCCGCGGATAAATGGTGCTTTCTTGTACCAAGGCGCTTGCCTGCCGTTTTTTATCTTCCACGTTTCAACGTCTATTGAGCCGTCGGGGAGTCTGCATGCCATTGCCGCAATGCCTATGCCGCGCATCATAATGCCCTCGATAAGAGCCTGACCGCCTATCTTTGATTTGAATTTTTCTTCCTTATTCTGTTTACTCATTTTAATGTTTTTCCTTTCAGGGAATAATGCATTTAATTTACCTTTATGGGTAGGATTATGCGGACTGTAGTGCCCTGCCCTTCCTCACTCAGAATATCGAGCCTGCCGCCGTGCATGGTGACAATTTCGTCCGCAACGGCAAGACCTATGCCCGAACCGCGGCGAGTGTAGTTCGCCTTGTAAAATTTCGTCTTGACTTTCGCAAGGTCTTCCTTGCTTATTCCGCAGCCGGTGTCGGAAACGTCCACAACGATGTGCGTGTTGTCCGCCATTCCTGCCTGAACGGAAACAAGTCCGCCATTGTCGGAATATTTTATCGCATTGTCGATGATGTTTATGAAAACCTGACGGATACGGTTCTTGTCGCCGATAATGAACGGGAGCATATCGGGTTCATCATATTTCAGCGTGATGCCTGCTTTCTTCGCGCTTTCGCCATAGATAAGCACCGCATCACCAAGCTCCGCAAGAACGTCCATAGTTTCCTTTTGAAGCGAAAACTTGCCGTTCTGCATACGGGAAAAGTCGAGAAGCTCCTCTACCATTCGCGTAAGGCGCTCCGTTTCAAGGTCGATGACTCTCATTCCCTTTGCAACGGTCGCGCTGTCCTCTGGCATACTTGCTATCGTTTCCGACCAGCCTTTTATAGCCGTCAGCGGAGTGCGGAGTTCATGCGAAACGCTCGAAATGAACTCGTTTTTCAGCTTTTCGGAGTTTGCGAGCTCCTTTGCCATATGGTTTATCGTGTCGCAGAGCTCGCCTATCTCGTCATCGTTTTTCTTGCGGATTCGCACGGAAAAGTCGCCCTTTGCGTAACGCCTTGCGGTCGCGCTTATCTGCCGCACGGGGATAACTATCGACTTCACGAAGTACATTCCCGAAAAGAACGTCAGTATCAGCACCGCCGCGCATATTGCAGCAACGACAAGGAACATCATAAAAAGCTGTCTGTCTATCCTTTTCATCGATGAAGCAACTCTTACCGCTATGTAGCCTGCATCATTGTCGGGGAGCAGGATACTCAGCGCCATCATCTTTTCGCCGCCGACCGTTCTTCCCACGAAATAACCCGTTTCACCCGATTCGACAGCGTCCTTGTAGTCGGTCATAGGGTCTTCCACGGTCGGAACGAAGCCCGAAGATGTGAGAACAACATTCCCGTTCTTGCCGATTATCATAAGCTCGGTGCGGGTTCTGTCCGCCCAGTTTTCGACAACGGAACGCGTTTCCGCGGTGAAGCTCGTCGCAGGGTCGTTGTAGGAATTCTGCAAAATGCTCGTGACCATATTCATTCGCGAAGAAAGATACTGCCGAGCGGAATTGTAGTAAAAGCTGTGAAGAAATATCGTGCTCGCGAGCGTTACCGTCAGCAGAACAATAAAGATTATGCCAATATTGTTGACTATCCAGCGGCGTGTTATGTTGTTTCGCCTTGTGATCTTTTTACTTTCCAAAGCGGTTTTCCTCCAAATCAGTCACCTGCTGTCCACTTGTAGCCGAAGCCCCAGATCGTAGATATATACTTCGGGTTGGACGGTTCGTCCTCGATCTTCATACGGATACGTCTTATGTTGACGTCAACTATCTTGTCATCGCCGAAGTAGTTGTCGCCCCAGATATGCGTGAGTATGCTCGAACGGTCGAGAGCCGTTTTCTGATTGTTGAGGAAGTATTCAAGTATCTGATATTCGACCTGCGTAAGCTCTATCGGAACTCCGTTCTTGGAAACAGTCCTGCTCTTCAGGTCAAGCTCGAACGGACCCGAAACTATGGTCGAGGAATCCTCTTCCTCGCGCACCATAGACATACTTACACGGCGGTAGATAGCGTCTATTCTCGCCGTAAGCTCAGACGGGGAGAACGGCTTTGTCATATAGTCGTCCGCACCGAGCATAAGTCCGCTCACCTTGTCCATTTCCTGCGTTTTTGCGGAAAGCATTATAATGCCGAGGGTGCTGCTCTTTTTGCGCAGAGCCTTGCATACCTGAAAGCCGTCAATGCCCGGCATCATTATATCAAGAAGTGCGATATCGAAGTTTCCGTTCTCCTCGTCAAAAACGCGGAGTGCCTCTTCGCCGCAGTTCACATCGACCACATCATAGCCTGCACGGTTGAGATTTATAACGACAAAGTCGCGGATAACATCTTCGTCCTCGCACACAAGAATTCGTTTCATAGCATTTTCCTCCTCTTTTATCTGTTATCAAGGCATAATATAAAAATTGTTCACGATCTCGGCTGTCGTAGGGATGAGCGGCTCGTCCGAAGCCTCGGGGAGCTTGTAAAAATAGTGCATATTGTCCCTGCTTTTGAGCCAGACATAGCCGTTTTCGGCTTTTTCGTCATAATAATCGGCTGTGACGGCGGAAAGCCGCAGAAGCTCGGTGTAAGAGTTCAGCAGATCGGCGAAATACTTGTAAAAAACGATGTCGCCGTTATGCTCGTCCCTTTTTATCGTCACAAGACCGTCCCAGCGGCTCGACAAAACAAAGCAGAAGCCTTTTTCAATGTCGTAATAGCTTGAATATTTCTTATTTATCGTAAAATTCGAGTAAACGTTCCAGTTTGTCGCGATAAAAGCGTCGCGGTCGTCCTGATCGTAACCGGGAAAATAGGAAAGCGTCGGTATCTCGGTTATGCCGTCAAGGTCAATATCCGCGGAGTAGTAGCCTTTGCTGCGCGTGGTGTCGCTTATCATCTGACGCTCGTCAAGATAGAGCGGATTGCGGAGCGTATCGCCGACAAGGTAGATTATCTCGGTCGAAAGCTGTCCGCCCGAAAGCTCATCGATGAACACCGCGGGCGTGTTTTCGCCGACATTTCCGAGTACAACTCCCACAAAATCGGAAGCCTTGTCGTTGAGTGCGACCGTGTCTTTCTTCACGACCTGCGTTCCCGTGTCGGTAATAACCGAAAAATCCGCTTTTCTGCCGATGTTCTCATTGTTGGAGCGAATGATGCAAAGTCCGTCCTCACCGTCGCCGTTAAGGTCGTAGGTAAAGAACGATGAATAACTGTCGGTGTAGTTTTCGCTCACAACGCCGCCGTCATAGCTGTAAACTTTGAGGAGCTTATCACTGCCCGATTCGCCAAAGCCGACGATAATACTTGTCCTTTTTGTCGAACCTATCGAAGCTATCTGCACTCGGTCAATGCTCGTTCCGCTGCCTGCAAGGTCACATACCGACTGCCATTTTCCGTCTTCGTCCCTGTCGAGAATGTTTATCCTGACCTGCTCGCGGACGCTGTAAAAAGCAATGGCTTCGTCCTCACCGCTTCCGTCAATATCATCGATAATGAACGCCGAGCGGAGCGCCCCCGAACGCGGATACTGGAGAGTGACATTTCCGCCGATGCTTTCTGTAAGTGCCGAATAGATCTCCTCCTGCTCCTCGTAAAGCACGGGCGGCGAAAGAAGATTTTCCGCCGAGCCGCCGAGCGTACAGCCCGTAAGCATCACCGAAGCAACGGCTATTGCCAATATTCCGAACTTTTTCATTTTGGGCGTTATACTGATATCTAAGGAAACGCTGATTAAAGCGTTTCTGCCGTTTTTCATCACCCTCTCAGTGACGGATTTTCGAGCGTTCCTCAAAACGTCGAAACGATGCTATCGCATTAATCAGCATCTTCCTAATCAGAATGTGTACAAAAAATCAAGCAAAATCTCGAATAAATGGATTTTGCGCCGATTTTTTGTCTACACATTCATTAGAGACATTCATTAGAGATCAGTATTATCTCCTTTCGTTTGATTTTCGTTCAACATAAAAAACGGGGCGTTCAAAGCGGTTTTTCGCCGCTTGTAAACACCCCATAAATAGTTATCAGTCGTCGATAGTTTCCATCTTGGAATTGCCATCGGTCTGAAGTCCTGTCCAGCGGCGCTTGCCCGTAAGGTTGAGCTTGGGCATTACTCTGTAAACGTAGGTGCTCCAGAATACAGCAACGATAGTGGCTGTTACAAAGATGATACCAACATCGGTCGCATCGGGAGAAAGCATACCCTCTCTTACCGAGTAGTCGGTGAGGAAGAACATCGCATATCTCGGGAGAGTCGATACAGCCGCGGTTATCGAAGCCGCATAGCCGAAAAGTATCATATAGTATCTCGTTTTCTTCTTTTCAAAGCCGCAGAAAAATCTTACAACATTGAGGAAGAAAAGTGCGGAGAAAACATTCGTCATAAGGATATAGCATTTTTCGGAGTATGGTCCGATGACCTGATATGTTGTGATAAGGTCAAAAGTCTGAACAAGCTTCCATATCGGGAAAAGCGTAAGGAAAGCGCACTGTCCCTTGGTTATTCCCTCACCTTTGAAAATGCTCATTCCCGTTGAAATAAAGGTGAAGCAGAGAACTATCATAAAGATGTAGTTCGCCCACTGCATACCCGTTATATTCGCAAATGCGCTTACGGGATTATCTTCGGTGGACATACTCTTGTTAAGGCTTATCTGCGCCGCGAGCGGTGCGACCGTCTGATATATGAGCAAACCTGCCATAACGAACATCGAAGCCGCCGCTTTCGGGGAAACCTTTTTGTTAAGGCGCTCTGCCCTTAAACGCATCGGATTGATAAGGATACAGGATTTGATGACCTTATCTCTCGATTCGCCGAATATCATAACGGCAAGAAGAAGCGCAAAGCCCACAAGGATAACAGCCATTGTAAGATTGAATCCCGAATTGATATATGTACCTTTTTCAAAATTCATATTGTTCTTGAGCTGAAATATTCTGCATATTACCGCAAGCACAAGAGTAACTGCATAGATCACTACAGAAAACTTCTTGTCAAGGAAAACTTTTTTCTTTTTGTACGGAGTAACCTGTTTCTCGCTCATGTCAACTTCTCCTTTTTGTTAAATAAATATTCACCCTTGAATATATGTATTCTCTTATCTGTTTTCGATCGTCTTATAAGATCTTCTCTTTGCGATAGGCTTGTAAGCAGGACGGATTATCCTGTTGCCCGTTGTGAGCTCTTCAATTCTGTGCGCTGCCCAGCCTGCAATTCTTGCAACGGCGAACATCGGCGTGTTGAGTTCAACAGGGATCTTGAGCATACGGTAAACAAGACCCGAATAAAGGTCAACGTTTGCGCACATCGCCTTGTTATTGCCCTTGATCTCGGCAAAGACTTCGGGAGTAAGACGCTCAACAGCGTCAAGGAGCATAAATTCCTTTTCAAAATCAGTACCCTTTGCAAGCTTCATTGCGTTCTCTTTGAGGATAACGGCTCTCGGGTCGGAAATGGTGTAAACGGCGTGACCCATACCATATATAAGTCCCGTTCCGTCGCCTGCTTCCTTGCGGATAATTCTTGCAAGGTAGTCCTTGACCTCACCGTCATTGTCCCAGTGTGCGATATTCGACTTAAAGCCTTCAAGCTGTGCAATTACCTTTGTGTTCGCGCCGCCGTGACGGTGACCCTTTAACGAGCCGATAGCGCCCGAATAAGCGGAATAAGCGTCAGTACCCGAGGACGTGAGCGTTCTGCAGGTGAAAGTCGAGTTGTTTCCGCCGCCGTGTTCTGCGTGGATAATGAGCATAAGGTCGAGAAGCTTTGCTTCCTCCTCGGAATAAACACGGTCGGAACGGAGCGTTGAAAGTATGCTCTGCGCCGTACATTCCTCAGGGTTGAGAGGGTGCATATAAAGGCTCTCGTGGTCGAAAACGCGGCGCTTTATCTGATAAGCATCGACCATTGCGGACGGGAGCTTCGCGATAACGGATATCGCACGGTTGAGTTCAGCCGCGAGCGACTGATCCTCGGGGTCAACATCATAAGAATAAAGTGCAAGTGCGCATCGAGCCATCTTGTTCATTATATTCTTTGACGGAGCTTTAAATATCATATCCTCGGAAAATCCCGGAGGAAGTTCTCTGTATTCGGACAGAAGCGCATTGAAGCTGTCAAGCTGTACCTGCGTAGGAAGATCGCCGAAGAGGAGCAGATAGACCGTTTCCTCGAAACCGAAGCGGTTTTCCTTCTGTATGCCTGCGACTATATCGTTGATGCTGTATCCGCGGTAGATAAGCTCGCCCTCAGCAGGGACTTTTTCGCCCTCGGAAACAACGTAGCCGTGAACGTTACAAATATTTGTGATGCCTGCAACAACGCCTGTTCCGTCGCTGTTTCTCAGACCTCTTTTTACCTGATATTTTTCATAAAGTTCAGGCGGGATATTGTTATGTTTAAGAAATTCGCCGCATAAACTTGTTATAGCAGCGCTGCCGTTTTGATTTTCTTTTCCAATCATTGTGAAGTGCCCTTTTAAAAAGAGCCTCCCCCTTTCCTCAGATGCTTTTATATTAGGTATTCGCCATATATCAAAGCATTGCGCACATACTTCGGGTGTCGTCTTTGCTTTGAAAAGTGCATCATTGCACAAAAAGTATAGGCGCACACCAAAGGAAAGCCGCTGTTTCGCCGAGCGGACAAGGCTTTCAGCTCATTTGCGATAATGCATTTTACCGCAGCTTCCTTAATAAATATGTACCCTTTTATTTTACAATAGCTTTTAACACTTGTCAAGCAGTTTTTAAAAAAACGGGTCACGAAAAAAAACGGCTTTGTCTGTTCTTTTTGTCATATTTGCAACAATTTAAAGCTTTACAGCTTTATCAAGAAAGGAAATGTTATAATGAAGGATCTGTTCAAAATCGTTCTCATCTTCGCCGCATTTGTGTTCGTTATACCGCTTGTAGGGTTTGTCGGACGTGAAAAAAGCGCCGCTTCGCCCGTGCAGGCCACCTCCGAAACAGTGCAGACAAGCATATCCGAACCCGAAGCCGAGGAAAACACCTCTTCCGACGAGATTTTCACCGTTTTCGATATAACGAGCGGAAAAGTTATGGAAATGCCGATGAAAGACTACCTTGTCGGCGCAGTTATGGCGGAAATGCCTGCCGCATACGAACCCGAAGCGCTCAAAGCGCAGGCGGTCGCGGCTTATACATACGCCCTGCGCCGTGAAAAGCTCGAAAGCGAGAACCCCACGCCCGAGCTGATGGGCGCAGCTATCTCAAACGACAGCACGAAATTCCAAGCCTTTTTCACTCCCGAGCAGGGCAAGGCTTTTTACGGCACGGCTTATGACGAATACCGCCAAAAGATAGAATCCGCCGTTGATGCCGTCTATCCCGAAGCGCTTTTTTACGAAGACGAGCCTATCGCAGCGGCGTTCCACTCTATCTCCTGCGGCAAGACCGAGGATTCTGCCGAGGTGTGGGAAGCGTCTTTCCCCTACCTCGTTTCCGTGAACAGCGAATGGGACGAAGAAGCGCCGACATTTTACAGCGAAAACAAATTCACCGCCGACGAAATAAAAGCCGCTTTCTCCGATTCGGGCTTCGGCAAAAGCAGCACTATCTCCGTTGACAGCCTTACAAGCGGCGGCTATGCAAAGAGGGTCACTGTCGGCGACAAGACCTACAGCGGACAAGAGGTGCGCACCGCTCTCGGACTGCGCTCATCGTCATTCACGGTTTCATATAGCGACACTGACAAGGTTTTCACCTTTTCAGTAAAAGGCAGCGGTCACGGCGTAGGAATGAGCCAATACGGCGCGAACTGCCTTGCCAAAGAGGGAAAAACTTATCGCGAGATATTGGAGCACTATTACACAAAGGCTGAATTAATGCGTAATTCGTAATTATTTTGTTCCGCAAATCACCATAAAATGCAGAAGACGGATTTCCCGTCCTATTCCGCTAAGTGATTTGCAATAAACCGATACCCCTATTTTCAACGGGGGGTTCTCTAAAAACCGAAACAAAATAATACTTCGTATTATTCGCAAATTTTCG
>UQKC01000036.1 GCA_900541495.1 uncultured Ruminococcus sp. | reverse complement strand
ACATAAACATTTTGAAAAATGGCAAAAACGTATTAATCAGCGTTTCCTTAGTATTTAAAAGCGTGGACGTTTTTTTATTTTACTGAATATTTCGGCAGGATAACTATGAATTCCGAACCTTTATTCGGTTCGCTTACAACTTTTATGCTGCCTGAATGGTGCTCGATTATCTGACGTGTTATTGCAAGTCCAAGTCCGTTTCCGTTCGAGGCGTGTGAAGCGTCTGCTTGATAAAATTTCTCGAAAATTCGCTTCTGATCTTCTTCGGAAATGCCTATGCCGTTATCCTTGACCGAAACTGTAATGCTGTCGGGTGTTTCTCGGAGGATTATCCGCACAACTCCGCCGTTATCGGTGAACTTTAGCGCATTTCCGACGAGGTTTTGCCATGCTTGGAAAAGCATATCCTCGCTGCCGTAGACCGCAACGTGTTTACCCTCATCGTCGATATCGATATCGATATTTTTTTCCGTCCAGACTTCCTCATACATTATAACGACCTGACGGAGCTGTTCATCAAGCGAGAACTTCTTTTTCTGTATTGCTACGGAGTTATTTTCAAGCCTCGAAAGCGCAAGGATATTTCCCGTAAGCGTTGAGAGCCGCTTTGTGTTCTGAATTATCTTTTCAGCGTATTCTGCGCGCTTTTCGTAGGTGATGTTCGGGTCTTGGAGAAGCGTTGCATAGCCTTCAATAGTTGAGAGCGGCGTCTTCATTTCGTGCGAAACGTTTCGCGTAAAGTCGGTATGGATAATTTTGTTGCTGCCGAGCTGCTTCGCCATAATGTTGAAGTTCTGTATCATCTCGCGCACTTCGCGGAACATACCCGTTTCGTTCATACGAACGGAAAAATCGCCGTCGGCAACGCGTTTCATCGACTCGTTCAGCTTTATCATCGGGACGAATATCTTGTCGCTGATTATTTTTGTTGTGATGCCTGCAAAGAAAATGCAGATTATGACTATGTAGACCGCGATAAAGAACGGGATATTGCCGTCCTCGGAGAAGTTTGTGCTGTTGATGATGATTATGATAACTCCTGCAAGGAGAATGCTCGCAATCATTATAAGTCCGACGATGACGGTGAAAAGTATCGTCAGCCGCAGGGGAACTTTTTCTTTTTTCTTCTTTTTCATTTCGTTTTTACCTTGTATCCGAGATTGCGGACGGTGACTATCTCAATATCGGGGTTGTCTTTGAGGTGTTCGCGCAAACGTCCGATGTGAACTTCGAGCGTGTGCGGAGTTGACTCGGAATCAAGTCCCCATATCTCGTCCATTATCTGTACTCGTGTGAAAGTTCTGTTCGGCGCGGAAGCAAGCTTGTACAAAAGGTTGAATTCCTTTGGCGGCAGAACCGTGTTTTCGCCATTGCAGCTTATCGTGTAGGAATCACATTCGAGCATTGTCGAGCCGATAGTGAGCTTTCGCTCGTGTATGCTCTTGGAGCGGCGGAGAAGCGCCTGAACGCGCCATATAAGCTCGTTCACATCAACAGGCTTTACCATATAATCGTCCGTGCCCGAGCTGAAACCCTCACGCTTGTAGAAAATTCCGTCTTTCGCCGTCACCATAAGTATCGGCGTGTCGATACCTGCTTCGCGAAGCTGTTTTGTGAGTTCGTAACCGTCCATTTTGGGCATCATAATATCGGAAATAATTAGGTCAATGTACTCCTTGTCGATGATATCCAGAGCTTCTTCACCGTTTGAAGCTTCAAATGTGTCATAAGAATTGTTGTTCAGCACTGTGCAGAAGAGCTTTCTCAGCTCAGTATCATCTTCCGCAACAAGAATTTTAAACATAAAGGTTATCTCCTTTGAAAAATGGGGCAGTAAAGTAGTTAGCTTCACTGCCCTTTATTATACTATAAAATTATAACGCTGTCAACGCCGCACAAAGGTCAGATAGTTGTCTTGATGAAGCGGTGATCGTCGTCCGAGAGCGAAATTCTCCAACGTTCATTGAGCGCGTGGTTCTTGTGCATACGATAGAAGCTTACCATAAAATCTACAGCCATTACTGCCGTGAGAACGAGAGCAGCTATCTTTGCGGGAAGAGGGTCAAGCCGTCCGATGAGGTTCATTATCGGAGCGAATGCATAACGCATAAAGAGCGTGATTATTGCGGCAAAACCAAGGCTTGTGAAAACGCTTGTGTATTTTGTAACGTGAAGAGGAAGCCTTGTGTAGTTCCAGTATTCAAAGCCGCAAAGCTTTTCAACAGCGTAGCCGAGTGCGATCTCTCCGATGCTTACTGCGAAGAATACCGCAACGAAGTAAATAAGAACGCTGTGTTCCTTAACGGGGAGCTTTCCTGCGAGTACCATTGCCTGCGGAGTTCCGAAAATTGCATAGATAGATATGACCGCCATTCCGTAGCCATAAAGAAACGGCATTGTCATATTACGGTTGTCGATATAGCCTTTGGTGAATGCGAGCCATACATTTTCGAGTATAAAACCGAGGAATGAGATGACCGCCGCCATAATGCCGATAGAAGTCAAGCTGTAAGTGATCATGAAAATTACCATTCCTTTCTGAAAAATGTCCGAATTCTCATCGAATTCTCACTATTTTCCTTATTGTACCCATTTTAACACCGAAATATCTCTTTTATTTCAATTTTATAGACCGTTATATCAAAAATTTGTTGAGGTTTTGTTGAGGTTTAAAATCCTGCAAAAAAGCTCAGGTCAAATCCTTTTTGGGGCTTGACCTGAGCTTTGTTTGGGGTAAATGTCAGTTTCGTTATTTAGTCGCCTCGTCTGCAAGTTCCGTAGCTGCGGCTTCGATCTGCGGACGCATTTTAAGGAACACGTCTGTCAATATCGGGTTAAAATGTGTTCCCGATGAGCCTGCTATTATCCCGAATGCTTTATCAAAAGAGAATGCTTCTTTATAACAGCGCTTTGAAACGAGTGCATCAAAGACATCAGCGATTGCCATTATTCTTGTGCAGAGAGGTATCTCCTCGCCGTGAAGTCCTTTGGGATAGCCGCTTCCGTCACATTTTTCGTGGTGACATTCTGCGACCTGTGCTGCCATATCGACGTAATCCTTGTTCTCAATATCGCTCATAACGCTGCGGATAATGCGTCCGCCCTCGGAGGCGTGGTCTTTCATTATATCGAATTCCTCGGGGGTGAGTTTGCCCTGCTTGCGGAGGATAAGGTCGGAGATGCTTATTTTTCTTCGGCGAAAGCGCTGTTCCTGATGTTCTGCATACGAACATCAAGACGGGCGATATCCTCCGCACATTCGCGAAGCTCCTTTGAGATCTCCTCAGCGTTCGCACCAAGATGCTTTTTGTATTTGACCTTGTGTTCAAGGCTTGCCCAGAAGTCCATTGCTATCGTGCGGAACTGAACTTCGACAAGCATATGCTTTGTTTCGTTAAAAAGGAATATCGGGATATCGAGGATAAGGTGCAGACTGCGGTAGCCGCTCTCCTTTGGGTGAGCTATGTAGTCCTTTCGGTCAACAACGATGACATCGTCCTGACCGCCGAGCTTGTCCGCAAGCATATAGATATCATCGGGGAACGAGCAGATAACTCGGATACCCGCAACATCGCGCACATATTTCTCTATGTTTTCTATCGTAACAGCGTGACCCATGCGGTTGAGCTTTTCAACGATGCTTTCGGGACGCTTTATGCGGCACTGTATTGATTCGAACGGGTTTCGCTCACCGTCTATCGAAAGGTCGATATTGAGGACTTCAAGCTTCGTCTTTATTTCGAGCATCGCACAGCGGTACTGATTCATAAGCTTGAAGTAAGGCTCTGCCATTTCCATAAGTATCGGCGCATTATCGGAATTTATAAGGTCGCCGAGCCTGCTAACATTATTCTGTATTTCCATAAAAGGTTATCTCCTAAACAATATGTATTATAAAAAATTGGGTTTTTACGATAGTTTTTCTAATCTGCTATTGTACCATAATTTCGATCTTATGTCAACTAAAACACAAATTCATTTGCCATATTATTACAAAAATCTAAATAAAAATGTTCAGATTCAAGCTTAAACGATATAGTTTCAGAAAGTTTTTCGGAAAGAAAAAATACGTTAAAATATTTGAAATACAGAACGCGGATTTTATCCAAAAGCTTAATTTTCAAACCGCAAAAAGGGTCAGTTTTATGCAATATATCAATTGAAAATCGATCTTATTTCGATTATAATAAAATCTGCATTTTTTGAGGAAAAATTGATGAAAAGGAGAGCGTTTTCCGCCGCGGAAAACGGTGTTTTACTATGGATAATATCACAAGAAGACAAAATGAAATGGCATATATCGCAGATGAAGCCTGTCAGGCGCAGGGAATTGAAAATAAGAAGCGCCTTTACGAATTCAACAACGCAAAACCGTGGGAATCGGAGAATATGGCACGTCTTATCGATTCAATTTTGGGTTCACACGGAAAAAATACAACTATTCTTCCGCCTTTTCAGTGTGATTACGGCAAAAATATCGAAGTAGGGGACAATTTCTTCGCGAACTATAACCTCGTTGTCCTCGATGTCGCAAAAGTTACTATCGGCGACAATGTTTTCATCGCCCCGAATGTTGCGATATACACCGCAGGTCACCCCGTACACTACGAAGCACGAAATACGATGTATGAATACGGCATCGCCGTTACTATCGGCGATAACTGCTGGATAGGCGGAAATACCGTTATCTGTCCGGGCGTAAAGGTCGGAAACGGCGTTGTTATCGGTGCAGGAAGCGTTGTCACAAAGGATATTCCCGACAATGTTATCGCCGCAGGAAACCCCTGCCGTGTTATCCGTCCGATAACCGATGAGGACAAGCAGTATTATTTCAAGAAAAGAAAATTCGATGATGAAGCAATGAAAGCAGTGAATGAATATGGCAAGGACAAAAAGTGAATTTACCAATAAGCTCATAAGGCTCGTTATACCTATAACTCTCCAGCAGATAATGCTTGCACTCGTAAGCATCACGGATGCTGTAATGCTCGGCGTTCTTAATCAGGACTCCCTCTCCGCGGTTTCGCTTGCAGGTCAGGTCACGTTCGTTTTCAACCTCTTTGTTTATGCTATCGGCGCAGGCGTTTCTATCTTCGCGGCGCAGTATTGGGGCATTGATGACAAAGTTTCGGTAGAAAAGATTCTCGGCATCGGAATGAAGCTTTCGGTAATAGTTTCACTGCCATTCACATTTATATCGCTGTTTTTCCCGAGAGTGTTTATGCACTGTTTCGCCTCGGACGAAACACTCATTGCCTACGGCGCAGAGTATCTGCGCTATGTTGCGCTCTCGTTCCTGCTGACAAGCATTTCGCAGATATATTTAAGCGTCATGAAGAACTGCGGATTTGCCGCAAAGAGCTCAATAATCAGCTCAGCATCGGTCATCGCGAATATTATCTTTAATGCACTTCTCATCTTCGGACTTTGCGGATTTCCGAAAATGGGCATCGCAGGTGCGGCTGTTGCAACTGTCATTTCAAAGGTCGTAGAACTTGTTTGGACATTGATAGTAATGTTCCGAAGCTGTGCGATAAAGATCCGCTTTAAGTATATTTTCCACAGCGACGAAACGCTTCGTCACGACTATTATAAATATACCCTCCCGATACTCGGAAACCAGCTTGCATGGGGACTCGGATTCACAATGTATACCGTTATCCTCGGTCACATGGGCAGTGATGCCGCCGCAGCAAATTCTATCGCGAATATCGTAAAGAACCTCGTTATATGCGCCTGCACGGGTGTTGCAACGGCAAGCGGAGTTATCGTCGGTGCAGAGCTCGGACAGGGCAAGCTTGATACGGCAAAAGAGTACGGCTCAAAGCTTTGCAGGATATCGCTTGTCAGCGGCATAATTTCGGGCGCGGTCATTTTATGCGTGATACCGTTTGTCCACCTCTTTGGCAGCCTTACCGACACGGCGAGAGAATATCTGAGGGTAATGCTCGCTGTCTGCTCGTACTATGTTATAGGAAAAGCGATGAATATGACCGTAATTTCGGGTATATTCGCAGCAGGCGGAGATTCAAAATTCGGCTTTAAATGCGACTCCATAACAATGTGGTGCGTGACCGTTCCGATAGGACTTATTGCGGCATTCGTGCTGAAGCTGCCCGTTCTCGCGGTCTATATCGTAATAAACATAGATGAAATAATCAAGCTTCCTGCGGTTTATAAGCACTACAAGAAGTACGTTTGGCTGAAAAAGCTCACACGAGAACAAAATTAATGCGTAATGCGTGATTTTTTTGTTCATAAGATTTACGCAAAAAACCAAATTTCGTAGGGGCGGATTCCATATCCGCCCGTTTTAAATTGGTGTTTTATTCCTATATTTCTATAGGGGACGGGTTTCCCGTCCCGCGCCGTAAGGCGTTTCACAATAAAAGAACGCCCTTGTTTTCATCGGATAAACCCGTTGAAAACAGGGGCGTTTTTGTTAAAAAATTGTATGCCGAAATTGCCGTTGCAATTTGGGACAGAAACCCGTTTTTTACGAAAAATTCGTGTAATTTCGTGGATCAATAACGGTCGGATATAGAATCCGACCCTACGGAATTTGGTGCTTTGCGGTGAAATGACGAAATAATTCCGAATTTCGCATTAAATCAAAGGTTTTCGCTGAAAAATTCTGCCATTGCTTCTGCGGCTTCGTCCTCGTCTGCGCCGTTTATCTTAACGGTCACAGTGTCGCCGTGCTTGATTCCAAGTCCCATAAGCATCATCAATTTTGTTGCGCTGACAGACTTGCCGCCTTTTTCTACCGTTATCTCGCTCGAAAATTCTTTTGCCTTTTTGGCGAGAAGTCCTGCAGGGCGCGCGTGAAGTCCTATTTCGTCTTTTATTGTATAATCGAATACTTTCATCGTTATCCTCCCAATATGCTTTTTCGGTAGGATAACCGTTTTCTTCAAGAATATACGAAAAACGGCTGCCGCGGCAAAAGACCGCAGCAGCCATTCTGATATTTTTATGCAAAAATTACTTTATCATTGCGAGAGTATCTCTTGCGATGAGGAGTTCTTCATTCGTAGGAACGATCCAAACCTCGACCTTGGAATCGGGTGTGGAGATCTTGATGAGTTCGCCTCTTGTGGACTTGTTCTTTTCGGTGTCGATCTTGATGCCGAAGAATTCCATATCCTTGCAAACGCCTTCACGAACTTCCCAAGCGTTTTCGCCGATGCCGCCTGTGAAGAGGACAGCGTCAAGTCCGTTCATAACTGCTGCATAAGAGCCGATGTACTTCTTGATCTGGTACTGGAGCATCTCGGAAGCGAGGATAGCTCTCTTGTCACCCTTTTCTGCGGCTGCTGTGATGTCACGGTTGTCGCTGGAGATGCCCGAAACGCCGAGGAAGCCTGACTTCTTGTTCATATATTCGCTCATTTCGGCAGCGGAGAAGCCGTGCTTTTCCTGAATGTATGTAACAGCGGAGGGGTCAACTGCGCCGGTTCTTGTTCCCATAAGAACGCCGTCAAGAGGAGTGAAGCCCATGGAAGTATCAACGGACTTGCCGCCATCAACTGCTGTGATTGAAGAGCCGTTTCCGAGGTGGCAGGAAACGATCTTGAGGTCCTTTATATCCTTGCCCATAGCGTCTGCGAGAGCGTGGGAAACGAAGCGGTGAGATGTGCCGTGGAAGCCGTACTTTCTTACATGGTAGTTCTCATAATCTTCATAAGGAAGACCGAACATAAATGCCTTTTCGGGCATTGTCTGGTGGAAAGCCGTATCGAAAACTGCGACCATAGGAACGCCCTCGGGGAGGACCTTCTCGCAGGCACGGAGTGCGAGTGCGTGAGCGTGGTTATGTACCGGAGCAAGCTCCTTCATTTCATCGATTTTGTCGATAACTTCGTCGGTAACGAGAGTTGTCTTATCGAAAACTTCTGCGCCCTGAACGATTCTGTGACCTACAGCGGAAATTTCGCTCATCGACTTGATAACGGAAGCTTCACCGGTGGTAAGAACTTCAACAAGCTTTGCGAAAGCTTCTGTATGAGTTGGGAAAGAGCAGTCAGCGTCAACCTTTCTGCCGTCGAAAGTCTTGTGTGAGATGTGACCGTCGATGCCGATACGGTCGCAGTTGCCCTTTGCGATAACGCTCTCATCGTCCATATTGAGCAGCTGATATTTGAGTGAGGAGCTGCCTGCGTTTACTACCAAAATTAACATAATATCCATTCCTTTCATATAGTCAAGCCGAGGAAAAGACTGTGCTTTTCTTACGAATATTAAAAAAAGACTTGACAAAACTGCATTAATCTTATATTATTACTTTATACGGCAAAAATCAAGGGAATTACAATATCTTTAGATTTTTGTAATCATTTATCCATATTTATGCTCTTATAATATGGATATATTTGGAGGACAAGCTTAATGAAAACATACGGCATTATATGCGAATACAACCCGTTCCACAACGGTCATATCTATCAGATAGAGGAAACAAGAAAGCACGGCGCAGACCACATCGTCTGCATTATGAGCGGCAACTACGTTCAGCGCGGTGACGTTGCAATGCTCGACAAGTTCAAGAGAGCACAGATCGCTGTTAATCACGGCGCAGACCTCGTTATCGAGATGCCTGTTGTATATTCTCTCGCAAGCGCAGAGTATTTTGCCCGTGCAGGTGTTATGATGCTCGCGGCTCTTGGCTGCGTTGACGGTATTTCTTTCGGCAGCGAATGCGGAGATATCGAGCTTCTCAAAAACGCTGCAATGGCTACTTTCACCGCTGGTACACCCGAAAAGCTCAAGCCTTATCTTGAAAAGGGCATGAACTATCCCGAAGCACTCCAGACGAGCATTTCCAACGACCACGGTCCTATCATCGGCGGCGTTTTCGATTCACCGAACAATACACTTGCCGTTGAATATCTCCGTGCAATGAAGGTGCTCGGCATAGACATTGACGCATTTACGGTAAAGCGCACAGGTGCGGCTCACGACAGTGATGAAGCTGCTGACGGTTTTGCAAGCGGCTCAAAGCTTCGTGAAATGATCGAAAACGGCGAGGATATCAGCGCTTTCGTTCCCGAAGATATGGCTAAGGCTGTTGCAGAGTACGACGATGCAGACCACCTTGCATATTTCGACAACCTCGAAAGAGAACTTCTCTACGTCCTCAGAACCGCTACACCTAACTTTATCAAGGACGTTCCCGACATCGCACAGGGCGTTGAGAACCGCATCGCACAGATGGGCAAGGCTGCAAATTCCGTTGAAGACTTCCTCAAAATGGTCGATACAAAGCGTTATACACAGGCAAAATTCCGCCGTGCACTCCTCAATATGTACCTCGGCATAAAGAAGAACGATCTTCTCGTTCCTCCTACATTCGGAAGAATACTTGCATTCAACGAAAAGGGCGCAGAGATCATCAAGGCGGCTTCCGAGAACGCAGAAGCAGCAAACGAGCGCATCAAGGCAGCTCAGGAGAACCCCGAGCTTGCAAATCCTATGGATAAGTTCCTTATTCCTTTCTCCAGCTCGCTCAAGGATATTCTTGACAAGTTCAAAGTTCCGCAGCTCGTTCGTCAGGCTGAGCTTACCTGCCGCAGCTCCGACCTTTATATGCTCGCTTCGAGAGATGTCCGCCCCTGCGCATCGGACTTTACGGCTAAGATCGAGATACAGAAATAAAGCTGTTACTTTTGGAGCTTTTTCCGACAATTTGGCAACAAACTTTGAACAAAATATGCCAAAGTGTAATTAAATTGTAATATTTTTTGTCAAAAAAGCTATTGCAATTAAGGAACTTATATGCTATAATAAACTCGTGAACAGTTATAGACAATGTGTGCTGTAACTTTAATTAAGGTAAATTTTATTTTTGAAAAGGAGATATTAATATGAGCAAAACTTATTTTGGCAGATGCGCTGCTGTAGGTATTGCCGGTCTTACAGCAATGTCCTCTATTGCAATCGTTGCTTCCGCAGCAACACAGACAAGTTCTGTCTATGAACTTTCTTACAAGGGTCTTGCTAACATTGGTATGGTAAATACTGCAGGATATGCTACAGGCACAAATGAATACTGCACAGGTACTACAACTAAGATGGGCGACGGCTTTGAAGTTAATCTTGCTAAGCTTCTTGCTACAACAACAACTTACACCGAGAAGACCTATGATCCAAGCACAAAAAAGACAACAAGCGCTACAACAACTATCGTAGCTGACGATGTTTGGGGCACAGATGCATTCAACAATGTTGAATTTGCAGCAGGCGGCACATGGACATATAAGGAGTTCGATGCTACATATCAGGCTGTAGCTGCTAAGCTCGGAGAACTTTACAGCGACAGAGGAACAGGCTTGGATTTTGAATTCAAGACCGAAAGCGAAAGAGCTGCTGCAAAGTCCGCTATTTCCACAAAGATCAAGAATGAGTACAACACTCTTGCAAACAACGCATACAAGCGCTTCACTGCTGACGTTGATGCTGCTAAGGATGCTGCTCTCAAGGCTATCGACCTCAATTATGAGTCCGATATGGCAACAGCAAATACTCTTACAGGTACAGAAAAGACTGTTGCAACAAGCAACGCTAATGCTAAGCGTTCAGCTGCAAAGAGTGCTGTAAACAATTCCGCAACAAAGATCAAGAACGAATTCAAGAGCGCTTTCACAGCTTCCAACTTCAGAATTGACACTGACGGATTTGATGAAACAACTTATGCAGTTGTATTCGGCAATTCATTTGCAGGTGTTACAGTAAGCGCAGCATACAACGGCAATGATCTTACAGGTGCTAAGTACTACGCTGTTTCTACAAAGTATGTAAATGATGCATCTTATGCATTCAAGGGCGAGATCCAGCTCAAGGCTAATTACATTGATACAAATGTAAATGGTCTTTGCATCAACGGCAATGACTGGCTCAACTTTGAAGTTATCAACTACAACACAAACAGCGGCGGTAACACAACTCCTGAAGGCAACAACACTAATAAGGATAATGACAAGGATAAGGATACAACAACAGTTACAACTTGGTATCCTGATGCTGCTGCATACAGAAATCCAAGCGAAGTTTCTTACCTCGGTAAGAACGGCAGCTGGTATACATCTGCTTCTGCTGCTGTAACATACGGCGGCGGCTACACAGGCACTTCCAAGAACTCTAACTACTCTGCAGTAAACAGCGCAGCTAATGGAAAGGCTATCTACTTCAACTCCACAACAGGTACTTATTCCACAACTGCCTCTACATTCTCTTATGTTGTTAAGGAAGCTACATCTTCTACAAATGATGATCCTTACTACAACTACTTCTTCAACAACGGAAATAAGAACAATATAACAACTTCCGTTCCTGCAGGTTCACCTGCTATCAGCGGTGCTTCCAAGTATGCAGGCTGGACAAATATCTCTGCTTACATCACAAACAGAGCTAAGTCCGGCGCTACATACACTATCAACATGAACGACGGTACTGTAGTTCCTGCTGCTGTTCTCGCTGCTGCAAAGGCTAAGAATGTAACTCTCGTATTCGCTAACGATAACGGTTCTAAGGTTACAGTTAAGCCCGGTAAGGTTGACACAACTTCCGACCTCAACGTTGCTGTAACATACAACGTTAAGGATGTTAAGAAATCTCTCGTTAACAAGGCTAAGAAGATCAACAAGGGTACAGTAAGCACAGCTCAAGTTAGAATCGGCGATGACGGTTCTATCGGCGGCACAGAAACAGTTACAGTTAAGTTCTCCACAAAGAGATCCGGCTGCACAGTTAAGGCTTACCGTCTTACAGAATCCGGCTCCCTCAAGAAGGAAGCTACAGGCACAGTTGCTTCAACAGGCCGTGTAAACCTCAACCTCACAAAGGGCGGTTCTTACCTCCTCGTTGTTATCGACTAATTGAAGTCTTACAACTGATAATTAAAAATTATGCTCCGCAGGGAAACTTGCGGAGCATTTTTGTGTATTCATATATAACAGAAAAACCGCTGTCCGTTTCGGACAGCGGTTTAAACGTTGTTCTATCAAAGTCGTGATTTAAAATCTTCGTATGAGAATGATTTGATTATCTGATTTTCACCGTTTTCTCTACGATAGATTATTGTCGGAAGTGGTATCCCGTTGAATGTGTTGTTCTTGACCATTGAGTATATCGCCATATCCTCAAAAACAAGTCTGTCGCCAACTTTGAGCGGCGTATCAAAGCTATAATCACCGATTATATCTCCGGCAAGACAAGTCGGACCGCCAAGGCGATAGGTGTAAGCCTTTTCGCCTGCTTTTCCCGAACCTTGAATGTTAGGACGATAGGGCATTTCAAGCACATCGGGCATATGACATTCCGCGGAAGTATCCAGAATTGCGATATTCATTCCATTTTGGAAAACATCGAGGACTTCCGTAACAAGAAAACCTGCATTGAGCGCGATAGCTTCACCGGGTTCAAGGTAGATTTCAAGCGGATAACGCGATTTTATATCCGAAATAAGGTCACAAAGCGCATCACGGTCATAGTTATCACGGGTGATGTGATGTCCGCCGCCGAAGTTGAGCCAAGTCAGCTGTGGAAAATACTTGCCGAACTTTTCCTCGAAAACCTTGTATGTACGGACGAGAACATCGGAGTTCTGTTCGCACATCGTATGAAAATGAAGTCCATCGATTCCCTCGGGGAGCTTTTCCGGCAGAGCGGAAACAACTGAACCAAGGCGTGAATTCGGTGCGCAGGGGTCGTATATCTCGGTTTCCTGCTCGGAATATTCGGGGTTTACACGGATAGCACAGTGGATTTTTCTGCCGCTTTCCTTAACGATAGGGTAGAACTTTTCAAACTGAGCAATGTTGTTGAAGACGATATGGTCGCAAATTTTTACGATCTCGCGGAAGTCATTTTCACGGTAGGCGGGATTGAAAACGTGAACTTCGCCGCCCATTTCCTCATAACCGAGCCGTGCTTCGTAAAGTCCGCTTGCAGTCGTTCCGCAAAGGTAGCGGCGGATAAGCGGATAGGTGCAGTACATCGAAAAGGCTTTCTGTGCAAGGATTATCTTGCAGCCGCAGCGGTCGGAAACGCTTTTGAGGATTTCAAGATTTCTGCGCAGAAGTGCTTCGTCGGTGATGTAGCAGGGGGTAGGAACGCCGTTCGTCATTCTTTCTTTTCTCCTTTGCTTTCGGATTCAAGCTTCTTTTTGGCTTCTTCTATATTGTCTACGATCTCAATATTTTTGAGCTGTGATTCAAGATTTGCCTTAAAGTCTGCGCGAAATTCATTGCGAAGTGCGGTTTGTTCAGCTTTTTCGGCATCGGTAAGTCCCTCGGGTGTTCTCGACTTTCGTGCAAGCTCATTTATACGGTCAATTTTTTCCTGTGTCATAAAAATCACTTCTTTCTGATTGATTCTGCTTGTTATTATAGCATAAAAAAGTTGAGATTTCAACTTTTTTGAAAAACTTGACGATTTAAATTTGCAGATGTTTTGCAGAAATGCATTTTTGATAAAAAATACTGGACAAAATATATAGTATATGGTATAATATAAACAGATTATGAAATGAGGTGTGCATAATGTCACATTGGATAGAAAAAAGCAACGTTTACCATATTTATCCGCTCGGATTCTGCGGCTGCGAAAAGACCCGCGCCGAATCTGCCGAAACTCCTGTACCGAGAATTCGCAAGGTCATCGATTGGATTCCTCATCTTAAAGAGATGAACTTCAATGTCGTTTACTTCGGACCTGTTTTTGAATCGGTAAAGCACGGTTACGACACTATCGACTACAAAGTCATCGACCGCCGACTCGGAACTAATCAGGATTTCAGAGATGTATGCGATGCTTTGCATAAAAACGGCATAAAAGTCGTGCTTGACGGCGTTTTCAATCATGTCGGAAGAGATAACGTTCAGTTTATGGACGTTCGCCGGAACAAGGGCGGCTCACGCTACAAGGATTGGTTCTGCGGACTTAACTTCGGCGGGAATTCCGCTTACAATGACGGCTTTTGGTACGAGGGCTGGAACAACTGCTACGACCTTGTAAAGCTCAATCTTCACAACGGTGAAGTTGTAGATTATCTTCTCTCCGCTATCAAATACTGGATAGAAGAATGGGACATCGACGGTATCCGCTTCGATGCTGCCGATTGCCTTACAGATGATTTTATCAAGCGTGTACATAATTTCACACGCGGAATGAAGCCTGATTTCTGGCTTATGGGCGAGATTATTCACGGAAATTACGCTCATTGGGCAAATCCCGAGATGTTCGACTGCGTGACAAATTACCAGTGCTACAAGGGCATCTATTCTTCGCACAACGACAGAAACTACTTTGAAATTGCCCATTCTATCGAGTATCAGCTCGGTCAGTATGGTCAGATATATATGTATAATTTCCTCGACAACCACGATGTTCCGCGTCTTGCTTCAGTGCTTCGCAACCCCGACCATATTGAGTGCTGCTACACGATGATGTATATGATGTATGGCGTTCCGTCCGTTTATTACGGCAGTGAATTCGGCATCAAGGGCGTAAAGGGTCAGGGCGAGGACGCCGATCTTCCGCTTCGCCCATGCATAGAGCTTGATATGCCAGAGCAGAATGAGAAGCTTCTGAAGCATATTTCCGCACTCGGCGCTATCCGTATGAGTATTCCGACCGTTCAGACGGGCTCTTATGCAAAAATGGAACTCAAAAATCAGACGTTCCTTTTCAAGCGTGAAAAAGACGGTGATATAGTTTACATCGCACTCAATATCAGCGACGGTGACTATACTTTCCGTTTCAATACAAAATATCCGAAGCTTGCCGACAGACTTTCGGGCAGACAGTTCACCGTGAACAACGGCAATGCCGAAGTTACCGTTCCGAAGAACTGCTCGATGATACTCGTTGACAGCGAGCTCACTCCCGTAAAGGAAGAAGCACCTGCCGAAGCTCCAAAGGAAGAGCCGAAGCTGATAGAAGCTGCTCCCGAGAAGCCTGCTGAGCCTACTCCGACAGTTGAAGAAGTCAAGCCTTGCGTTACACCTGCTGCCGACAAGGGCAACGGCGTGAAGTCGCTCGGTGTTCCCGACGGAAGAAAGCCTGTTCTCGGCGGACACTACAAGCATTTCAAGGGCGGCAATTACGTTCTTCTTAATGTTGCAAAGGATCACGAGGTCTGCACACCGATAGCGGTTTATATGTCGCTCGACGGCAAGCCTGACGTATGGGCAAGACCGCTCGATATGTTCCTAGAAGACGTTGACGATCACGGCGTTCGCAAGCCGAGATTTGAATTTATCGCTGAATAATATGTAGCGGGGAAGACTCCCCGCATTACTTGGCGTTATCTCATTCGCAGCACTTTTTAACGAAGGATTCGCAGTCCACGCACTCGGGAACAGACGGATTGGTTTCGTGTGTTCCGACCTTGATGGATTCGAGTGTGCAGTAATTTTCGTTGCACATATTGAATTTGCACGAAGATACATCGCAATGGATACTTGGATTCTTAGGCATGATAAAAGATCTCCTTTTGTTTGATTTGCCTTTTCGGCACGATATTATTATTTGTTGCAATAGCTTAAAAATTCGTTGGAAATAACTTGGAGAAATAAATGGATATCTATATTCCTGAAAATGTAAAAAAAATATTGGATACGCTTGAAAAGAGCGGATATGAAGCATATATTGTCGGCGGATGTGTTCGTGATTCCATTCTCGGAAAGGATCCGCGCGACTATGATGTTACGACTTCTGCGCAGCCTGAGGAGGTAAAAGCCTGCCTTTCCGAGTTCAACGTTATCGAAACGGGACTTAAACACGGCACGGTGACGGTCGTTTCGGGCGATGATTATGTAGAGGTAACGACTTTCCGCGTTGACGGCGAATATCTCGACCACCGCAGACCACAGTCTGTTGAGTATGCGAAGAACCTTGCCGACGATCTTTCAAGACGTGATTTTACGATAAACGCAATGGCTTATAACGCCAAGATAGGCATTGTCGACAACTACGGCGGTCAGAAAGACCTGTTCAGGCAGATAATACGAAGCGTCGGAAATCCGAGCATTCGCTTTGACGAAGATGCACTGAGAATTATCCGCGCACTGCGTTTTGCGTCCGAGCTTGGATTTGAGATAGACCAGCCGACCGCAAAAGCGATACACGAAATGAAAAATATGCTGCTGAATATTTCGGCTGAACGTTTGGCAAAGGAGTTCGAGCTTCTCATTATGGGAAGCGCTCCTGCGAATGTACTTGTGTCATTTGCCGATGTGTTCGGTACGATTTTCCCTGAGATATTACCGTGTGTAGGCTTTGACCAGCACAGCAGATACCATATTTATGACGTTTGGAAGCATACAGCTGTAGCAGTCGAGAACTCAATTTCCGACCGTGAAGTCCGTCTTGCACTGTTCTTCCACGACATCGCAAAGCCGAAATGCTGCGTTTTCGATGAAGAGGGCAGCGGACATTTCCCGGGACATGAAGTCGAGAGCGCTGAAATGGCTGAAAAGATAATGCGCAGAATGAACTTCTCGTCCGATACGATAAAATGCGTTACACAGCTGATAAGATTCCACTATGTAACGCCGATAGACGATGAAAAGGTCGTTAAAAAGCTTCTTGCAACGATAGGTCCGCAGTATTTCTTCAAGCTGACCGAGCTGATGAAGTCGGACAGCCGTGCAAAGCAGAGTATATGCTTTGAGCGAGTTCAGATACTCGAAGCAATGGAAGCAAAAGCGGAGCGTATCCTTGAAAACAAGGAGTGCATAAGCGTTTCGCAGCTCGACATAAAAGGAACGGACATTGCCGCTCTCGGTGCGCAGGGAAGCAGGATAGGCGAAGTCCTTGATGAGCTTCTTTCGATGCACATTGACGGAAAAGTCCGCAATGAGAAAAATGAGCTTTTGGCGGCGGCTGAAAGAATTATATGAATTTGAATACGGAATTGTTGCAAGTGTATTTGTAACAATTCCGTATTTATGTATAGCTTTGCAAACTCTGGTTTATAATATTCATAAAAATCTGAAAGGAAATTTCACTATGGATATTATAACAAAGCCTGTCATTGAGCAGGTTATTGGTCGGGAGATAATCGATTCGAGAGGTAACCCGACCGTTCTTGCGCAGGTGGTGCTGACGGACGGTACTGTCGGCATAGGTACAGCTCCGAGCGGTGCAAGCACGGGCGCATTCGAGGCTCACGAGCTTCGCGACGGCGATGAAAAACGCTTCGGCGGAAAGGGAACATTGAGTGCGGCTTCAAACGTAAGCAACACGATAAACCTTGCGCTGAAAGGTCTGGACGCTTCGGATATTTTTCACGTTGACAGCACGATGATAAAGGCTGACGGAACGGAAAATAAGAGCAAATTCGGCGCAAATGCGATACTTGCGGCTTCGCTTGCCTGCGCAAATGCGGCAGCGAATTTCTATCATATCCCGCTTTACCGCTTTCTCGGCGGTGCGAACGGACGAAAGCTGCCAATGCCGATGATGAATATTCTCAACGGCGGCGCTCACTCTGCGAACAATCTTGACATTCAGGAATTTATGATAATTCCAAGGGGTGCGCAGAGCTTTCGCGAGGGTCTGCGTCAATGCTGCGAGGTCTATCATTCGCTCGCGGCTATCCTTAAGCAGAAAGGCTTGTCAACGGGCGTTGGTGACGAGGGCGGCTTTGCTCCCGACCTTACGGGCGAGCGTGAGGCTATCGAGCTGATACTTGAAGCGGTCGAAAGGGCAGGCTATCGTCCCCGTGAAGATTTCGTGCTTGCGCTTGATGCTGCGGCGAGCGAATGGAAAGCTCCGAACGGCGGCAGGGGATATTTTATGCCGAAGAAAAAGCGTCCATGTACTGCCGATGAGCTTATTGCCGAGTGGAAAACCTTATGCGACCTTTATCCTATTGCTTCTATCGAAGATCCGCTCGACGAGGACGACTGGGACGGCTGGAAAAAGCTCACCGAGGAGTTTGGAAGCAAGGTTCAGCTTGTCGGTGACGATCTTTTCGTCACGAATCCCGAACGGCTTCGCAAGGGTATAGAACTTGGCGCGGCTAATGCGATACTTGTCAAGCTCAATCAGATAGGTACGCTCTCCGAAACGCTGACCGCGATAAATCTTGCGCAGAACAGCAGCTATAAAGCGGTCATTTCACACAGAAGCGGCGAAACGGAGGATACTTTCATCGCCGACCTCGCGGTGGCTGTCAACGCTGGTCAGATAAAGACAGGCGCGCCCTGCCGAAGCGAGCGCACGGCGAAGTACAACCGCCTGCTTATGATCGAGGACGAGCTTAAAGGGGGCAAAGCATTATGATAATGGAATATGTTTGGGCGTTCGTCATCGGCGGACTTTTCTGTGCGGTCGGCGAGGTGCTTATCGACTATACAAAGCTCACGCCTGCGAGAATCTTAACGGCTTATGTCGTTGCAGGAGTGGTTCTCGGCGCGCTCGGCTGGTATCAGCCGCTTGTTGACTTTGCAGGGGCAGGCGCAAGCGTTCCGCTGACGGGCTTCGGCAATGTTCTTGTTCAGGGCGTTCAGAAAGCTGTCGATGAGAAAGGCTTCCTCGGCGTTTTCACGGGAGGACTTACGGGCGCGGCAGGAGGCATAACTGCGGCTATGATCTTCGCGCTTATTATGGCTTGTATTTTTAAGTCAAAGGAAAAGTAAATTCTTTACTCTGTCGGAAATTCATCTTCGGCAGAGCAGATACATACCACTTTTTTACAGAACAGTTTGTAATATGTTGAAAATATATAAAATGTGCCGAATATTGAAAATATGCTTGCAATTTCAATAAAAAAAGGGTATAATAGAATAAAGTATGTTTATTTGTAAGAAAGGATCGTTTGATTATGCCGATTAAGTACATATTCGTTACGGGCGGCGTTGTTTCGGGACTCGGAAAGGGTATCACCGCTGCATCACTTGGCCGTCTGCTTAAAGAAAGAGGCTACCGCGTTACAATTCAGAAGTTTGACCCTTATATAAATCTCGACCCGGGCACAATGTCCCCATATCAGCACGGCGAAGTTTTCGTTACCGATGACGGTGCTGAAACCGACCTTGACCTCGGTCACTATGAGCGTTTCATCGATGAAAATCTCTCCGTTAACTCCAATGTTACAACGGGTAAGATATACTGGACTGTCCTCAACAAGGAGCGCAGAGGCGACTATCTCGGCGGAACTGTTCAGGTTATCCCGCACATCACAAATGAGATCAAGGAAAGAGTTTACCGTGTCGGCAAGGAAAAGGATACCGACATCGTTATTACCGAGATCGGCGGTACTGTCGGCGATATCGAATCCACACCGTTCCTTGAAGCTATCCGTCAGGTAGTTACTGAAGTCGGCAGAGAAAACGCAGTTTATATCCACGTTACTCTCGTTCCGTATATCGCAGGCTCGGAGGAACTCAAGTCCAAACCTACACAGCATTCCACAAAGGAACTTCTTTCTATCGGTATCCAGCCGAACATCATCGTCTGCCGTTCCGAAAAGGAAATTCCCGAAGATATGCGCAAGAAGATCGCGCTTTTCTGTAACGTTCGTCCTGAGGACGTTATCCAGAACCTTACAGCTCCGTCACTGTATGAAGTTCCACTCTGGCTTGAAAAAGAGGGACTCGCAGACAGCGTTTGCCACCACCTCGGACTTCCCGTTCAGAAGCCCGACCTTACCGAGTGGACAGAAATGGTCAACCGTGCAAAGAACGCACATAAGACAGTTACTATCGGACTTGTCGGAAAGTATGTCGTTCTCCATGATGCGTACCTCTCCGTTGCTGAAGCACTTCGCCACGGCGGTATCGTAAACGATGCACAGATCGATATCGAGTGGATAAATTCCGAAGAAGTTACAAGAGAAAATGCAGCAGAGATGCTTGCAAAGTGCGACGGTATCATCGTCCCCGGCGGATTCGGCGACCGTGGAATCGAGGGTATGATCGAATCTATCCGCTATGCGCGTGAAAATAAAGTTCCGCTGTTCGGTATCTGCCTCGGTATGCAGATGGCAGTTATCGAGTATGCAAGAAATGTCCTCGGACTTTCGGGCGCAAACTCCACAGAGTTTGGCGAAACACCTTACCCCGTTATCGATATAATGGAAGACCAGAAGGACGTTACCAACAAGGGCGGCACAATGCGACTTGGACTTTATCCATGTAAGCTTACAGAGGGAACGACCTCAGCAAGAGTTTACGGCGAGCCGCTTATCTATGAGCGTCACCGTCACAGATGGGAATTCAATAATGCATTCCGTTCCAAGCTCGCAGATGCAGGACTTGTTATCGCAGGTCAGTCACCCGATGAACGCCTTGTCGAGATCGTAGAAGTCAAGGATCACCCATGGTTTGTCGGCGTACAGTTCCACCCCGAGTTCAAGTCCCGTCCGAACAAGCCGCAGAAGCTTTTCGCAGACTTTATCCGTGCTTCAAAAGAGTATATGGAAAATAAACAGTAATTTAATTCGTAATTATTGTGATCCGCCTCTCCAACGTTGGTAGGGGCGGATTTTCTATATCGGGTTTTTATGATGAAAAAATGCGCAATTCACATTCTATGGTTATGTGAATTGCGCATTTTGATATTTATCTTTTATTAAGAAATGCCGCGAAAAGCAGAAGTCCTATTCCGATGAAAATTCCGCTGTATGCGACTGCGTATATCCATACGGGAAACAGCAGCATTTCCGTTTTGGTTGTTACCACTGCGCCGACTATTGCTATCACAGCGCTCGGGAAAAACGAGATGATATATCTCTTTCGCTTTTTGCAGAGTATCAGCGCGACTGATGACAGCGCGAGCGGCAGGAAAAATACAGTTCGCGTGAATCGTATAGTTCCAAGCCGAAAGATCGCATATCTGTCAAACGTTGGCGGAAATATATACAGCCACAGCACTGCGGATATCAAGATGAGCGCACCAACGGCGGCGCAGACAAGCTGCTTTTTCTGCGGCTTTTTATGACCTAAAGCGGGGCGGGACATCGTTTCAAACGTTTCCTTGTGGTCGCGCTTCATCTCTTTTATTTCGGCTTCGAGCTGCTTTAGCTTCTGCTTTTTTTCCTTTTCCCGTTCTTTAAGCTCGTTCATTTTGATCCACCATTTACAAAAAAGGCGCAGCCGCAAACTTTGCAGGCTGCGCCAAAATTTACTGTTTCTTAGAGAAGAATTGACTTGCCTGTCATTTCTTCAGGCTGAGGAAGTCCCATTATCTTGAGCATTGTAGGTGCGAGGTCTGCGAGAACGCCGCCTTCACGGAGTTCGCCCTTCTGACCTGCGATGATAAGAGGAACAACGTTAGTTGTATGAGCTGTGAACGGTGAGCCGTCAGCTTCGTACATCTTGTCAGCGTTGCCGTGGTCAGCTGTGATGAGTGCTGTGCCGCCGTGAGCAAGGATAGCGTCAACTGTTCTGCCTACGCAGGTATCAACAGCTTCAACAGCCTTTACTGCTGCATCGAAAACGCCTGTGTGACCAACCATATCGCAGTTAGCGTAGTTGAGGATTATCATATCATACTTTTCGGAGTTGATAGCTTCAACTACCTTGTCTGTAACTTCGTAAGCGCTCATTTCAGGCTTGAGATCGTATGTTGCAACCTTAGGGGAGTTAACGAGGATTCTGTCTTCGCCCTCATACTGCTTTTCTACGCCGCCGTTGAAGAAGAAAGTAACGTGAGCGTACTTTTCTGTTTCAGCGATTCTGAGCTGCTTGAGTCCCTTTTCGGAGATATACTGACCGAGTGTGTTGTTGAGGGACTGTGGCTTGAATGCAACCTTAACGTTAGGCATTGTTGCATCATACTGTGTGAAGCAAACGTAGGTTACGGGGAAGAAGCCGTTCTTTCTCTCGAAGCCCTTGAAATCAGGGTCAACGAATGTTCTTGTAATTTCACGCGCTCTGTCGGGGCGGAAGTTGAAGAAGATGATGCTGTCGTTAGCCTTGATGCGCTCTGTGCCGCTGATAACAGTCGGGATAACGAACTCATCGGTAACGTTGTCAGCGTAGGACTTTTCAACTGCTGCAACAGCGTCGTCAGCCTGATTGCCCTCGCCGTAAACGAATGCAGCGTAAGCCTTTTCAACTCTGTCCCAGTTGTTATCTCTGTCCATTGCATAGTAACGACCCGAAAGGCTTGCGATCTTGCCGATGCCGATCTCGTTCATCTTTTCCTGAAGCTCTGCAACGAAATCCTTGCCGCTTGTAGGAGGAACATCACGTCCGTCGAGGATAGCGTGAACGAATACCTTTTCAAGTCCTGCCTGCTTTGCAAGCTTCAAAAGACCGTAGAGGTGAGTGTTGTGTGAGTGAACGCCGCCGTTGGAGAGAAGTCCGAAGAGATGAAGAGCGGTGCCGTTCTTCTTGCAGTTGTCGATAGCTTCGTTAAGAGCCTCGTTCTTGAAGAAATCGCCGTCGTCAATGGACTTTGTGATTCTTGTAAGCTCCTGATAAACGATCCTGCCTGCGCCCATATTTGTATGACCAACTTCGGAGTTGCCCATCTGACCGTCAGGAAGACCAACGCACATTCCGCTTGCGCCGATAGTTGTGTGAGGCCATTCTGCGAGATATCTGTCAAGGTTAGGCTTCTTTGCAGCTGCAACGGCATTGCCGTAGGTATCCTTATTGATGCCGCAGCCGTCCATAATGATAAGAGCGATTGGTTTTTTTGCCATAAATATCAATCCTTTCATTTCACAAGCAGAAGAATTTCGGGATAAGCCAAAAGCCGACATAGTAATCGGTCGTTCGGTCGAAAGGGTCGTAGTCCTCCCATACCTTGTAGCCTAAACCGTAGTGATCTTTGCTGCCATTTCCATAATCGATAACTGTAAAACAGAAAACAGGAGGGAGCTTGTACCGCTTTGCGCGGACAAGGTCGGTCGCAAAAAAGCCTGCGGAAAGGACGGCTAATGTGCATAAAAGCACGATGAACGCCCGTTTTGCGCTGAATTTTTTCGCCGCCCTCATTTATCGCTCTCTCCTGTTGATAGTCACTTTATTAGCCGTTTACAGCAGCCTGTACGATAGTGTTGAAGTCGTTAGCCTTAAGGGAAGCACCGCCGATAAGACCACCGTCAACGTCAGGCTTGGAAAGGAGTTCTGCAGCGTTGCCTGCGTTCATAGAACCGCCGTACTGAATTGTAACAGCGTCAGCAACAGCAGCACCGTAAAGCTTTGCAAGAGTTGCACGGATAAATGCGCAAACTTCCTGAGCCTGATCTGCAGTAGCAGTCTTGCCTGTGCCGATAGCCCAAACAGGCTCGTAAGCAATGATAGTCTTCTTGATATCATCAGCGGAAACACCTGCGAGGTCAAGCTTGATCTGACGAGCGATAACTTCCTCTGTGATGTTTGCTTCTCTTTCCCAAAGAAGCTCGCCAACGCAAACGATAGGCTTAAGACCTGCAGCAAGAGCAGCCTTTGTGCGCTTGTTTACGGTCTCATCTGTTTCGCCGAAGTACTGACGGCGCTCGGAGTGACCGAGAACAACATATTCAACGCCGACCTCAACGAGCATATCAGCGGAAATTTCGCCGGTGAAAGCGCCGCTCTTTTCAAAGTGAACGTTCTCAGCGCCTACCTTAACGTTAGAGCCTGCGGTTGCGGCAACAGCAGTTTCAAGGTTTGTGTAAGGAACGCAAGCGATAACTTCAACCTTGCCCTCAGCATTGGCAACGAGCGGCTTGATAGCTTCGAGAAGCTCCTTAGCTTCGGGACGGGTCTTGTTCATTTTCCAGTTACCTGCGATAACAGCTTTTCTTAAAGTCTTATTCATGATATAAACTCCTTTTTATATATTGAGATCACGCTTTAAAATCGGTTTAATTAAAAAGCGCAAATTTTTCCCATATAAGTATAACATAAAACGGCACTATATATATTAAATTTGTGTGAATATATTTGATATTAAATATAGACTATATAAACGTTGAGTTTAATGCGTAATACTTGTTTTGAAAACGGCGTTTTGCTGAAATTTGGCATAAAGTAAGCGTGTGCTTACTTTTATCGATTTACTTATGGAGTTCTCTAAAAACCTCCCTCACGGCAAATTTTCGTTGAGACTTTGCGAATAATACGAAGTATTATTTTGTTTCGGTTTTCAGAGAACCCCTAATGTTTTTTTCTCCTCTTTTTCCAGCAGCTTTTTATACGAAAGGTCTATCGCAAAAGCACCGAGCGGAGCGGTCAGAACTATTGCGAGAACTGCGACCGTCAGCACGGTTTCGCCGCAGGCAAGACCCATTGCGAGCGGGATCCCTCCTATCGCAGCCTGAACCGTCGCTTTAGGGGTGTATGCCATCATCGCAAAGAATCTTTCCTTTGACGAAAGCTTCGTTCCGAGCAGGCAGACGAAAACGCCCAACATTCTGAACGCAAGTGCACCGATGATAACGAGCAAAGCCTTCACGCCGACATTTCCGAGGTAGCCGATATTGACCGTTGCGCCGACGAGCACAAAGAGAAAAACCTCCGCTGCGACCCAAAGCTTGCTGAATTTTGCGGAAAGCCGATTTGCGACCTCTTCTCTCTTCTTCTGTAAACCTACGCCGAGGAACATTATCGCAATGAGTGATGAAAATGTTATCGCGGTCGAAAGGTGATCTTCCGCCGCCGCAAGCAGGAACGAGATGCTCAGAATTATAAGCACTTTTGAAGTGTCGCGCAGGTGTACTTTTTTGAAAAAGAACGCAAGCGCAAAGCCGAGCGCAAGACCTATCGCAATTCCGAGAATTATCGAAACGGGTATGTTCACAAAGCTCAGAACGGACGCTTTGCCGCCCTGCGCCATTCCCGTAAAGGTCGAGAAAAGTACGATGACATATACATCGTCCACCGATGCGCCTGCAAGGATAAGCTGCGGTATTCCCTTTGCAGTGCCGTAACCCTCGTCCATAAGCTTGACCATTCTCGGAACGACAACGGCAGGGGAAACCGCCGCAAGAACCGACCCCATTATCGCCGCTTCAAGCAGGGACATTCCCATAAGCTTCGGCGCAATGAGCATCATTCCGAGCAGCTCAAAGCTTGCAGGCACGAAGCACATCAGCACGGCAGGTCTGCCTATTTTTTTCAGTCCCGAAATATCAAGTCCAAGTCCTGCCCTCGTCAGAATTATTATCAAAGCTATCTTTCGCAGCTCCGCCGAGATGTTAAGTATGCTTGGGTCGAGCAGGTCAAGCACATAAGGTCCGAGGACAACGCCCGTCAGCAGCATTCCGAGCAGACTCGGCAGCTTCAGCTTTTTGCAAAGCCACCCCAGCGACATTCCGACCAAAAGAATAAGACCGACACTTAACAGCATAGAAAAAACTCCTTTTATAAAAATTTGCAACAAAAAAAGCCGATAGCTTCTGCGTATGATCGCAGAAGTCATCAGCTTAAAATTCAAGCGGTTCAAGCAAATAATTGCTTAGGGAGAACCTCATTCCCTTTTTTGTAATTATATCACGCCGAAACGGTTTTGGCAAGTGTTTTGAAAAAATTTTTGGAAAAAGCCGTTCAGCTGCCTTTTTCCGAAGCTTCGCACTTGTAAACTATCGGCAAGCCTGTGTTTCCGCCGATAACGACCGTATCTCCGACCTCGATCTTATCATAGTCCTTGTCATAGCAGCAGACATATTCAAAAACCTCTCCGTTGATATCGACCGAGCAGAAATAGTAGCTTCGTATATTGTAAAACAAGTGCTGTTTGCGGTTGGACGAGCCAACGCAGTCGGTCTGTTCGTAGGGCAGGACATGAGGCTTCTTCTTGGCGTTTTCTTTCGCCCAGCGCTCCTTTTTCTCGGTCACGACAGCATAGCAGGCGGTGACATTTATCTTTTTCAGATCTTTTTTCAGCACCCACAAAAGCATTATCACGATAATACAGCTTGCGAGAAGTGTTTCTCTGCTGTATAAAAGCGAATAGACCGTACCTGCGGCAAATATCGCAATAAGCACGATAGTTTCCGCAAGGCGTTCCTTGCATCGCGTTTTCTTGTTTATCATTTTTATGTCTTCATCGCGGACTTGCGATGTGTTTTTAAGATACTCGTTTTCAACGTCGGAGCAAGTGAGCTTTTTCATCGTTCTGAGCCTTTCTGCCAATATTTTTCAAAGCTTTTATCCTATTATAAACCAAGAGAAGCGCTCCGTCAAGGGTATTTTTATGCGTAATTCGTAATGCGCGATGTGTAATTATATTGTTACGGAAAATTACAGTCAAAGCCATAATTTGACTGGTGGACTGCTCCGTATCGCTTCATCAATACGGATACATATTAGAGCCTGTTGACACTAAACTCAAAATATGATATGATAGATACATGAATATCA
>UQKC01000035.1 GCA_900541495.1 uncultured Ruminococcus sp. | reverse complement strand
TGCAGCAAAATTTGCCGAAAAGACGTGTGCATATGCTTATGAAGACAGGTTATAAGAATAATGGCAGTTATTTCATCAGCGGGAGCGAACTGCTTGAAAATGCGAAAGAACAGTACATTGACTTTTTAAATTCAGATAAAGATGAGGCAAGCGGCGGCGACTTCGATTTTGATGACTTCACCGATGAAATTGCCGACTATCCCGATACGGACGAAGAACCCGAATCAGAAATTGCGGAAGATACGCAGACAACCAAAGCTGAACCTGCGACAGAAAAAAACGAAGCTCCCAACCCTCAGACGGGTCATTACCCCGTAACGATAGCTTTAGCGGTAATATCCGCCGCGGCGATTTGCGCCGTATGCACAAACAAGCGCCGTTAAAATCGATGTTTTCAG
The DNA here is from genome assembly GCA_900541495.1 of uncultured Ruminococcus sp. Taxonomy (GTDB): domain Bacteria; phylum Bacillota; class Clostridia; order Oscillospirales; family Ruminococcaceae; genus UMGS363. The sequence goes on along the minus strand of UQKC01000035.1, from coordinate 26,460 downwards.
CTTTATTTCAGCTTATTTTCACAAAAGCAACACAAACATACGTTATTATATTAACTGTAGTCGGGAGGGCGCACACACCGACCGGCTGCTTCCTTTCATAGCTTTTATTAAAAGCTTCGGTCATTCACCCCTGTGACCGTGAGCAGCGGCCCGTTTGCCGCAGATAAGAGCATACTTCGGAATATTCTTACCCCGATATTCCGAAGATCCCCCAATAATCCTATATCATAATCTTTGCCCTCGTCCTTACCCCTGACGAGGGCGCTTTCTTTTTTATGGAAGCTTTATTTTAATGCGTAATTATTTTGCTCCGCAATTTTCCACCATCCCCGTAGGGACGGATTCTATATCTGCCCGATGCAAGCCCTATATTTTAGGTAATTTTCTGTAGGGGACGGGTTGCCCGTCCCGCAGTCACCAATACCATTCAAAAGGCAGAACAAAGAACCGTCACCTGCAACAATTTATCTATAATCCCGAAAAATCAATTCACTCGTTGAAATACCGTGAAATACCTTGCCGATTTTATTGACAAAACCGAGCAAAAGCGTTACAATTATAATGGTGAAATATGAGTTTTGACAAACTTTTTACATTGAAAGGATAAATTTTAAAATGAGAAAAGATTACGATGTTGTTGTCATTGGCGCAGGCGCGGCAGGCGTTTTTATGGCTTATGAATTCGTTACGCTCAGAACGAACGCAAAGGTCTGCATGATAGATTCGGGCAAACCTATCTCAAAGAGGATCTGCCCCATTGACGGTAAAAAGATAAAGAGCTGCGTCGGCTGCAAGCCATGCTCGATAATGCACGGCTTCGGCGGCGCAGGCGGACTTTCCGACGGAAAATACAACATCACGAACAGCTTCGGCGGCGACCTTTATCAGCACGTCGGCGCGAAAGAAGCTATCGAGCTTATGGAGTATGTTGACAGCGTGAACCTGCGTATGGGCGGCGGAGATGCGAAGCTTTATTCCACCGTTTCCTCCGATGTAAAGTCGGAAGCGCTCAAATACGATCTTCACCTGCTCGATGCAAAGGTACGTCACCTCGGCACGGACAGAAACCGTGATATTCTTCAGAATATTTATGATTACGTCCGCAACGATGTTGACATTATGTTTGAAACCGTTGCGGAAACAGTTGAAAAGGACGGTGACGGCTACATCGTCCGCACCAATGAGGACGATATCTACTGCAAGCAGGTAGTTATCGCGGCAGGACGTTCGGGTTCAAGGTGGATATCGGGCGTCTGCGACAAATTCGGCATCAAGACACGCAGCAACCGTGTTGATATCGGTGTAAGAGTTGAACTCCCTGCGGCTGTTTTTGAGCATATCACAAAGCAGGTCTACGAGAGCAAGATAGTCTACCGCACCAAGAAATACGGCGACCTTGTAAGAACTTTCTGTATGAATCCTTACGGCGAAGTCGTTGCCGAAAACACGAACGGCATTGTTACCGTTAATGGACACAGCTATTCCAACCCCGAACTCCACACCGAAAACACCAACTTTGCTCTGCTCGTATCGAACAACTTCTCCGAGCCTTTCAAGGACAGCAACGCTTACGGCGAATCTATCGCAAGACTTTCCAATATGCTCGGCGGCGGAATCCTTGTTCAGCGCTTCGGTGACCTTATCGCAGGAAGAAGAACTAACGAGCATCGTTTCAGCCAGATGTTCTTCAACCCGACACTCAAAGCAACTCCGGGCGACCTCAGCCTTGTTATCCCGAAGCGTCAGCTTGACGATATCATAGAGATGATCTACGCTCTCGACAAGATCGCCCCCGGCACTGCCAATGACGACACTCTTCTCTACGGCGTTGAAGTTAAATTCTACAACTCCGTTGTAAAGGTCGATGACAACCTTGAAACCGAATCCAAGGGAATGTATGTCCTCGGCGACGGCTCGGGCGTTACACATTCGCTTTCGCAGGCTTCGGCTTCGGGCGTTTATGCCGCAAGAATAATCGACAGGCTTTACAGGTAAATCGATATGATGATAAAAAACCTCGGCGAAATTTCCGCTGTTATTTTCGATATGGACGGAACTATCCTCGACAGCCTTGATATATGGGTGCAGTCGGATATCCAATTCATTACCGAGCAGGGCTTTGAATATGACAGCAGCGTTTCGGCTCAGCTCAAAAAGCTTCACTTTCATTCGGCGTGTGAATTTTTAAAGGAGCATTACTCGCTTGCGATGTCGCCCGAAACTATCGGCGAGCGCATTATGCAGCTTGTTGAGCATGGCTATCTGCACGAAGCGAAGCTCAAAGTGGGCGCGGCGGAATTCATAGATAAGCTTGCCGAAAACGGCGTGAAAATGTGCGTTGCTACCTCGAACGAAAAGGGACTTGCACAGGGTTCGCTCCGAAACACGGGAATACTCGATAAAATGCAGTTCGTCCTCACCTCGGACGAAGTTGGCGAGGGAAAGGAAACACCGAAAATTTTCCTCGAAGCCGCAAATATGCTCGGAGCGGATATCGCGCACACGGTCGTTTTTGAAGATTCCTCCCACGCTCTACACTCGGCGAAGCTTGGCGGATTTAAGACGGTCGGCGTTTTTGAACAGCGTTTCCCCGATGAATTTGACGAGCTGAAAAAAGAAGCGGATATGACTATAAAAAGCTTTAAGGAATTGTTATAAATGGAACTTAAAAAAATTCTTGTAGGAATGAGCGGCGGCGTTGACAGTTCTGCCGCGGCGCTTATACTTAAACAAAAAGGCTACGAAGTTGACGGCTGTACGCTGAAGCTTTTTGACGGCGAAACAGAGGAAGCTCCCGACGTTCGCACCTGCTGTTCCGTGACCGATGTTATGGACGCAAAGAGCGTGTGCCGAAAGCTTGGCATCGAGCATTATGTTTTCAATTTCAAAGACTTGTTCCGCGAAAAAGTAATGGACGCTTTCGCCGAAAGCTATATCAACGGCGAAACGCCGAACCCCTGCATAAACTGCAACCGCTATATAAAATTCGACAAAATGCTCGCAAGGGCGCGCGAGCTTGGCTATGACGGCATCGCAACGGGACATTACGCGCGCTCGGTCTATGACGAAGCGAGCGGACGCTACCTGCTCAAAAAGGCTGCCGACGAGCGCAAAGATCAGACCTACGTCCTCTACAATATGACGCAGGAACAGCTCGCAAGAACGCTTTTTCCGCTCTGGAATATGGATAAGCCCGAAATTCGTGCGCTTGCCGAGGCGAACGGTCTTGTCAATGCGCGCAAACCCGACAGTCAGGATATCTGCTTCGTCCCCGACGGAGATTATGCTTCGTTCATCGAACAGCACACGGGAAAAACCTTTCCGCAGGGCGACTTTATCGGCACGGACGGCGTGAAAATGGGAACTCACTCGGGTTATATTCATTACACGATAGGTCAGCGAAAAGGTCTTGGCGCGGCTTTCGGAAAGCCTGTTTTCGTTTGCGGAAAAGACCCCGTTCTCAACACAGTAACGCTCGGCGAAAGTGCCGACCTTATGAGCGATATTGTCGAAGTTGACGATATCAACCTCATTTCCGTCCCCGAAATAAAGAGCGAGATGAGAGTTTCCGCGAAAATTCGCTACAATATGCAGGCTGTCAGCGGCACTTTGACCGCGGTAGGCGACAGCAAACTTCGCGTGAAGTTCGATACACCCGTAAGAGCGGCGGCAAAGGGTCAGGCTCTCGTCATTTATAACGGCGACACCGTTGTCGGCGGCGGAAAGATAATATAAACAAATTTGATTTTTACCGCATAAAATAAAATATTACAAAATGGAGGTATTTGCTATGTCCGAACTTAAAGAAATAAACATTTCCGAGCTTAAATTCAACCCTTGGGATAAAATTTCAAAGGAATGGTTTCTTATCACGAGCGGTGATGAAAAAGCTTTCAACACTATGACCGCAAGCTGGGGCTTTGTGGGCGAAATGTGGGGAAAGAACATTTTTGAAGCCGTTGTCCGCCACAACCGCCATACTTTTGGATTTATGGAGAAGAACGACCTCTTCACGGTAAGCTTTCTTCCGGCAGAGCGAAAAGACGCGCTGAAATTCTGCGGCGCTCACTCGGGACGTGACTGCGACAAGGCAAAAGAAGCCGATCTTACTCCCGTTTTCCTCAACGGAACGACAGCTTTCGAGGAAGCAGAACTTGTTTTTGTCTGCAAAAAGGTATATTCGGCTGATTTCGACTTTGAGAAAATCTCCGATGAAGACAAGACGAAGTGGTACTCGAAAGACCCCGTTCACCGTCAGTATTTCGGCGAAATTTTAAAGGTATATACGAAATGAGCACCAAGCAGAAAAAGCTTATAATCATCAGCTCCGTTATTGCTGCGGTCATTGCGATCGCAGCAGGGGTCATGGTCTATCTTCTTGATTTTTACCCCGTTGATACCGAAGCGGCAGAAGCGGCAAGCCTGAATTCCTGCACGGTCATTGAATACGGCGACAGTTTAAGGGCATACGAGCCGAGCGGCGAAGCAAAATACGGGCTTATCTTTTACCCCGGCGCAAAGGTCGAATACACGGCTTATGAGCCGCTTATGGAATGGCTCGCGAATGACGGCGTTCTCTGCCTGCTGGTGAAGATGCCGTTCAACCTTGCTATTTTTGATAAAAACGCGGCATTCGGAATGAACAGTATCTACCCCGAGGTCGAACACTGGTACATAGGCGGTCATTCGCTCGGCGGAGCAATGGCAGCTGATTTTGCGGCGGAGAACAGCGGCATTGAGGGCGTTGTACTGCTCGCGGCGTTCCCGTCAAAAGACCTCAGCGATACCGATATGCGTGTTCTGTCCGTATACGGCTCGGAGGACGGCATTCTCAACAGAAAAAGCTATGAAAAGGCAAAGTCCAAGCTCCCGTCCGACTTCACCGAGCAGGTCATAGAGGGCGGAAACCACGCAGGCTTCGCATTTTACGGCGAACAGCGCGGTGACGGAACAGCTTCGATAAGTGCAGCCGAGCAAACACTGCAAACGGCGGATATTATCGCAGGTTTTATTCTTGACGAAGAAACACAGAGCACGGTTACGGGCGGAACGGAGGAAAGCTTTGAAAGTTAAAATTTTTGCGGCAGTCCTCGCGGCTGCTATGACATTGACAGCCTTTGCAGGCTGCGCGCAGGTCGAGGAGGAAGCCCCCGAGGTGACGGAGGTCACGGTCGAGGAAGTTCAGCCTTACCCCGTGACGATAGGCTCGCTCGTTTTCAACGCCGCTCCCGAAACGGTAGGCTCGCTCTCACCTGCGATAACGGATATAATCGCAGAGCTTGGCTTTGCGGACAAGCTTGCCGGCGTGAGCAGCTATTGCAGTTTTGACGGAATGCCGTCAACGCTCGCAGATCTCGGCTCATCGGCAAATCCCGATGCCGACGCTATAATAAAAGCAGCGCCCGGGCTTCTTATCTCACACAGTCCTATCGCGAAAAAGGACATAACCGCTATCGAAAGCGCAGGAACAAGGGTGCTTATAATCCCTGCTCCGACATCGGTGGACGGGCTTTATGCCCTTTACCATGACATCTACCGCGTTTTCTGCGGAAGTGATGAAAACGAAGATGCGGCGGTTTCGTCCTGCTTTGAAAAGCTTGAAAGATCGTTCGCAAACTATGACGGCATACTCGGAAATTACGTTTATATAATGTCCTCGAAGCTTGCATTCGCATCGGACAGCAGCTTCGGCGGCGACTTTTTCTCCCACCTCGGCAAAAACGCCGCTGCGGAGGAAGAGGGCATCTCGCTCACGAAAGAGCGGCTGCTCGAACTCGACCCCGAGTACATAATCATTCCGTCGGGAATGAAGATATCCCGACTTCCCGAAGATCTTTCTGCAGTGCAGAACAACAAGGTCATACGCCTTGACAAAGAAACGGAACAGCTTTTGGAGCGCCCGACATCGGAAGTATACAAGGCTGCGGATTTCATTGCGGCGGCGATAAAGGCTCTCGATGAACCTCAGACGGACGGAGAATGATGCATACAGTATAAGAAACCAGCGCAGTCACGATGATACTTTCGTGGATGCGCTGGTTTTATACTAAGCAAACGGCCGAAACTGCATAGCTTTTAGACGCTTTGCATCGGTTTGTCCAACTTGTTTTCACCGTAATTACACATTAAAATTGCGCGATTTCTATTGAAATTTCACGACTTATGTGGTATAATTTATTTTAAGTGTAAGTATGTCAGGACTACAAAAGGAGCTTTATTTTAAATGGCAGAAAAATTTATCCAATTCGCGGTGAGGGACAGCAATAATCTTTACAAACTGGAGCTTTGCAAGACCTTGCTGCATTTTACCGAATTTGATTTCACATATTTCTGGGAAAGATGCATGGACGCAGGCAGAGCCGCCAAAAAGTCGGGGCATCTTCCTGCAAGCACGGTTTCCAACGCGAAGTCCGTTATTTCTGCTGCCCACCCTTACATTGAAGCCATGATCGGCGCGGACTACTCCGAGATCGTGACCGACTGCATCATCGAATACATCTGCCACTCCGAACGCATCAGTCTTGACGAGCTTTGGGTCCGCTGCATTTCGCCCAAGACGAAATACGAAGAAGCCATTTTTAACCGCATTTCCATGTTCAAGTCGGGCAAGGCTTCAAACGGCTGGACGAACATTGTCCGCCTGCAGGAATATGCGCAGAACAAGCTCGCTTTTATCTATGACACTAATGAGGATAAGACCGTTGACTCCGCTCAGGTCTTAAAGGTGCGAAAGGAATATTTCGATGTTTCCTATTCCGTCGCCGCGAATGAGCTTGGAATGGTCGGAAAGAATCTTCCGTCAGTTTCCGTATGCAACCCGGGGCTGACACCGACCGCCGCTTTTATGAACGCTAAAGTCGCAAAGGCTGTTTACCGCCGCTTCTCCGAGGCTTTCAAGCTTGGCGGTGATATGTCCGTTCCCGAGGGCAAAAACTGCGAATACATAAAAGACAAGCTTGCCATGGACGCTTATGATTTTGTCCGCGGAATGAAGCGCCCGGGTGAACTTGATATGAAATTTGCGCTTGAAGCTATGGAGGAAAATCCCGTTGAGGTATATCTCCCCGACAGCTTCAAGGCTGTGATAGATCTTGAATTTGACCTTATAATGAAGAACGGCTATGCTTTCCGCAGGTGCGAAGAATGCGGAAAATTCTTCGTTGCCGATGATGAAAGCTTCCTCTGCAACCGAATAAACAGTTCGGGCATGACCTGCCGACAGCAGGCTGACGCTCTGAGGACTGCCATTGCCGAGGCGGCGGAAACGCTCAAAGCCTCCGAAAAAGCCGAAGCTGTTCAGACCGCTGAAGAACCCGAGCCGACCGTTCCCGAAGAACCAAAGAAACCCGAACAGATACCTCCCGAACTTGAAAAGAGAGGTCAGAAGATATACAATGCGCTTTACAAGCGTGTCGGAAAGGCTATGGACGAAAAGGAGTTCCACGAATGGAGCAGATACCTTTCCGATATGAAGAAAAACATCAGGGCCGGCGAAGCTACGGCTGACCAGCTCGGCGAGTTCCTCGATTATTCCGACAGACTTTGCGCCGAGGTGAAAAAGGGCAGAATGACTCCGCAGACGCAGTTCCGCTATCCCGAAGATGTTGAAAAGTCGGAGAAAATGTCGCCGCAGGAAACCGTTCAGCCTGCCGCCGCTCCTGAAAAGAAGCCCGAACCTCTCCCCGAGGTGATAAAGGCAGATGCAAGCTCGGTGCGCATCATAAAGCCGTTCAAACCCGAGACATTTGACAGCCTTGCAGATGCTTTTATGGCGGGAAAATTCGATGATGACGAGGAAGAACCTCCGAAAAAGCCCGAACCCGAGGTCAGGGAGTACAACTGGACAAGAATGACCCGTGAAGAAGCTTACGGACTGAAAAAAGGCGGTGAGAGCGAATGAATTTCATCAACGAAAGCGCGGCGATAAACGGACTTGCCGATTATATCGTAAAGAGCGGCGTTTGCCTTTATAACTCAGTAAAATACATCTATTCGCTCGCCGAAAACGAGTTTTACAATGTCGATATAAGGGACATACTAAAAATAATCATCAACAATTTCCCCGAAACGGACGGGATACGCTCGCTCGGACTTCGCATTGACGACTACACCTGCCGCCAGATGCAGAGCGAGGAATACAACAAGGTGCTGCCGCTCATGGTCTACAGCCTTGCGGTGCGCATACCCGTGCTTAAAAACGTCAAAAACGGCGATGATGTTATGACGGACGACCAGCTTTACAGACTTTACAACGCCGTTATCGACAAGGGTGCGGAGAATTACCGCGAGATAATAACGGAATCGTTCCTTGAAACGAAATATCTCGTGCGAAAGGGAAAAAAGCTTCCGCCTTTCACAGCCGACTGGTTCAAATCGTATATCCTGAGCAGCGTTCCTGCGCTGTCGGTGATAACCAACAAGAATATGTTCCTGCTCGGGTTTGCGGACACGCTTTTTGCTGTCTTTTACACCTGCATGGAGGACGGCTTATCCGAAAAGCTGCTTGAATATGCTGACGAAGCGCAGGCGGCTGACGGGGAATAATTACGGGAGAAGATGACTATGAATAATAAAAAGAAAACTGTTTTTCTCTGCGGCTTTATGGGCTGCGGAAAATCGACCGTCGGAAAGCTGCTCGCGCATAAGCTTGGCTGCGGCTTCACCGATATGGATAATTATATTGTCGAAAAGCAGGGAATGCCCATTCCGCAGATCTTTGCCGAAAAGGGCGAGGATTATTTCCGCGATGCCGAAACGGACGCTGTAAGAGAGCTTTCCGAAAAGGCAGGGGTTATCGCCTGCGGCGGCGGCGCAATGCTTCGCAAGGTCAATGCCGATATCGCAAATTCGGCAGGAACGGTCGTTTTCATCGATGTTCCGTTTGAAAGCTGCTATGCGCGCATTTCGGGCGACAAAAACCGCCCTATCGTTGCGAACAACACAAAGGAGGAGCTTAACCTTATCTATGACGGCAGAGCGCCCATTTACAAGGAAAACTCCGCTTTCACCGCAGACGGCAGCGGCACTCCCGAGGAGATCGCCGAAAGGATAATCAAAGCACTAAAAGACTAACCGAGAGGAAATGAATAAATGAACAAAGTCTATGCACTCGGAGTCGATGTCGGCTCTACCACAGTTAAAACCGTAATTCTTGATGAAAACAAGCAGATAATCTACTCAAAATACGAAAGACATTTTTCCAAGGTAAAGGAAACCGTAAAGTCACAGCTTGAAATTATCGCAAAGGACTACCCCGATGCGAAGTTCAAGCTTTCGATAACGGGTTCGGCAGGTCTTGGACTTGCTACCGCTTCCGAGCTTCCGTTCGTTCAGGAGGTTTTCGGCGCTTTCATCGCAGTTAAGGAAAGCTATCCCGACGCCGATGTTGTTATCGAACTCGGCGGTGAGGACGCAAAGATAATCTTCCTCACGGGCGGCGTTGAACAGCGAATGAACGGCTCCTGCGCAGGCGGTACGGGCGCATTCATCGACCAGATGGCAACGCTCCTCGGCATTACCACGGACGAAATGGATAAGCTTGCGCTCAATGCGGAAAAGGTATATCCTATCGCATCGCGCTGCGGCGTTTTCGCAAAATCCGACATTCAGCCGCTCCTCAATCAGGGCGCGCGCCGTGAAGATGTTGCCGCTTCTATCTTCCAGGCAGTTGTTGACCAGACCGTTTCGGGTCTTGCTCAGGGCAGACAGATAAAGGGCAAGATACTCTTCCTCGGCGGCCCGCTTTCGTTCCAAATGGGACTTCGCAAGGCTTTCGTAGATACGCTTCACCTTTCCGAAGAGAACGCTGTCTTCCCCGAAAATGCACCCTGCTTTATGGCTTACGGCTGCGCACTTCATGCTAATGAAGTTTCGGACGAATATTCTCTCGATGATGTTATCGACCGCATTGAAAATGCTAAAATGACCGATGATATCATCACGGGCGATCCTCTCTTCTCCTCAAAGGAAGAATACAACGAATTCGTTGAACGCCACAAGAAATGCGACCTCGAATATGAGGATATCAGCACTTACGAGGGCGGTGCTTACCTCGGCATCGACGCAGGCTCGACAACGACAAAGCTCGTGCTTATCACCCCAGAGGGCAAGCTGCTTTATCAGCACTACACCTCCAACAAGGGCAGACCGCTTGACGTTATTACCGAAAAGCTCAAGGAAATGTACGCTCTTATGGGCGACAGAATAACGATACTTTCCTCCGCCGTTACGGGTTACGGTGAGGACCTCATCAAAGCAGGCGTGGGCGTTGACTTTGGTATCGTTGAAACCGTTGCTCACTATAAAGCTGCTTCATTCTTCAAGCCTGATGTTGACTTTATCATCGACATCGGCGGTCAGGATATCAAGTGCTTCAAGATAAAAAATCACGCTATCGACAGCATTATGCTCAACGAAGCTTGTTCTTCGGGCTGCGGCTCGTTCATTCAGACATTCGCTCTTGCGCTCGGATATGATATTGCAGACTTTGCACAGCTCGGACTTTTTGCAAAGCACCCCGTTGACCTCGGTTCGCGCTGCACGGTATTTATGAACAGCTCCGTCAAGCAGGCGCAGAAAGACGGCGCTTCGGTCGAAGATATCTCCGCAGGTCTTTCTTCGTCGATCATCAAAAACGCTATATATAAAGTTATCCGTGCGAAATCCGCAGACGAACTCGGCGAAAATGTCGTTGTTCAGGGCGGTACTTTCCTCAATGATGCCGTTCTCCGCGCATTTGAAAAGGAACTCGGAAAGAACGTTGTCCGCCCTGCAATCGCAGGACTTATGGGTGCATTCGGCGCGGCACTTTACGCTAAGGAAAAGTGCAAAGAGGCTTCGCATATCATCTCCGCCGAGGCTCTCGAGAACTTTACATACCAGTCAAAGCAGCTCAACTGCGGCGGCTGCGGCTCTCGCTGCGCACTCACAATGATAACCTTCAACGACGGAAGAAGATTCATCAGCGGCAACCGCTGCGAAAAGGGTGCAGGCATCAAGCGCACCACCGAGCCGCTCGACCTCTTTGAATACAAGTACAGACATCTCCTCTCAAAGGCAGACGAAAAGCCGACCGTTACACCTAAGGCAAAGGTCGGAATTCCTCTCGCGCTCGGACTTTATGAGCAGCTCCCGTTCTGGGCAAAGCTTTTCACCGAGCTTGGCTTTGAGGTCGTTATCTCCGAAGAAAGCACAAGAAAGACATATTATAAGGGTCAGAACACTATCCCGTCCGATACGGTCTGCTACCCTGCAAAGCTTGCGCACGGACATATCATAAGCCTGCTTGAAAAGGACGCGGACTTCATCTTCTACCCCTGCGAAAGCTATAATATCGACGACGGCGAAAGCGATAACCATTATAACTGCCCCGTTGTCGCATATTACCCCGAGCTTCTCCGTGCGAATATCCCCGAGCTTAACGATAAAAACTTCATCTCGCCTTATATCGATATAAACCTTCCGAAGCACTCGGCAGAAGTCCTCTCTGAATCGCTCAAAGACTACGGCATTACGAAAAAGCAGGCAGCCGCAGCTTATGTTAAGGCTATGGACGCGCTCAAACAGTATATGACCGAGATAGAAACCGAGGGCGAACGCATCATAACCGAAGCAAGAAAGCAGAATATGCCTATCATCGTCATTGCAGGCAGACCTTACCACCTTGACCCTGAGATAAACCACGGCATACATAAGCTTATCTCCTCGCTCAACCTCGCAGTTATCACCGAGGACAGCATCTTCAAAAAGGGTCACACGCCAAAGCTTGATGTCCTCAACCAGTGGACATACCATTCAAGACTCTACCGTGCAGCGCAGTATGTCACAACGCAGAAAGATATGCAGCTTGTACAGCTTGTATCATTCGGCTGCGGCATCGACGCTATCACAACTGACGAGGTAAGGGGAATCCTTGAAAGCGGCGGAAAGCTCTACACCCAGCTTAAGATAGACGAAATAAACAACCTCGGCGCGGCAAAGATCAGACTCCGCAGCCTTGTTGCGGCTATGGAGGAAAACAGCAAGAATTAATTCGGAATTATTTATATTCCGTGAGTTTGCTGCAAAAACCGTAGGGGCGGATTCCATATCCGCCCGTTCAATACATAAAATGCTGTACAGAACAAATTAATGTAGGGGACGGGTTTCCCGTCCCGCGCCGCAAGGCGTTTCATAATAAAAAAAGAACCTGTTTTCAAAGATTTTGATTCTTTGAAAACAGGTTCTTTTTGTTTGCGAAAAATAAATTTTGTATGCCGAAAATCGCTTCGCGATTCGGGACGGGAAACCCGTCCCCTACAGAATTAAGGCATTTGCAACCAATATGCGGAGCAAAATAATTCCGAATTCCGCATTCCGAATTCCTAATTTAAATATCGTTTTACCAGTTCCGAAACAAACGCATAGCTTTCCTTTGTTCCGAGGTTCTGCGGTTCGATGTTTTTGCCTATCACAAGCAGCGGCACATACTCTCTTGTGTGGTCTGTGCCCTTGAATGTCGGCGCGCAGCCGTGGTCGGCGGTTATCATCACGCAGTCATCTTCTCCGAGGAGCGGTAAAAGCTGTCCGAGCTGCTCATCAAAGCGGTTGAGCGCGTTCGTATAGCCCTCAACATCACGCCTATGTCCGTATTTCATATCAAAATCGACAAGATTCGTAAAGCAAAGTCCCGTGAAGTCCTTTTTTGCATACTCCATAGTCTTTTCCATACCGTCGTCGTTGCTTTTTGTGCGGACATACTCTGTTATGCCTTTTCCTGCGAAGATATCGTATATTTTACCGACTGCTATCGTGCTCAGTCCTGCATTTTTGAGTTCATCGAGCATTGTATCCTCAGGCGGTTCGAGCGAGAAGTCGTGTCTGTTGGCGGTTCGGGTGAAGTTCGGATATTCGCCCTCGAACGGACGGGCAATAACTCTTCCCACGCCGTATTTTCCCGTCAATATCTCACGGGCGATGCGGCAGTATTCATATAATTTTTCGGGCGGGACAAGCTTTTCGTGCGCTGCTATCTGGAAAACGCTGTCTGCGGAGGTGTAGACGATAAGCTTTCCCGTTTCGAGATGCTCTTTTCCGTAGTCAAGAATGACCTGCGTTCCCGAATAGGGCTTATTGCAGAGAACTCCTCGTCCCGTTGCTTCTTCAAAGCGCTTCAGTACTTCATCGGGAAATCCATTGGGGAAAGTCGGGAGCGGCTTGGGTGAAACCACACCTGCAAGCTCCCAGTGTCCGACGGTCGTGTCCTTGCCCATTGACTTTTCACGAAGCCTGCCGTACATTCCGCATGGTTTTTCTGCGGGCTCTTTCATCGAAACGCCATCAATATTGTAAAGTCCTGCTTTGCGCATATTGGGAACATTCAGCTTTCCCGTCCTAAAGCAGTCGCCGAAAGTATCAGCTCCGACATCACCGAAAAGGTCGGCATCGGGTTCGTAACCTATCCCTGCGCTGTCGAGGACGATAAGGAAAACTCTTTTCATTTTATTCAGCATAAGATCACGCTGCCTTTTTGGACTTGCTTTTTGTTATGCCTGCTTCCTTGAAGAACTGTATCTCATCGGAAGAAACGGATGAAACATCGGTGTAATAATCCGAAAGCGTTGTGTTCTTCATCATAAAGTAGACCGTTACCGTGAGCGAATTCCGGTCGTCGATATAGCCGTAGAAGCGATCGGTAACTATTTTTACCGAGGTCTTTTTATTCGCATCGGAAAGAAGCGAGAAAAGCTTCTTGTATTCATTTTTCTCAAGATAACTTTTAAAGCTGTTGAATGATGTGCTGTCGGAAAGCTTTATCGTTGCAACTGAATGACCGCTCTTCGCTGCCTTTGCTATCTGAGAAACGAGGAGCGAATATGCGCTGCTGTTATCCTCTGCGACAAGCTTTTTCCTTGCATAATAGTTCATACTTGTATCATCTGTAGCTTTCGGATAAGTGAGCGAGGTGTTGCAGGGCTTATGCGACTTTGCGAATGTTGCACTGCCGGGGAGGAAGTATCTGTAGCTCTTGTTTTCGACATAAGGCATAACGGGATCGTCCCATGTGAGGTCGATATCGTACCACTTCTTTTTGAGGTAAACTCTGTTCCACATATGATTCTCGGTGTGGCCGTCATCTGCGGTGGCTCTGCCGACAACGTTGACGGTCTTTATGCCTGCCTTTGCGCAGATATATCCGAATGCTCTTGCATAACCCTCGCAAACGGATTTTCCGGCTATCATCGAACCGTAAGCGGAGTGTGCCGAATTGAGCGATTCGTCATAAACGGTATGACCTACGATATAATCGTGTATATAAAGTATCTTGCTGTATGTCGAAGTATCTTCATCGAATTTGGAAATGACCTTTTCGGCAACAGCGTCCATTTTCTTCATCATTTTGTCCGCGGATTCCTGATTGAAGGAATAGCTAAGGTCGAATTCGGTCTTGTTCTGTCCCTGATAAATAACGTATGAAACGCCCTTTACGTTAAATGCGAGCGAATCCTCATAGAAAATTATATCGGCGAGATTGCTCACAAGATCCTGATCGAGCGCTTTTTTGTAGGTGAAAGACTTCTCATGGTTGAGCGCAGCCTTTCTTAATTGAATATAAACAGCCTTGCCCGTGTCAGAAAGCTTGGAGTAATGGTACGGGAGCATCTGCTTTTCGAGCGACTTTGATTCAGCCGCATATGCTGTCACCGCAATATCGGGAACAGTCTTGCTGACAGGTATGCCTGCCGCAAATGTAAAAGCTGTAGCGAGTGCAAGAAATGCCGAAATAAGTTTCTTCATAATGTCATTACCCCTTTAGTTATTTTAAATAGCATAATCTTCCGAAGCAGGGTAGTCACCGCTGCCGTTTTCCGTGTAAAGCTGCTTTATCGTTTCATCGCTCACCATAAAGCAGTTATGGTTTCCTCCTGCATCGTCAGCGAAACAGTCAACATTGTACCAGCTGTCGCCGATCTTGACCTTGTTCCAAGTGTGAACACTGCCGTTTGCGTCCGTTCCCGAAACGACTACCGATGTCAGACCCGCCCTTATGCTTATGTACTGGAAAGCATAAGCATAGCCCTCTGAAACTCCCTTTCCGAGGACGAGAGGACCGTAGGCTGTTCGGCTAAGCTCCATCTCCTCGCTGTCATCTTCGGTTGTCGCCGTGATATGGTCATGTATAGCGAGGAATTTTCCGTATTCATCAGCATCGGGGACGAAAGCCGCGATGACCTTGTCGGCTTCCTTTGCGACCTGCTTTTCAATGCTTTCTTCAACGCCCTTTGTGTAGGAATATGTCAGCCTTGCGTAAGCATTGTCGGTACTTATGCCGTTATATTCGATCTCAGCGCCGCCGAATGTGAGCGGATCCTGATTTTTTATGATATCCGCAATGGTGAGGAGCGTTTTTTCGCTTATTCTCGAGGAAATCTTCACGGAATTCTTGTGCGCGATAATGGCTTTTCTGATGTCGGCATAGCATTTCTGCGCCTGTGAGGAAAGCTCATCATACTGATAGGGGAGCATCGTTTCAGCCGCGGACTTCTGCAAAAATGAGTCCGGTTCGCTTCTTATCATTGTGTCGGTGTAAATTTCGTACGGCTCTGCAAAGGTCGGCACAGCACAGATCATTGAGAATGCCATTGCTGCCGAAACAGCAGCCGTAAGGATGTTCTTTCTCATTTTGTCACCGCCTTTTCTTCCTTTTTCTCGGGAATATCTATCTTTAATCCCAGTTTTTTATATGTTTCGAGGTTCTTTTCATCTATAAGCTCGGGGTAATTGAAATAATCGCTCAGCGCCGCGCCGTTATAAACGAGGACGAAGGTCACTGTTCTGTGGTCTTGGTCTGTGAAATACCAAGTTGAACCCGTTTTTATATCAGCACCCGAGGCTTTTTTCACTCTCTTGAGCAGATTTTTCATTCTTCCGCGGTCATTGTATTCGATATACTTGACGAAGTTACGGAACGCTCTGTCATTGGCAAAGCTTATTGTTGCGGAGAGTCCTCCGCTTTTTGCCTGCTCGGTGAGAAGCGTTTCAAACATTCCGATCGCTTCCGTGTTATCGTTTGCACAAAGTCCGCGCTCGGTGAAGTAGTCCCTTGTTTCATCGGCAGGCTTATCCGTTCCGACGAAATTTTTAAAGGTGTGGTCTATTGCTATCTCCAAGTCGGAGAGCATAAAATAGTTATGGTTGATGTTATCCTTGAAATTTGAAACGGAATCGTCCCAAGTGAGGTCAACATTGTACCATTTTCCGTCACATAAGACCTTGTTCCAGCTGTGGTTTTCGTCCCTCGAAGTGCCGTAGACCGTAATACATTGTATGTTTGACTTTTGGCATACATACGAAAACGCCGCGCTGTAGCCCTGACATACGGCTTTGCCCTCAACAAGAGCGCCGTAGGCATAATGTGTATAGCCGACATAAGCTTCGGGATCGCTTTCGGGGAAATACTCGCAGTTTTTAGCTATCTCATCGTGGATAAATTCGATGCGGCTGTATTCGTCCTCTATTTTGCGAGCCTTTTTTGCGATAGCTTCAGCTTTTTTGTCCATTTCATCCAGCATAAGGCTGTATGTGAAATTATCTATCGCATAGGTCGGGGTAAATGTTGACATACTTCCCGTCGTGCTTGCCGAAATGCCGCCGAGGTTGAACGCAAGGTCATCGTTATAAAGTATCAGCTCGCATAATTTGTTGTAGCTTTCAGTGTTCTTGATAACAATGGTATCGATCTTTTCTTTGTTGTTCATAACACCCTGACGGAGATGTATATAGATGTTCTTTTCATCTTCCGTGAGCGAATTATAATAGAGCGGAAGTCCCTGCTTTGCATCGGTCAGCGTTGCTGCGGCATTGACTTTCGCCCCCGAAACCGAAATGACGGTCAGCGCGGCAAGAAGAATGCCGCAGAGCCGCTTCGGGGCAGTTATTTTTTTCAATTTGTTCTCCTTTTTTATACTCTTTTTTTCTGCACATTTTCCGCAGGCATACTGCGGTATTTTTCTATATTAATTCTACCATAAAAGCCTTATGAATTCAATAGTTTAGCCTATTTTGAAATCAAATTGTAAACTATGTAATAATTTATAGAAAATACTAAACAGCCATATTGCCTTTGTATAATAGACCTCTAACAAACAGAAAACAAGCCGCGCCCGTTGCCGAGCACAGCTTGTTTTCCTTCTTTTGTTCTTTTTTATCTTTTTTATTCTGCTTCAGTTCCTTCGGCTGATGCTTTTATATCGGCAAGATCTGCAGATCCTGCAACTTTAAAGTCGCTGAGGCGAACTGAAACAACTTTTTTCTCGCTGAAAATATACAGCATATCTTCATTTACTGCGGCCCTTTCAAAAACGGCGCTGTCGTCAAGCTCGACATATTCGATCTTGCCCTTTAGCGTGAAACCCGCTTCGTCATCGTAGGAGAAAACATAGTAGAGGTTATTAACGCCGAACTCGGAATAGCTGTAAACGGGCACTCCTACCATTCCCGAATCGATTAAGACTGCGCGTCTGTCTGTGAGTGCTTTTGAATTTACCTCTCCGATATCCTCGGCAAAGTCGATGCTGTGGAGCATAAGACCGTTATCTGCGTCATACATCGTGAGGGTGAGTCCGTTTCCGTCAGCCTTTTTATCGAAGCCGCAAAGCTTAGTATCCGAATATCCGTAGAGATAAGCGGAGGTGTTTGCGAGTGACTGCGACTGAACAGGAGGATCGCTTGCGAGGTCGAGAACGAGTGCAGGTGTATCATCGTTTGTGAAGAGGCTTGCGAAAGTATCCTCAAAGCGGACTGCGGAAACCGTCTGTCCTGCAAGGAGTGCGCCTGCGCTGTTGATAACTTTGAGCTCGCTGTCGAGTACATATACGGAAGTTGAAGTTCCGTTTTCATCGGAAGTTTCCGTTGCAATGCGGAAGTTTCCGTTATATTCGTTCATACTGTATTTGCTGATGACCTTTCCTGCAACGGACGAGCTTGCCTTATAGGTGATGCCCGTGCCCTTTGAGAGGTCAAAGCTTGTGATGATGCTGTAGTCAACGCCGCTGCTGCTTCTGCCTACTCCTACTGTATAGAGGGTATCGGCGGAGCAGTAGACGTTTCTGCTTGTGCCGAGGACGGCCTTGACCGTTACCTCGGGAGTATCGGAGTTACAGCCGATCGCGGAAACGACCGTGTAATCCGTGCTGTTTGCATTTGCAGGGACCATAATGTCCTCGGGAGCGACAAACTGACGGTTTCCGTTCAGCGAATATGCGGGAACGAAGCTGTCAAGGCTTGCGCCGTCGCTCAGGGGAGCTGTTCTGTAATCGGAATAATCCGAAACAAGGTACAGCACTCCGTCAACGAGCTTTGAGGACGTATATTTTCCATTCTGTTTATAGGAAGTGGTAAGCTTCGGGTTCGATTTGTCTTTGAGATCGTAAATATCCACTGCGACGTTTGCGCGGTTCACGCTTTCGGTTCGGTTGGGATCGGCGTTCTTTTCGTCAGTAGAGAGTGTATCGGAGCCGGCTGCTGGAACAACACTGTCCGACGTGGTGATTTCAGACGATGATGAAGAACTTTCAACGATCTGTATCTCCTCATTTTCTTTAGAAACGAGGATAAGTCTGTCGCCGTCGATATAAAGCTCAACAGGTGGGCTGAGCTTGTTTTCGATAACGCTTATGATCTCCATTGTATCGAGCGAAACGATATAAAGCTTTCCGTCGCTTATACAGTAAAGATTTGTTCCGTCGGTCTTTACGATATCAGCATCATTTGCCAAGCCTTTGGCAGCGCCCTGAAAATCATAAGCCGAAAGTTCGGAAAGCGTATCTTCGGGTTCTGTGGGAGCGTCCGAGATAGCAGGAACGTTCTCGTTGTTATCGTCAGCCTCAGGAGCATTATCTTTATCTTCCTGCTCTGGGTCTGCCGAGAAATATATTCCCGTATAAATGCTGTAAAGGTCATCATAATCATTGGGGGAAATGGCATTGTATTCGATAGTTTCATCGATAGTGCCGATCTTGCTTTCGTTCTGGCTGTTATACGCAATAAGTCCGGTGCCGATAACAGCGCAGGCAGCAACGGAAGCTGCAGTCATCTTTATAATTCTGAGTCGCTGTGCATGAACTGAAGGAACGGATTTTATATTTATGTGTTCCGTTTCCATTTTTGACTGTGTTGTTTTAGCCTTGAGCATAAGGGCAATGTTTTCGGGCGAGAGTTCATCGGGAACTTCAACCTCATCAATAAGTTCATTCAATCTTTCTTCAAACGTCATAATTCCAACCTCCTTTCCATCAGCGTTCCGTCAGCAGTTGTTTGAGTTTCAGTTTAGCGCGCGCCGCCTTTGAACGAACGGTATTTGCAGACATACCGAGCATTTTGGCGATCTCTTCGCTTTTGTAGCCCGAAACAACGCCGAGCGATAATACAAGTCTGTCTTCCTCGTCCAGTTTGGCAAACTCCTCCATAACTTCCAATCCGCTGTAGTTTATCTCATCGGATTTCTCTTGTTCTACACTGTCGAGAATATCGAGCTCATTGCTGAAATTATTTTTCTGTATATATTCTTTCTGCTTTCTTTTTATCTTTGCAGCGAGAATTTTAATTATCCAGCTTTTGAATGCTTTTTCATCTCTTAATTTTTTAATGGAAGAATATGCCTCCAGGACTGTGTCGCTAACCACATCGGAAGCGTCATGCTGATTATTGTTCAGGTTTATTAAAGCAATGCGGTATAAGTCCTTGTAGACCAAAGCATAGAGCTGCGCAAAAGAATCGGGGTCGCCTGCTCTTGCCATTTCCACGCACTTGTCGAAATCTATATCTTTATTATCTGTAGTGCCGGAGTTTTTCAAGCTGTTATCACCTCTTATCTGCCAAAGGGTCAGAATAATCAATAATAACATTATACCACAAAATCTTTTCCTTTAAAAGACCTGTCATATAATAAGTGGCAAAAAAAGCTCATTTTGTTGCAAAAATAATCTACTTTTGTAACTTTGCACAACATAATTTTATTTTAAAGCGCATCAGATGTGCATTTTTCACACTAATTGGCTTTGAATTACTTTACAATTTGAAAATTTATTTTAAAATATACTTTCGGTAGAGTGATTTCGGCATAAAAAAGAAAAATTTTTTCTCCGAATACTATAAATTTTTTCGGACAAAATAAAGTCACTGATGAAAAATCAGTGCTGAAGCATTTCAGCATAAACGGGGTTTGCATTTTATATAGTATATGCACAAATCCACTCGGCGAAGGAGCAGAACTTTGTCGGAAAGGGGAAAAAATGAGAAAAAAGGCACTTATAGCCGCAGCGGCACTCACAGCAGTGCTTGCATTCACAGGCTGCGGAAGAGCTAATAACAATACAAACACAAACGGCGGAATGTCCTCAACAACATCGAATTCATCTCAGGCTGCAACACAGACCAGCGGAAACAACGGCGGCGCGAACGGCAATACCAACGGAAACAACAACGGCAGCACCACCAACAACGCTAACAGCAATAACAACAGCGAAAACAAGAACAAAAACAACGAAACCACCCACATTACGGGCGATGTTGACGGCGACGGCTTCATTGAAGACATTGTTACCGACGCAGGCGACATCGTAAATGATGTTGTAACGGGCGCAGAGGACATCGTAAGGGACGTTTTCTGACGAATTCGGAATTAGGAATTCGGAATGCGGAATTATTGAACTACGCAAATTACCGTAAGACATTATAAAGCGAACAGACCTGTTTTTGAAGGACCAACCTTTAAAGACAGGTCTGTTTTGTCATTTTGTCCGCCAAAAATCGTTGAAGCGATTTAAAACGGATAAAAGGCTGTTGCGCAATTCCGAATTATTTTTAAAAACCTCTTTTATTTTGCGGAATAATATGCTATAATAGATGTGTATTGACAAACGTAAGGAGGAAATTTTTATGAAGCTTACTCAGTCAAAAACATTCTGGAGAGGTCTTTGGCTCGTTGCTGTTGCTATGGGCGGCATCGCTCTCGTTAAGGTCGCTTTCGAGATACTTAACCTCACAGATAAAAAATACATCGATCTTTAAGGAGCTTTTTCTGCTATGAATAAATACCAGAAGCTTCTGAACAACACTCTCATCTTTGCGATAGGCACTTTCGGTTCAAAGCTTTTAAGCTTTATTCTCGTCCGCCTTTACACGGGCTGTATGACGACTGCGCAGTACGGCACGGCTGACCTGCTCTATCAGGCGGCGAACGTTATTTACCCCATTGTGACGCTCTCTATGGCGGATGCGCTTATCCGCTTCGGCATTGACAAGGCTTATGACAACAAGAAGATATACACCATTGCCCTAACGACGACGGCCGGCGGTCTTGCGGTGCTTTTGCTGTTCACGCCTTTGATAAACAGCCTTGAAGCGTTCAGAGGGTACAGCTTGCTGCTGTTCGTTTACTGCTTTTTCTCATCGTTCAAGCAGCTTGCGGCGAGCTTTGTCAGGGCGCGCGGTCTTGTAAAGCTTTTTGCCATTGACGGAATTTTTTCTACATTAATAATAGTAGTGAGCAATCTTATCCTCCTGCTGAAATTCGACCTCGGCGTTACGGGATATGTTTGCTCGATAATCATTTCGGACGCGCTTTCGCTTTTGGGACTTGTGATAATATCGGAGCTCTACAAATTCTTCGATATAAAATCACTCGACAAGTCACTTTTCAAGGAGATAGTCAAATATTCGCTTCCGCTCGTTCCTACCTATATTTTATGGTGGATAACCTCCGCTTCGGACAGATATTTCGTCATTGCAATGGTAAGCAGTGCGGAAAACGGCATTTACAGCGCAGCTCACAAGATACCGACCCTGCTTTTGCTCGTAACGACGCTGTTTTATCAGGCTTGGCAGATGTCCGCTATCGAAAACAAGGACGACAGCGACCTTTCGGGTTATTATAAGCAGGTCTACGGTGCTTATTCCTCGCTGCTTTTCATTGCGGCGGCAGGACTTATAATGATCGCGAAGCCTTTCACCTATATCCTTGTTGACAATGACCCCGAAAAGAACTTCGTTTTCGGTTATCATTACACCCCGATACTTATTATAGCGATGATATTCCAATGCCTTTGCCAGTTCCTTTCGAGCATATACAATGTTCGCAAGAAGTCGGTGAACTCAATGGTAACGAGCATCGTTGCGGCAGTTGTGAACATCGTGCTCGATATCCTGCTCATACCGCGCCTTGGCGCTTACGGTGCAGGCCTCGCAACAATGACGGCATATTTTGCCTGCTTTATGGTTCGTGTTTTCGACACGAGAAGCTATGTGAAATTTGATATAAGCTGGTTCAAGATGATCGTTAATATGATCGTTGTCGGATATATGGCTATCGTTGCCATTACCGAACCAAAGGCTGAATATGTTCAGCTTATCGTACTGTTCATCGCAGTAGCCGTATTCAATTTTGACGCAGTTCTGAGCACACTCAAAAACTTTATCACAGTAAAAAGAAAGAAGAAAGCCAGATAAAGACGCTACCTTTATTTACGGAGGAAAAATCTATGGCAGCAGAAAACATAAAAGTACAGCCTTTGAACAAGGTCTACTCTCGTTATGTATGGCAGACAAACTCTAACGAGGACTTCACCGAGGATATGACATTGTTCACTCTTCAGGCTAAGAACACTACCTACGCTTTCGCAGCACTCGAAAGCGGACTTCTTGCTCACGTTTATTTCGGCAAAAAGGTCGAGGACGATGACCTTTCCTACCTGCTCGCACTTGACAGAAACCCTTGGACGCTCAAAGTCAATGCGCGCGATGCGGGAACTGTAATGGATTCAACACCGTTTGAATATCCCTGCCACGGCACGGGCGACTACAGAGAGCCTTGCCTTATGGTAATGGACAACGCAGGAATGTCTACCTGCGATCTTCGCTATGTTTCGCACAAGGTCTACGGCGGAAAGCCGAAGATCGAAACAGCAGACGGCTTTATCCCTGCAACTTTCGCAGACGAAAACGAAGCTTCAACACTTGAGATCACCTGCGTTGACAAGGTGAGCGGGCTCGAAGCAACCCTTATCTACACAGCATTCAAAGACCTCGACGTTATCACAAGAAGCGTTCGCCTTAAAAACAACGGCAGCGAGAGCATCAACATCAGACGCGTTCTTTCCGCCTGCGTTGACTTTGAATCTTCCGATTATGATCTCATCACCCTCAACGGCTCATGGGCAAGAGAAAGAGCTATCGAACGCTCACATCTCCACCACGGCAAGCAGGGCGTTGACTCCGTAAAGGGCGAATCTTCGCACCAGAACAACCCGTTCTGCGCCCTCGTTTCTCCCAACGCTGACGAGGACATCGGCGAAGCTTTCGGCTTCAACCTCGTTTACAGCGGCAACTTCTTCCTCCAGGCAGAAGTTACACAGCATAAGCACACACGCTTTGTAATGGGCATCAACCACTTCGACTTCAACTGGCTCTTGGAAAAGGGCGAAGAATTCGCAGCGCCCGAAGTTGTAATGGTTCACTCCTCGAACGGTATCGGCGAAATGTCGAGAACCTTCCATGACCTTTACAGACAGCACCTTATCCGCGGCGAATACAAGGACAAGCGCCGTCCGATACTCATCAACAACTGGGAAGCTACCTACTTCAACTTCAACACAGAAAAGCTTATCGACATTGCAAAGCAGGCTTCGCAGCTCGGCATTGAGATGCTCGTTATGGACGACGGCTGGTTCGGTCACAGAGATTCCGACAACAGCTCGCTCGGCGACTGGTTCGTATATGAAAAGAAGATCGACGGCGGCCTGAAGCACCTCGTTGACGAAGTAAACAAGCTCGGAATGAAGTTCGGTATATGGTTTGAACCCGAGATGATCTCGCCCGACAGCGAACTTTACAAGGCTCACCCCGACTGGGCTATACAGATAAAGGGCAGACCGATGTCGATGTCCCGTGAGCAGTACGTCCTCGACTACTCCAACAAGGAAGTCCGCGACTATATCTACGGTCTTATGAAGAAAGTCCTCGACAGCGCGAACATTGAGTACATCAAGTGGGATATGAACAGACAGCTTACCGAAGTCGGCTCGACTTATCTCCCCGCAAACCGCCAGCGTGAGCTTTGGCACAGATATGTTCTCGGCGTTTATGACGTTATGAACCGCCTTACGACCGATTATCCTCATCTTCTCCTTGAAAACTGCTCGGGCGGCGGCGCAAGATTCGATGCAGGTATGCTCTACTTCTCACCGCAGATCTGGTGTTCCGATGACACAGACGCTATTGAGCGCTTGAAGATTCAGCACGGCACTTCGATGTGCTACCCTGCTTCCGCAATGGGCGCGCACGTTTCCGACTGCCCTAACCATACCGTCGGCAGAACAACTCCTTTCGCTACGAGAGGCGACGTTGCAATGGTCGGAACATTCGGCTATGAGCTTGATGTTACAAGAATTCCGCAGGAGGACAGAGATGCTATCCCCGGTCAGATCGCAGAATTCAACAAATACAACCACATTATCCGAACGGGCGACCAGTACCGCATCGGAAATATGTTCAGGGACACAACTTGGGACGCTTGGATATTCGTTGAAAAGGACAAGTCCGAAGCTATCTTCACATTCGTTCAGGTACTCGGCAGACCGAACTTCCCTGCAAGACGCGTAAAGCTCAAGGGTCTTGACGAAAATGCACGTTACAAGAACGAGCAGACGGGCGAAGTTCACAGCGGTTCTGCTCTTATGAACGCAGGCATCATCGTCCCCGTTGACGGCGATTTCAAGTCGGTGAAGTATCACTTTATAAAGGTTCAGTAAGATAAAAATATCCGCAGAGTAATATCTGCGGATATCGATACATTTTGTAAATGTGATTCTATTACGAATCAAGTCCGAAGCTTATGGAGAGGGCGTTGTTTATCTTCGACATTGACGGCTGGTCAAGCTCGCCCATTCTCTCTTTAAGGCGCTTTTTGTCAATGGTGCGTATCTGTTCGAGCAGCACAACGCTGTCCTTGGAAAGTCCGCAGGTCGCAGCGTTTATCCCGATATGGGTCGGCAGCTTCGATTTGTCCTGACGGCTCGTTATTGCGGCTGCGATAACGGTCGGACTGTGGCTGTTGCCGATGTCGTTCTGAACGATAAGTACGGGACGGACTCCGCCCTGCTCCGAACCGACAACGGGACTTAGATCGGCGTAATAGATTTCTCCCCTTCTGACTGTCACTTTTAAACAACTCCTGTTTATAAAATTTATTCTGTGATTATTATTTGCCCGAAAATGCAAAAATAATCATCGGGAGAGGAAAAAATCGGGGAGGAAGTTTTCCCACTATTATTATATGCAGAAAGCCATTGAAAGGAGATGCATAAATGTCATTTAACAAAGAAACCTTTGATCTTATGCTAAAGCTTGCGCTTGGAATGATAGGAATACTCCTTTTGATATGGCTCATCGCTGTTTTCACTCCGAAGCTTGCAAAATTTATCGATAAGGTCTTCGGGAAATCGAAGATAGACCCCGGTCCGTCTTCGATAACACTTGAAAACGGCGAAAAATACACCGTAAAAAGTGTTTTTGAGGGTGAAAAAGCCGATGAAGCGGCAGAAGAAGCTCCGAAAAGCACCGATAACGGCAAAACCGACGAAAACAATGAAAATACAGAAAATATAAATAACGAAAAGGAATGATTTTTTATGGCAAAGGAAAAAAAGCAGAAGCCAATCAATTTAGAGGAAATTACCGCGCTCACAAAAGAGCTGTTCCACGCCCACTACGCGGGGGATTTGGAACGGTGGTTTGACTATCTTTGCCCGGATAGTATCTACCTCGGCACCAGCGAGCCAATGCTCTTTGGCGGCAGCGCGATACGGGAACATTTCAAGGGCTTTGAGGGCAATGCGGTCGATGTGGTGTCGGAAGAATATTATCCTGTCCCGCTAGGCGAAACGGCGGCGCAGGTCTGCGGCCGGATTGCGGTGAGAAGCAGTCAAAACCAGCTTGGGGCCGTCAACTGTTTTACCATCGGCTGGCGGCTGATCGGCGGCGAGCTGAAACTGGTACATCAGCACAATTCCTATGAGTACACCCAGCCGGACATTGAGGGCGAGCGCGGCATTTTGAAGATGGATATGAACACGACGCGGTTTGTCCGCAATCTGCTGCTGGAACAGCCCGCCGGCCGGCGCATTGCGTTTCCCAGCGGCAATCAGACGGTGTACATCAATCCCTATGCCATTCTGTACGCCCAAAGCCGGGATCAGCGGACGGAATTAGTTTGTGTTGACCGGGTCGTGATCTGCAATTATATCTACCGGGAGCTGAAAGAGAGATTACCGGGGGTGTTTTACCCGCTGCGGCGGGGCTACCTTGTGAACACGCTGTATATTGTCGCCCTGCGGCGGTTTGAAGCGGAGCTGATTTCGGGCATCTCCATTCCCATTCCCGCTTTGACTTATACCCAGGTCAAGCGGGATTTACAAGAACTGATCG
>UQKC01000034.1 GCA_900541495.1 uncultured Ruminococcus sp. | reverse complement strand
GATATTCATGTATCTATCATATCATATTTTGAGTTTAGTGTCAACAGGCTCTAATTGCCGGAGTAATAATTAACCAATATGGAACTCCGCATATAGAACGCCGTAATTATCGGGTAAAAACTTGCCCTCATCGGATACATTTATCCTTACTCTGTATTTTCCCGCGCGTGAAAGGTCGAAGCCCTCGGTCGGTATCTCCTTGTGTTTAAGTCCGATATCAACAAGACCGTTCATATTCGATACATAGCCTACGTCGGAAGAGTTTACCTCTATCGGAGCGGTACGCACGGAACTCCACTTTTCGCCGTCGTAATACTCGATGTCATAATATTTGCTTTGCATATAGATGAATTCTGAGGTCACATTTACGGCTATGGACTTGGGTGCTTTTTCATAGGTCGGCGTTTCACATTCAGCTGAGATATCCATTCTTTCGTCCGTGCCTATCATATCGAATTCCATAAATGCGCCGTATTCCCTGTCGGGAGCGTCCTTTCGGCGTAAAGGTCTTGCCAAGCGGTAGCGTCCCTCGGGGAGCGGCGGATATACCGACATATCGACCGCGTATGTATTTCTGTGATCGTCAAGAACGCTGAACATTCCGAACCAGTCACTGCCTTTTTCATCATAAATATCGGCAACGGGAAGGACTTCGTACCACTTTCCGTCCTCGGCAAGCTTTTCGATGTGCGTTTCATACTTCATTTCATAGTCATTGCGGAAATCGAGGGCATAAAATCCACCGACAAGCATTCTCGGAACATACGCCTGATACTTCGGGACGGCTTCTTCACGGCGCGTCTGCTCATACGCTTCGGCAAGGGAATATCCCTCGTCGGTGAAGCGGCTCGGTTCATCGCTGAGTTTTATCGGTGCGGCTTCGCCGTAGATGCTCTCAACGCTCTCGGACGAAGATTCGGCGGCAAGCTTAAAGCTTCCGAAAATATTTCGGCAGAGCGTATCATATTCCTCGGTGCGTTCAGTGCCGTCGTAAAATAACTTCACGGTGCAGTTACCTTCCGTTCCGCTTATACTCAGAATATCGGAAAAAGTTCCGTCGGCATTTTGGTGTCCGCACACACAGATCGCGTTTTTGCCTGCAAAATCACCGCTGTAAATCTCACCGCCCTCATATTTCATAAAACCGGAATAGCCTGCATAGGTTTCGCTGATAATGAGCTTCACCCCGTCCTGCTCCCATGTGATGATATTGCTCAGGACAGTGGGTTCTTTTCCCGACGGGAGCATAAAGGTGAGATCGTCGCGGTATTTTATCTCCGTATAGCCGTCCATTTTGCTTCTGTCGGAATAAAGATAATCTGCGATATCGCCGCTGAAACACTCGGAGGTATTTTTCTCCGTTCTGCACTGGCGAACGCCGTTAAGCCCGTTTTTATCGGACATTATAACTGCTCTGAGAAGCTTGTCATAAAGCTTGTCAGCACCATCGATGCTGTCTGCATAAAACCAGCCGCTCTCCGCTTCGGACGAAGCCGCATAAGCCGCGCGAAGTTCTTCTTCCGTTGCGCTGTTCTTCGCGGCAAGCTTGTCAAGCTCGCTGTAATCTGCGGCATAAAATTTTGCGGCAAGCCTGCCGTTATGCTCCGCAAAGCTGACTATAAGCGAAGCGGACATTGAACCCGTTTCGCCGAAGAAGCAAACATCGGCTATCGGCTGTTTCTTTTTATATTTATAGTATATCACGCTGTCGTCAACGGGAATGAGCTTCGGTGCAGTCTGCGCAATGATATCCAGCAGTTCGGCTGTATCTTCTGCAGTTGTGACTTTGGATACCCTATCGGAAGGACAATAATCGATATAAGCTGTTCTGCCGCCTATCTTTCCGATAAGATCTTCAAACTCGCTCCCGAAAGAAAATTCGTTTTTTTCAGCGGCAACATTCTGCGAAACAATGGAAACATAGCCCATTGTCGCTATCGGATCTCTGCCGACTTTCTCCATATAAATATACGCAGGCTCGCCGTCAGTTCCCCAAAGATAATAAAGTATCTTCTCATTGCCCTCATAGTCGGTAACGGTCGTATAAAAGCCTTTTTCAGCGGCTGCGGACTCATCAAACTCCTCATACTCCGCTTCCGTCGTTACAGGCTCGGTTGCTTCGGGTTCGGGCGTGGTCGTTTCCGACAATGTTTCCTCGGTTACAGACTCCTCATGCATTTTTGTTTTCCTATCAATTTTCACAAGCGTTGATATTGAAACAAATATTAGCAATGCCACCGCATATATTACCACATTTCTGAGCTTCATTACCATTTTCCTTTCATTTATGCAGAAGTTCACCTCTAAAGATCAATTGTCCACATCTATATTGCAGTTCGGCAGAGCCTGTTCCAGCTCGTTTATATCGCCCGAGGAAAGGTTGCAGAAATAGAGCCGCATTTCTTCCAGTCCCGTGAGCGTTTTGAGTGAAGCAAAGCTGCTTATCTCCGAGCAGTTGAACGAAAGCATTTTCAGCTTCGTCATGCCCTCGATATCCTTTGCATTGAACTGCGGTGTCAGGCAGTTATATATCGTGAGATTTTCAAGCGCACCGCAGTTTTTCAGTCCCGACAGATCGGAATAGCTGCAGAGCATGATGCCGAGCGTATTCAGCTTTTTGAGCTGTCCTATACCTCGGGGCGTGAATCTTTCTCCCGTAAGTACGAGGTTTTCAAGATTTTTCATCTGATATATGCGGCTCATATCCGCGCCGTCAACGGTGTCAGCAATAAACAGCTTTTTGACATTATCGAGATATTGAAGCGACGGTCCGTAGGAGCTGTTCACATAATAAAGCGAAAGTTCTTCAAGCTGCGTCATATCCGAGAGGAAAGAGAGGTCGTCATCTTCCATACTGTGGAGCATGAGCTTTTTTACCGACTTCATATCCGCTATTTTATCGAGATTTTTCGTATAATATGCGAGTATACTCAGATTCTCTGCCTTTTGCAGCTTTGCCAGCGGCGCAAGGTCGGCTGTGTAATCGGGATCAACGGAAATATCGAGTATTCTCAGCTCGGTCAGGTTTTCGATCCCCGTGAAAAACGGTTCGGTCTTGCTGTATCTGTTTATTGTAAGCTCGGTCACGTTTTTCAGCTTGTAAATACTTTCAAGTACGCCCTCATACGGCGTACATTCGATGGTTATTTCCTTTAAGTCAAGCTTTGAAAGCACATCAACGGGGCGGCAAACTCCCGTGAGTCCTATCTTCTCCGCTTTTACCTGTGAAAGGAACGAGATATCTTCCAACTCTTCAACATCAAGGCGAAGTTCTTTCAGATCTGAAAGCTTCGCAAGTTCCGCAGGTTCGCTTATTTCGATACGCGAAGACAGGGACAGCTTTTCAAGGTCGGGAAAATTCTCGGCAAGCTTCGCGATATCAACGATACGCTCTTCGTCATAACCCTGACCGAACTCGTAAATAACAGCGTCATAGCCGTCGCTTGAAGTGTGGAAAAGTGCGGGATCGGTAATCTCGTCATAGACGCTTATGCAAATGCTTTTTGTATCCGCGGCGATCGGTCGTGTACCGATGCTGAACATTTCCTCGCCATCGAAGGTTATGTATTTCGCCGAAGCTATCTCGCAGCGGTCGCTGTCCGAATTTCCGCCTGCATAAACGCACAGTGCGCCGTCCTTGGCTTCGTATTCAATAGTCACAAGCTTAAAATCGTCATTGTTTTCAAAAAACGGGTAAGAATTCTGCTCTATCTTTCCGAGGACATAGCCGAAAACCGCAGAAGCCGCTTTGTCATAGTCGGGTTCTTCATCACCGAAGCTTCCCATTATGCTATAGATGCATCTATAGCTGTCCTCGGTATTATCGATGCTGTATTCGCCGTACCATTCGAGTACTTGGTTTTTATACTCATCATAGCTGCCGTAAGGGTCATAATCGTTATCGGCGATATACTCATTATAGTAATCCTCCGACAGCATCATTTCGACCATTTTCCCCATTGCAAAGGCTTCATATTCTTCAAAGCTTATCTTCTTCAAAGTCCCGTCGTCAAGCTGTGCTATCATATATTCCCTGTTTTTGTCGCAGAAAAGATCATCGGGCAGCTTAAAGCTTTCCGTTTCTATGCTCTCTGAAACAGCGGCACTTGTTTCCGACTGAGAGTCTGCCGATACTTCGCTTTGCATTTTCGGTATGCCGGTTTCGGCTGTGTCATTCCCCTTTGCACAGCCGATGAAAAGCATTGCCGCAGCTATGACAGCCGCTGTTGTTTTTGCGCTGAAAATTACCCTTTTCATTCTGTTTCTATCCTCTCACAAAAGCTGTCGTTTTTACCCTCATAATTAAAGCTCTCATAATCTTTGCCCTCTTTGTATCTGAAATATATATCGTATTCAGCCGTTCCGTCCGGATTCAGGTAAAGCCCGAACGGATAATCATAAAGCGTCACATTCTCGCCGTTGACGGTTATTTCTTTGTTTATCTTCGGCGTTTGCACGAGTGATTCATCAAAGCTCCAGTAAAGCGGCACATCGCTTTTCCCGTCGGAGCTGACGAGTTTGAATCCATTCGGCTCAAAGGTGTCTGCCTTGCCCGTGAGCGAAGCGATTTTCAGCTTTATCCTGATATAATCGATGACATAGCCTTCGGGGCGAACCTTTTCGACCGTGAAGCAATAGGAATTTTTCTCGGTATTGATCTGACAGTCGCCGTCGGACGGGACGAATTGGAACGGCAGAGGTTCATTCTCGGTGATCTCAAGTGCCTTTTGCACGGCGTTTCTCACCGTTATCCTGTCCTCTATCTCAACAACAGATGCAACGGAAACATTATTCAGCCCGTCGGCATCGATGTTATTCGTATAAAAATGCATATCGGGGTTATAGGATATCTTGTCGGCGTATTTGATGCATTTCCTGTCCCCGACAAAATCTATCTTAAAGCTGACGCTTTCATCGGGTTCGATAGTGTAAAATCCGTCCGATGAAACAAGCCCCGTATCATTCTCCGTTATCGGCTGCATCACAAATGACGAACCGTAATCACGCCCGTGGAGTATCATTTTCTGCGGAATGAAGTCAAAGCTTTCGTAGGTGAGATTTTCGACCGTGAAAACGGCGTGGAGAACATAATCGTCCTCGCTGTATTTTGCCAGCTTCACTGCATTCGGATAGTAATTGAGCGGCTCTGCACCCGTGAATTCCATAAGCACGGCTATATTTATGCTGCGGAATTCGAGCTGATTTTCCTTGAGCTCGGGCGTTTCCGTCTGCGGCGGCTCCGTTTCGGTCACTGTAGGTTCTGTTTTCGCAAAGATCACTGTCGTACTTTCGGACGTAACAGAAGTTTCCGTCAAAGCAGAAGCAATGACCGTTTCCGAGGCTGTTTCCGTATTTTCTTCCGAGCCGCTTTTATCCGTACAGCCGCACATCAGAACAAGCGAAGCGGCAAAAGCGAATGCAAATCTTTTTCTCATTTTTTACCCCTTTTAGTAGTCGCAGTGATCTATCGTAACGCTGTCATATTCCGCAAAGCAAGGCTCATCACGGCTTCCGCATTTCAGCATCACCTCCGTTATGTGTCCGCTGACGCTGTAAAGAACGGTAAATCGCGTTTCGCCGTCGGGATATGTACACATAAAATCGGGCAGCGCATAGACCGTGCCGATGCCGCTTACTGCGCCCTCCTCCTTTGGCTTATAC
The DNA here is from genome assembly GCA_900541495.1 of uncultured Ruminococcus sp. GTDB lineage: Bacteria > Bacillota > Clostridia > Oscillospirales > Ruminococcaceae > UMGS363. Next base: position 21,615 of record UQKC01000034.1, on the reverse strand, counting down.
ATAAGCTCCTCATCAGTGCTGATATAAACGGCTTTTGAGTTTGGGTCAAAGCTGTCCGAATTGTCATAGCAGAAATTTGCACTGTATTTGTTCGGGTCGATGAGAAGTGCATAGTCGCTTCGGTCAGTGACGGTATATTCGATAGCGAAATACTCATCGTTTTCGCCGACCCTGCCTATGAAATATGCGCTTATCGCGGCAGGCCCCGAGCATGCCATCATGTGATAGCCGTCACCCGAGCGCAGATAAAACTGCTTGTAAAGATAGGTCTTTACGTTCTCATCGCTCTGGATATTGATGATCTCCGTGAAATCTTCGGGGTAAAAATTCTCACCCGTTTCGAGCAGCTCGCCGTCATAGGAAACGCCCGATATCACCCTTGCCTGCTGTAAACTGCAAAGTGCTTTCAGACTGAGCGTAACTGTCTTGCCCGACTTGATATCATCGGCTTTTTCGTCCTTTGCTCCGAACATATAGAGCATATCTTCGCCTGCAAGGAGCGCAAGTTTTGAACTGTCGAAGCTCTGTTCCTCCTGCGAGATATTTTTTACCTTTATCGTCATATCGACAGCAAACATATCGGGATTTATGCCCATTTCCGCGACCGCATCGGGATAGTAAAGCGACGCTCTGAGGTCATCGAGCGAAACCGTCACCGAAAAGCTTTCGTCCTGATAGTAAGCGTGACTTTTCATCGGCGAGAGCGGCTTTATCGTTTTGACTGCGGCTTTGGTTGTCTGTATTGCTGTTGCGGTCGTCTGCACGGGTGCAGTCTGCGTTTCGGAAGTTTCCACTTTTTCTTCCGCTCCGCAGGCTGTCAGCATTACCGAAGCCGCCAGCGCAGCGATGAGCTTTCTTTTAAGTTTCATCTGTCATTTTCCTTTCATTTCAAGTGTATGCTGCCAAGAATTTTCAGTGCGGTGTCCTTTTCCGTATCGGACGAATACCCTGCCGAGGCGGAATAGCTTTTCCCCTCGCTGTCCGAAAAGAACAGCACTGCATTTTCCGCTCCAACATAAAGCTCACAGGCGTTTTTGCCGAATGTTCCGACGGTTTTCTCCGCATTGTCGGGAACGGCTTTTCTGCTCTCGGAAATGCTGAAATTTCCGTTTCCGTTCTGCCATAAAACGCTTCCGCCTATACTGTTCAGACTGCCGTCGCTCGGAACTGCGAAAACGATATTCCTGAGTTCGCACTGAACGTAGCCTTGCGGGATCTTTCCGATAACATCAAGCTTTTCGCTGATCTCGGCAGAAAAGCTGTCCGACCCGAATTCGGAATAAGAAGCTTCTCCGTCCGCAAGAGCGGCAAGAGCATTGCAGAGCCTTTCACCGTCAAAAGCGGCTTCAAAATGCGAGCTTTCGGCATAAGCTTCAAAAAGCTCCTCTTCTGTCGGGATCGTTCCGCCCGTCACAAGACTTGTTAGCCTGCTAAAGTCATCACTGACCATCAGTGCAGTGAAGCTTCCGCCGACCTTGTATATTTCGATATCGAGCATTGAAGAAAATCCTCCGTTCGCACGTGAAAGACTCAGCGAAGCGGTTTTATCCGTCCTTTCAAAATCATAAACACTATCGAAGCTGCTTTCCTCCAACGCTTTGCATATCGATGAAAAGGCATCGGTGTTATCCCATTTGTTCAGCGAAAAGCTCTCATCTTCAAGGCTCAGATCAGCCGCCGAGAAAGCCGCTTCGCTTAAAAATCGTGCAAATTCACTTTCGCTGTAAGTAATCTCTTTTGCCGAGGATGCTTCGTCCATATAAATATACGGTTCAAAGCCATCGGGCGCAGGAAAATATATAAGCTCGTGAACTGCACCGTTTTTGTCCGTGACCTGCGCAGTTATCCTGCCGTCATCGGCTTCGTTGATACCGGTTTCGGCCGAAACTATCGGCTTTTCCGCCGCCTGCGCCGAGGTGAACGTACCTCCGACTGTCAGAACTGTCACAGCCATTGCCGCTATGACCGCCGAAGCTTTGTTCACGGGTCTTGCGGCGATAAATTTCATACGCTCTTTCAGCACCTTTTTCCCCGAAGCCATCGAGGTCGAAGCTATCCCGAGGCTTTCCGAATTTTTCAGCGGAATAAGGTCGATTAGAGCCTTTCCGTAGCGAAAACGCCGCTCCTCGCCGAGCATTTTTATTGCGGCTTCATCGCAGGCACACTCGCAGTCACGCTTTGAAAGAACAGCTGCCGCCCACACAAACGGGTCGAACCAGTAGACCGCCAGCAGTACATACCGAAGCACCGTCCAGATCAGGTCGCCGTGGCGGTAATGACACACCTCATGCGCAACGATGTATTCCACCGCTTCGCTGTCCGTCGCAGAGCTTTCGGGTATGTAAATACACGGTCGGAAAAGTCCGAAAATGCACGGCGATGTATGTTTTTCCGTCGTATAGATGCGGAGCGGAGCGTCATAAGCGAACGTTTTTCTGTTTTTCCGCAGTAAAAGATAAAATCTGACATTTACCGCGCAGAACCACAGAAGCATTACCGCAGTTACGGCTCTCCGCACAGCAGTCCAGACCTCTTTCGGTGAAGCCTTTTCCACATTCATCGGCGAAGCTTCGTTCAAAGTCTGCTCCGCAACGCTTTCGGGTATGTAAAGCTCGGCTTCGGTCGGCTGAACGCTCTCATCGGCTTGGTTCACGCTTATCACCGTTTCGGCGGCGTTCATCACGCTTATGGGACTTTGCAGCAATCCGAACGGGAGCATCAGTCTTGCAGCCGCTATCAGCCACAACGCATAGCGCACGGAGCTTCTGAGTTTTCCCTTGAAGAGCGTTCGTATAAGGATCATTATCGCTATCAGTATCGATGATGATATAACAGCTTCGGTCATTTTTGGTTTTCCTCCGCTTTTTTCAGGATATCATAAAGCTCATCAATATCCTCCTTTGACAGCGCATTCTGATCTATCATCGAGTTCACCATCATTCCGATGCTGCCCCGATAAATCCTTTCGAGGAACGACTGCGTTTCGGCAACGGCAACATCTTCACGCTTTATAATGGTAAAAAAGTGCTTTGCGTTCCCGATCTGCTCAAAGCTGACCGCTTTTTTCTCCTCCATTCGTTTGAGGAGCGTTATGACGGTATGTTTCGACCAGCCCGTTTCATCGTTGAGTGCGGCTGTTATCTGCATAATTGTGAGCGGTTCATTCTCCCAGAGCAGGGACATTATTTTCCATTCAGATGAAGAAAGTTTCGTTTTTTCTTCCATTTTATCCTCCCACAAAAAAATAGGTTGACAATTATTTATAGTAAACACCATTTGAAATTAAAAAAAATCAAGCCGACAATCTTAAGGTCACCTCTAAATATAATGATTCCGGCACAGACTTTTTCTGTATTTTTTTGGTGTTTAATATTACCAATATAATAACACATTGGTAGTCATTTGTCAACCTATTTAAAGAAATTTTATTATAGAATTATTAAATAAATTTTTGTCTATAGTTTTATTGGTGTTTAGAACCTGTCTTCATAAGAAATGTATGCGGATTTTCGAGCATAATTTGTTGCAGACAAGGCAAAAATCCGCCGGCGTGCTGCCGCACAGCAAGGATTTTTAACGCAGTATGCAGCAAAATTTGCCGAAAAGACGTGTGCATATGCTTATGAAGACAGGTTCTGAGTATTACACAAAAAGCACCTCGGCAGTGCATTTTACTGCAATGCCGAGGTGCTGAACTTTATTCAAAACACGATATTTACGTTGGTGAGCGTTCAAGACTTATGCTTTTCACTATTGCACTGCGCACCTCTTCGGTAAGGCTCTCATCTGCATAAAATCTGATATCCGCACTCAGACCGTTCCTTGTTATGATATATTCATAAATTTCCGTGCCGTAGGATTCCTTATGCACCATATCGTCAAAGCCGTCAGCGTCCGTTGTTTCGTCTATGACTTTATCATCATCACCGGCGAGAAAAGAATAGTCCCGATCTTCGACAGCATTGTAAACGCTGTTTATCCTGAATATCGGCTTGCCGTAATAATATCCCGAGCTGTCTATAGGTGTCCATTCGGCAGGCATTCTGAACGAGATCATAGCCGTTCCGTTCTCATCGTCCGAAGTAACAGTTCCGTCTGCGTTAAGTGTTACTATCGGCATTTCCACCGTGATATTCTGCATCGCATTTATGTCAATGACCGTGTGAACGGGTATGATGCTGACCGTTCTGAGAATATCCTCCGCTTCGGAAAAGCTGAATTCTTCACCGCTGCGGAAGCTGAATACTGCGTAATATCCGTTTTGGTGAACAACGAAATAATGCGTGTCATATACGCCGTCATGATCCTCCATTGAGGTGTGGATATAATAGCTGTATGGGTCGTTATCACCGCCGTATTTCTCGTCAAGCTTTTGTATCTCACGTCCCGAAACCATATCCGTCAAAAAGCTCTCGGTCATAATTCCGCAGCTGTCGGGATAAACGACATTCTGTTCAAGCATTTTTTTGTCGCCGAGCATAAATAAGCCGTATCCGTCAGCGACCCAGTCCTTGGGAACGGAAAAGCGAATGTCAACTATCTCTGCACTTCCGACAAAATTGTATCCGCCGTATTCATCGGGGAAAACTATCTGACGTTTTAATGATATCTGCTGTAAATGTGTATGTACGAAAGCAGGCTCATCAACTATGTCATCATCGGAAACGTCCTCGGGTTCTTCGTCATTCAGTGTCATCGTGAGGAAATATGCAGGCTGTTCAAAACCGATATCGCTCACGGGTTCGCCGCCGTACTCAACGGTCACGCTGTCCCCGACATTGGCTAAATTATTTCCGATGAGGGAGCGGCTGTAAACGACAGCAGGTTCGTTTGCCTTGAAAATTCCCGAATTTTCATTCGGTATAATGACATACTCCTGCCATTCATAGCCCGTTATCTGTTCATTGCCGCCGACCTCGGAGATCGTTGCCGTAAACTGTCGGGGCGAATAATTAACCTCGTCAACGATACGGAAGCCGTTTTCGTTTGCGGCGGCGATGATATATGACTGCACGAAAATTTCGTCAAGCCTGTACTCCGCAAAAACCTCAACAATGCTGTCATTTTCGTTCACATTGTACTGCTCCGAAAGCGGCGGCAAGGTGTATTTCCAAGCCTCGTGGAAAAAGCTGTCCTGCTGAACAGTGAGCGTGAAAATATCATCATCGGGAACGCTTTTTCCGTTGAGATAGGCTCTTGCCGCATCTGTCGGCTGGGTGTATTTTTCCGAAGCATTGCTGTCAGCGGTTTTGAGCCGATATATCTCCCAGCCGTATTGTACATACCAAAGCTCACCGTCCATTACAAAAATATAGCTGTCAATGCCGCCGTCCTTATCGGTGAGAATTTCGGCACAGTATTTGTTTTTGCAGTCGGAAAGATGCTTTGCTCCGTCCTCCCAGCCGATGCCCTCCATGCTGTTGTATGTGCTGTCCCATTCTTCATCGGTGAAAGGTATCTCCATAGACTCGGAAAGCTTGTATGTATGCACCATATTCTCGCCCGATATCGTGAGCGTTCCGTCCTTTATTTCGTAAGTCAAGCCGTTGTTATCACCAAAGTAGGAGTCCTTGTAAGGCGAAGTGTACAGAAGCTTATCCGTGACGTAAATTCCGTTCGGTATAGGCTCGAAGCTGTTGTCATTTTTCACCGCATTTGTAAGCAGACAGACTGCGGCGGCAACAACTGCGATGACCGCTGAGACAATGGCGATGACCTTCGGTTTTTTCGCACCGAGAACGCCCTTTATGCGGCTTTTTATATTGCTTTCGCCAAAGCTGAGAACGCCGCCGAGGGAAAGTCTGTTTTGTTTGAGCGAGATATTGAGAAGTGCGTTCGCATACGCCTTTTTCACATCGGTATCAAAGCTCCCAAGTGCCTTTTCATCGCAGGAAAGCTCCATATCCTTTGTCATGAGCCGATAGGAAAGCCACACCATCGGGTTGAACCAGTGAATGCAGAGTGCCGCCATTGCGATAAGCTTCACGATATAGTCCTTTCGGTCGATATGGGTCTGTTCGTGTGCGATTATGTAAGGTCTGTCCTCGGCGGAGATGTTTTCGGGAAGATATATCCTCGGCTTTATCAGACCAAAAACGAACGGCGTTTCGATGCTTTCGCAGGTGTAAACATTGCCGTCCGAAAGCTTCGCATTCCTCACCTTTTTCCTGACGGAAGTATATGAAACCGCCGTATAAACTGCCATTGCAAGCGTTCCGAACGCCCATATATACGCTCCGACAGCCATTGCGATCTGCATCGGATTTGCACTGACAGACGGCTGTGCAGGCGGAAGCTGTTCATTTATAGCATTATTCACGGGAGGAACGGAAACTGTTATCCTTGGCTCTGCGGCATATTCAATATCATTCGGGATAAACTCCATCTGCCCCGAGGTTATCGCAGGCTTTTCGGGAACGAGTACGTTGAAAATACTCACTGCCGATGAAAAGGAAAACGGACACAAAAGGCGTATTCCAAGTATCGCCCAGAGCAGATACGAATATTTTTTCGGCAGCTTTTTCATTGCGATGCGCAGGATAATTATTGCAGCGGCGATGTATGCGCCCGTTATGCTCATATTTAGTACAGTTCTGAAAAATCCCGTCATATCTATCACCTTTCCGTATGATCGTCAATGAGCTTTTTCAGCTCCTCAGCTTCGGCTTTGGTTATCCTTTCTTTCTGCAAAAAAGCCGTCAGGAACATCGGCAGAGAGCCGCCGTAAGCCTTTGAGATAAGGCTTTCCGAACGCTCGGTCAGAACCTCGTCACGGGAGCAGAGCGATGTTATCACGGCATTTTCGCTCTTTATGAAGCCTTTGCCCGAAAGCTTCTTTATGACGGTATAAACGGTGGATTTTTTCCAGCCGAGGTCATTGAAAGCCATTGTCACAAGCTCGCCCGAGCGTATCGATTCGCTTTTCCATATCAGTTCCATAAGCTTTAATTCGCTGTCCGAAATTTTCATAAAAACACCCCTTTCAGGTTTTGGTCGATAGCTATAGACTTATTCTCTGAACTTAGTCTATCATAATAGACCTCATTTGTCAAGGGGTTATGATCTTATTTTTCGACAATACAGTACAAATTTCTTCAAAATAATGCAGATCTGCACACCAATTTCACGCTGTAATATGTTACAATATTATAAAAAAGCAGAAAACATATTGTTATCAAAATATAGATATGCTATAATAGAAAACATAAAGGGTGGTGACGATATGCCGCAAAATATCTGCGGGAACTGTTTTTCGGCAATGAAAGGAAACAAGTGTCCCCACTGCGGATACACGAGAGAACAGACTTACAATTCCCACGATATCCTTTCTGTGGGGACTGTTCTCATGAACAGGTATGTTGTGGGAAAGCTTCTCGGCAGGGGCGGCTTCGGCATCACCTACCTTGCTTATGACACCAAGGCAGAGCGCGCGGTCGCCGTCAAGGAATACTATCCCGATGGAACAGCTGTAAGAACGGGTGACAACGTGACCGTTGAGCCGATGACCTCACTGCAGAACGATGATTATTCACACGGACTTGAACGCTTTTTCAGCGAAGCCGAGATAATAAAACGCTTCAACGGCGTGAACGATATCCCCGAGGTCTACGATGTTTTCCGTGAAAACGGCACGGCTTACTATGCAATGGAATTTTTCAGCGGCATTTCGCTCAATGAATATGTGAAAAAACACGGCAGGCTCACCTCGGGGCAGGCTGTATATATATTGAAAAGGCTTCTTTCCGCGCTGTCCGAGATACACGCAAGCGGCGTTCTTCACCGTGATATCTCGCCCGACAACATCATCATTTGCAGGGACGGCAGGATAAGGCTCATCGACTTCGGCTCGGCACGAAGCTTTAAGACCGACTCAACGGGCAATATGTCCGTTATCATCAAGGAGGGCTTTGCACCTGCGGAGCAATACTGGCGCAAAGGAAGTCAGGACGCTCGGACAGACCTTTATTCGCTCGGAACTTCGGTCTATTTCGGGCTTACGGGTGAGATACCCGAAAATGCGATACTCCGAATGGACGATGATACGCCGTTTGCGGCAGGGATCAAAAAGCTTCCTCCCACACTCGGTGAAATAATAAAAAAGGCTTCGGACGTGAAAAAGGAGAACCGTTACGACTCGGCTGAGGAAATGCTCCGCTGTGTTGATCTCTGCGGCACAGACGAAGCACCCGTAACGCTCAGCGCCAATGAAATGCCGAAAGAAATCAAACGAAAGGTTCGGCTTCGCCGCTCGAAAAGCAGTCTTGCGCTGATAATAAGCATGGTCGCTGTTATTTTAGCGGCTCTGGCGATGATTTTCGTATTCAAAATGAAGGATGAAGTCATTTCCGTAAAGATCGGCAGTGAATTTTACCCTATCGATCTTGAAAGGCTTGAGATCACCGATCAGGAGCTTACCAATGCGCAGATAGCGAATCTTCGGCACTTCAAAAACCTCAAATACCTTGATCTTGAAAATAATTACATAACCGATCTCTCATGTCTTTCGGGATTGGAAAACCTTGAAAGCATAAATTTCAACAACAATAATGTTTCCGACCTGAGCTTTTTGGAAAATATGCATCATCTCAGGAAAATATCAGCAGAAAACAACAGCATTTCCGATATTTCTGTGCTGGCTGACAAGACGGAGCTGGAAGAAGTCTTTTTCGGCGACAATTATGTTACGGACATCTCGCCGCTCAAAAACTGCGGCAAGCTTGTAAAGGCTGGCTTCAACGAAGCGCAGATAGAAAATATCGATGCGCTCGCGCACAAGCCGAACCTGATAATGGTATGCCTTGCAGGGTGCAATTTAAAGACGATCGAGCCGCTCTCCGAATGCAAGGCACTTCGCTTCGTATATCTCGGACGGAACGATCTGACCGACCTCTCTCCTTTGAAAGACTGTACGATCTTTGAATTTTACATTGACAACAATCAGCTTTCGGGACACACGGATACTTTTGAGGGGATAGAACTCAACGGCTTTGTCTGCATGGAGGGCAACGGTTTCACCGAAGATGAGATACAGAATATTGTTGACAGAATGGACGGCCATTTTACTGTTTACTATTGATATAAGGAGATGGGTACTATTAAAACGGTCGATATTGAACGAATGATAAAACGTACAAAGCACCTTGATATGAAAGTCATTGAGGATAATCCCCCTCCCGAGTTCAGCGAATATGTCATTGAGCGTCTTAAAGAGCGTAACATCAAGCTGAGCGTTCTCATTCGGGTACTGAACGTTGACAGAAACTACGGCTATCAGTTACTTAACGGCACTCGTGTTCCGACCCGTGAGCAGATAATACACATTGCGCTTTTCCTCGGGCTTGATTATCCATCAGCACAGAAGATGCTCACCCTTGCAAAGCGCGACTGTCTTTATGTTCGCCGCCGTGAGGACGCAAGGATAGTTCACTGTCTTGAACATCATCTCCCCTATGAAAAGGCCTGCGAGTTTATTTGGGGAGAGGAATAGGGTTAAATGCGTAATTCGTAATGCGTAATTTTTTTGATTTGCTTTGCAAATTTTTATTGGCACAGATACGATGTTTTTCGTGTCTGTGCCATTTCTTTTTAAACAAATAATCATCAATTGAAAATAATGCAGATTTGCACACCAAATTTTGTCATAAATATGCTACAATATAGTCAAAACAACACCGCATTATGCGGAAAAACAAGAGAGGTGTTTGTTTATGATAAACATTTCAGGCAAAAGCTTATGCGAAAACTGCTTTTCGGAGATAACTTCCGAGCCTTGCCCTGTTTGCGGCTGCTCTCCGCAGGATCATATTTCCGACCCTACGGTGCTTTCGAGCGGAAGCGTTCTCCAGGGACGCTATGCGGTCGGCAGAGTTATCGGCAAGGGCGGTTTCGGCGTTACATATCTTGCTTATGACATCAAGCATGATGAAAAGATCGCTGTAAAGGAATACTACCCTTACGGCATTGCCCTGCGAAATCCCGAAAGCACGATAGTTTCGGTTTCGACCGAAGAAGCGGCTGATATTTTTAAGAGCGGTGCTGAGAAATTCTATGACGAGGCTCGTCTTGTGGCGGCTTTCAACGGCAATCCGAGCATTGTCAGCGTTTATGATTTCTTCTATGAAAATGACACCGTTTACTACACTATGGAGTATCTCGAGGGTCAGACGCTAAAGGGTCATGTTGAGAGAAACGGCATTATAACAGGTGCTCAGGCTGTTTATATTGCGGAAAAGGTATCGTCTACGCTCATGACGGCTCACAGTGCAAACATTCTTCACCGTGATGTTTCGCCCGACAACATTATGATATGCAATGACGGAAAGGTGAAGCTTCTCGACTTCGGTGCGGCACGTCAGGTCGTTGCGAACGCTTCGCAGAGCCTTTCGGTCATTCTAAAACAGGGCTTTGCTCCGCTTGAACAGTATCAGAAAAAGGGCAGGCAAGGCCCTTGGACGGACATTTATTCGCTCGGTGCAACGCTTTACTTTGCACTGACATAAGATATCCCCGATGACCCTATGACACGCTTTGAGAGCGATGATGAATACAGCTCAAACAAATATTCGATCGAACAGCCGCTTTGGGAGATCATCCGCAAGGCGACGATGCTCCGTATCGAGGACAGATACAGCAACATCTTTGAGTTCCGCTCCGATCTGGCTTCATCGGGGATCACGGCTGAACCGCTCGTTGAGTTTGAAGCTCCGGAAAAGATAGTTCTCCCGTCGGGTGTGACGGCGAAGCCTTACACGGCAACGGCTTCGATGAGGACTTCCGAGCAGCGAGCCGCAGTTCCTCCTGTGACTCCTCCGCCTGTGCAGACTTCGCACACGCCTGCTGTTCCGACTCCTCCGCCCGAGTCGGCCATTCCTGCGGAAGAAAACGCTTCGCCCGAAAAGAAGCCGTCAAAGAAAAAGCTTATGGCAATGACAGCCTGTGCCGCGGCACTTATCATAGTTGTCGGGTCGGCTGTTGGAGTCGGTGTGAGCATGAACAGCAAGAATGCTGTGTCAACATCTATGGAAAGCGAAAGTGCTTTACAGGCCGAAGAAGATACGTCACCGACCCCGAAAGATATGAGAGGATCGGACAAAAAGAACTACTATGACCCCGGCAGCGCGGACAACGGCGCTGTAAATGGAAGTGGCTTTACAGCCACAGAAGTCACCGAGCCGCCCGTTTCGGAGGAAAAATCTGACGAGCCGACGGGAACTTCCCCGACGGAAACAATTACCGAAAAGACAACGACAACCACAACTGCAAAAAAGCAGGAAGAGGACTTCGTTACAATTGCAGAAAAGCAGTACAAAAAAAAAATGACGGGTACTCTTGATGTCAGAGGTTGTGACCTTACGAACAGCGACATCAAGCAGATGAAATATCTCACGAAGCTTTCGGAGATCATTATGAGCGACAACCCGAAGGTCACAGACCTCTCCCCTCTTTCGGCACTGACAGATCTGGAGAAGATAACTTTCCACAACTGCAATGTCAAGGATATTTCCTTTACAGCGAATATGAAGAACTTGACTGTCATCGGTGCTGAGAGCAACGGCATCACCGATATATCGGCTCTATCGGGACATAAAAAGCTCTCCGATGTATGGCTGCAGAACAATAATGTAAAGGATATATCGCCGCTCAAAGACAGCACGGAAATAACATACCTAAGCTTTGCTAACAGTCCGATATCGGATATTTCTGTTTTATCGGGAATGAAAAAGCTTACGCAGATGCATTTCTCAGGCTGTAAAGTCAAATCGCTTGACGCATTAAAAAAATGCAAAACATTGGAGCTAATTTATATCGATAATAATCAGCTATCCGATCTTACATCTCTTGCAAACTGCAAAGGTCTGAAAGAGCTTCATGCCGCAAATAATGCACTCAACGGAAATGTAAAGGCTCTGAAAGGACTTACGATACTTGATTATATCGATGTTTCGGGCAATAATTATGATCCGGATGAGCTGTTGGAATATCTTAGCTACGAGGTATATACAGACAGCGACGGTTTTAGATACAATTGTTAATATTGAAAGGAATGGCGGTAAATATGAAACTGAAAAAGATCATCTCCGCTCTGCTGACGGCGGCAATTTGCTTATCGTTTATGCCGTGTGCGGCTTCTGCGGAGAAAAAATCATTATCCTCGATGACGGCCTCCGAGTTCGTCCGGAACATCACGGTCGGCTGGAATCTCGGAAACACGCTTGACGCTATGGACGGTGACGGGCTTGACACCGAAACAAGCTGGGAAAACCCCAAGGCGAGCAAAAAGCTCATCACGACGGTCAAAAAAGCAGGCTTCGACACGGTAAGGATACCCGTTACATGGGGAAATCACATCGATACGAACGGCAAGATAGACAGCGAATGGCTCGACCGTGTTCAGCAGGTCGTTGACTATGCTTATGACAGCGGAATGTATGTTATCCTTGACTCGCACCATGACAAGAGCTGGCTGACCCTTTCCGAGAAGAGCTGCAAAGCCGTTTCAAAGAAGTTCTGCTATGTCTGGAAGCAGATAGCTGTCCGCTTTAAGAATTATGACGAGCATCTTATCTTTGATGCCATGAACGAGCCTAACACCGAGGGTTCGGAATATCAATGGACGGGCGGAACGGACGCTGAAAGAAAGGTCCTCAACAAGCTTTATGCGGACTTTGTAAAGACAATAAGAGCCTGCGGAGGTAAAAACAGCACACGCTTCCTTATGATAGCTCCCTACGGCGCATCGGCTGTCTATGATTCGATGAATGCACTGAAAATCCCCGATGATGACAGGATCATCGTATCAGTCCACGCATACAGCCCATACAGTATATCGCTCGACACCGATATCAGGCTGAAAAAATTTACGCAGTACGGCAAGGACAGCATTGATGAAGTTTTCAGCGACATCAACAAGGCTTATATTTCAAAGGGAATCCCCGTTATAATGGGCGAGTTCGGCTTTCTCAACAAGGACAACGAAGCCGAATGTGTGAAAGCGGCTCAGTATTACCTCAAAAAGGCAAATTCCTACGGTATTCCCTGCTGCTGGTGGGACAACGGCATAACTAAGACCGAGGGTGAAGCGGTCGGCTTTGCTCTTTTCGACCGCACAACGCTGAAACAGACCCGTTCAAAGCTTTGCAGTGCCATTATAAAGACCGCCAAGGCAAGGAACGCTTCGGACGGCTCTTCTTCGGGCGCAAATTCGGGTGCAAAAACCGTAAAGATCGGCAAAAAATCATACAGCACTTCAATGACAGGCACACTTGACCTTTCAAACCGGGATCTCACGAACAGCGACATCGCAAACCTCAAATATATGACGAAGCTTTCGGAAATAATAATCAGCAACAATACCAAGATAACCGACCTTTCCGCTGTATCGGGTCTGACGAACCTTAAAAAGCTGACCTTCCACGACTGCAATGTCAAGAATATCTCCTTTGTGAAGAAGCTGAAAAAGCTCACAGTCATCGGCTGCGGAAACAACGGAATATCCGATATCTCACCGCTTTCGGGTCTTACAAAGCTTGAAGAGGTATGGATATACGGCAACAAGATAAGCGACCTTACACCGCTTGCGGACTGCACTGCGATAAAGAAGCTTGATGCCAAGTACAATGCGCTGAACGGTGATACGGACGCGCTTATGGGTCTTACCGTAAACGAAATGCTCAACGTTTCGGGCAACGGTTATGATGCTGACCCTGACGGCTTCTATGATTTTGTCTGCGAATACACATACAGCGACAATGATGGCTACACCTATTATATATAAGGAGAGGATTTTATGAAACAATGCCCAAACGGTCATATTTATGATGAAAAAAGAGATGCGCAGTGTCCCTACTGTGCAAATGCGGATGCGGTGAACGTTCAGCCTGCTTTTCCCAAAACTGCGCCTGCAGCAGCTCCTGCGAGTGAGCCTTTTCCGCCGACTGTCCCCGTTGCAAAGCCAAGCCTGAACGGGATCTTTGAGGGCGGCAGCAGCCTTGAAAACGCCCCGAAAAACATGGGAATGACCGTTGCTCTCAGCCGCAATGAAAAGGGCATCAGTCCCGTAAAGGGCTGGCTCGTTGCTGTTGACGGCGACAAGACAGGACGCTCCTTTGAGCTTCACAGCGAGCAGAACTCCGTCGGCAGAGGTTCAAACTTCGACATTGACCTTTACTTTGACAAAACCGTTTCCTCGGACGGAAGCGCAGTTATCGCTTTTGACGGTGAAAACGGAAAATTCTACATCAGTCCTATCTTCGGCAAAGGCAAAAACAACGTTTATTACAACAACAATATGCTCCTTATGCCTGCCGAGCTTTTTGACTATGACAAGCTGAAAATAGGCTCATGCACATACATATTCAGAAGCTTCTGCAACGAGCATTTCTCATACTGATGATATGAAAAGCGGAGAAGTATATATACCCCTCAGATTAAGAGAGGGCGGAGCATCGGTGATAAGGCTCGGCAGCATAAGCAGCAGGGGCGCACGTCCCTATCAGGAGGACTGCTTCGGCTTTTCCTCGATAAAAAAGAGCGACGCTGCGGTGCATGGGTTCACGGCGGTCGTTGCGGACGGAATGGGAGGACTTTCGGACGGCGGTGCGGTCAGCAAATATGTTGTATCCTCGCTGATAGAGCTGAGCATGAACTGCACGCCGAAGCTTCCCGCAGATATCTTTCTGCAAAGCGCACTGCGGCAGATAAACTGCAATGTCGTTTCAACGGGCGTAAAGGGCGGCTCGACCGCCGCGGCGGTGAAATGCTGCAAAGACGGCGTTTACTGGTGTGCTTCGGGCGACAGCAGGATATACCTTATGCGCAGCGGCAGCCTTACGGCACTCAACGAAGACCACGACCACATCAGCACTCTGCTTGACGATGTTATCGGCAGGAAGCTGGCATACCGTGATGTTCCTGACGATCCGCAGAAGGACTCGCTCGAATTTTACATCGGCTGCGGAGGAACTCTCGCGGTCGATGGGAACATCCGACCGCTCGTTCCGATGAAGAATGACAGGCTGCTGCTCTGCAGTGACGGAGTTTACAATGCCGCTTCGGACGGCGAGATCATTGAAGCACTCTCCCACCCTGCGGCGGCTGCGGCGGAAAAGCTCGGCAGCGTCATTGCATCAAAGGGTTATGTAAATCAGGACAACTACACGGCTGTTATTCTCGAATTCAACTAATATTGAAAGGAAATCAGACTATGAACAAGCTATATAAACTGATAAGCGTTCTGCTTATCTCAGCGGCGGCTCTGTGTGCGGTTATGATACCCTCATCTGCTGCAGAACACAGCAAAGCCAAGGACGGCGTTGTATATATCGAATCGTATTTTACGCCAAATATAAAAAAAGATGATTATGCCGTTTTTTATGGATATGAAAATGCCTCTTATGGTGACCTTGACCTCGGCGGCGGATATTTTAAAACATATAATCCTGCAGGCTTTCGCGGCAGCGGCTTTGCTATCGGTGAAGAGGGCAAGCCTATAAGCTATATCGTTACCAATGCTCATGTTGTAGTGGATAGATATGCCGAATACCTAAGTACAAACTCCACCACCGCAAAGACAGAGGTAAACAGCCGCAGAGCCGATGAGGTAAGGGTCTATTTTTCCTACGGCTCAAACGATTTTATGCGTGCGCAGATATATTATGTCAATGAAAAAAAGGACATCTGCATACTCAAACTCCCCGAGCCTACGGAAAAGAGAAAGCCGCTCGTACTCTGCCGCTCGGAAGATATCGATATGGACGATGAATTTGCGGCACTCGGCTTTCCGTTCGATTCCGACCTTTTTATGGACAACACGGGACTTGCATACAACATTGATGATATCACAATGACAAGAGGAGCTATCTCGCGAAAAAGTACCGACCGGGACGGCGTTCAGGTTTATCTTATCGATGTTGATATCCGAAGCGGAAACTCGGGCGGACCTCTTGTAAACTCCAAGGGCGAGGTTGTCGGCATCAACACTTACAGCGTATATGACTCCAAATATGCGATCGTTATCGATGAGCTTCTTGCCGCCGTGAACAGAGATGTTGTGCCTTACATGCTTTCGGCCGAGCTCTCTGACACTGCCGAAACGGAAGCGGAAATGAACTTGACGAGCGAAACCGATGAAACTTCACAGCAGGCTGTGACCGAGCCTGCCGAGAACACGTCATCGGGCGGTATGAATGTTGCCGTTACGATAGCTGCGGCTGCGTTCGGCGTTCTGTGCATCGTTCTGATAGTTGTTCTTGTGATGAGAAACAAAAAGGGCAATGCCGCCCCCTCCCCTGCGCCTGCCGCAAGCTCGGCTGTTCCCGACACAGGCGTTTCACACACGGCTTCCATAACGGGAATAAAGGGCGTTATGGCAGGACGGAGCTTCCATGTATCGGGCAGCGCAGTCATCGGAAGAAACCCAGAAAAATGCTCGATATGCTTCCCCGTAAACACTCAGGGGATATCGGGACTCCACTGCGAGATACGCCGAAACGGCTCGGGTTATGAGATCATTGACCGTGGTTCAAGCTGCGGAACTTTCCTCGGAAGCGGACAGAAGCTTGCCGAAAATGTACCGACCGCTCTCCCGTCGGGAATGTATTTCTACCTCGGCAGCACGGAACAGCTTTTCCAGATCAACTACTGAAGAGGGATAATATGAGGATGGACACTGCCGTTTATTCCGCAGAGGGCGGACACGATATCAACGAGGATTCCTACCTTTGCAGCACGGAAAAGGGCGTTTTCATCGTTGCGGACGGTCTTGGCGGACACGAACGGGGCGAAGCCGCTTCCGCTGCGGCGATAAGATTTTTCACCGAGAGCTGCACGGGCGGCTATGACGACAAAAGGATAGATGAGCTTCTCAAAGGCGCAAACAGCTGCGTTTACGCTCTTGGCGAGGGCAGGACTACCGCTGCCGCAGGCTTTGCCGAAAAGGGTATGTTTCGATTTGCAAATGTCGGCGACAGCAGGGTGTATTATTTTCGCAAAGGAAAGCTCTCGGCAATGACGAAAGATCACTCCGTCTGCCAGATGGCTGTCGATATGGGGACAATGAGCTTTTCCGATATAAGGGGCAGTGAGGATCGCTCCAAGCTGCTGAAAGTCCTCGGCGAAAAAGAGGAGCTTGAACTGAAACGGAAATATCCGCCGATAAAGATCTGCGACGGTGACGCTTTTCTTGTATGCAGCGACGGCTTCTGGGAATATGTTTACGAAACGGAAATGGAGATAGACCTGCTCAAATCGGCAAAGGCGCACGACTGGGTGAAAAATATGCTCAAACGCCATATCCGCCGTGCCGAAAACAAGGGCGACAACTACACTGTCGTCTGCGGCATATTTCATATTGACAAATAAAACTGCGCTCCGCACGGCGAAAATGCTTTGTGCGGAGCGCAGATTTTTTATTGTTCTGTTGCTGATTTTTCCTGCTTTTTATTTATGTATATGAAGAAGATAACATTGAGGATTATTCCGAAAACCGTTGCGGCAGGTGCGGCAATACCTATTTTTGTAAGGCTTGCGTTCAGCTGTATGCTCATAAAATACGCAAGCGGCAGGCGGACGAGAATTGTCTGAACAAGTCCCTGTATCATTACCCAGAGCGTTTTGTCGTGACCGTTGAAGTAACCGATCATACTGAACAGTATCGCCGTGACGATAGTTTCGGGTGCAAAGCCTTTGAGATAGTCATAGCCGTTCTGCACAACGGCGGCATCGGGGGTGAAAATACCCGTCAGCAGGTCGCCCTTGAACATTACAAGCACAAAAGCTATACAGCCGATGATGACACCGATACCCATTCCCGTGAACATTGCTGTCTAAAGGGCGGTTCTGCCATTCATTTACTTCGGGAAGAATTTTGTCGGTTATTCGTGAAATCAAGCCCTGTGATATTTCTGAACCGTAAATCTCACGAAGGGTATCTTCGATGTCACGCTGGGACATTCCTTTTGCATACATAGCAAGGATTTTCTGTTCAATTTCATCAGTGTGAGTCTGCTTTTTTTCGATGACTTTAGGTTCAAATTCACCATTGCGGTCACGGGGAACGGATATTTCGCATTCGCCGTAATTGCTTGAAATTGTTTTCTTGCCGTAGCCGTTTCTGCTGTTGCCGGAATTGTTGCCGAGAACAGAATTTTTCTCATAACCGAGATGCTCGTCCATCTCTGCTTCAAGCATCTACTCGATCGTTCCTGCGAATAACCGCTTTAATTTTGCCTGAATATCTCCTGTTGTTTCACAGTCTGACATCAGAAGCTGAACAAGTTCCATTTCCTTTTCGCTTAATCCGTGATTCCTGTTTGCCATTATACTTTACCTCCACTTTCATTTGTGGTTATTATTGGCATTTACACGGTTTGATATTCAGACTCTTAGTCTGCACGCCTTGTTTTGTTTAATCATTTTCGGGATATGGATAATAGCCTATAGTAATCGTAAATTTATCTACTTCCTTTTCGCCTGAAACATCATATAATGGTACATCAACGCATTTTTTATAAAAATCTACTGTTGTAACATCATCATATTGATTGCTATACTGTTCCCGTGCTACTTCAAGCTCATCATCGGTAAGTTCTACGGTATATGCGTCATATTCATCGAGATGTTCTCCTAAAAGGTCTTCTTTACGCATATATCCATCTATATGATTTTTTCCCATAGCAGGAATCAAGTCGGGAATTTGTTCATATGAAGTGGTTTCTGCATAACCATAAGTTTGTCCGTTAGAATTTGTTTGGTACAAGGAATCATTTTCATTTCGCTCACTATCATTACTGTTATCTTCAGGATAGGGATAAATACCCCTTTCCATAACAAACTTGTCAACTTCTTTTTTCCCTGATTCATCAAATAGCGGAATATCAAAACATTCTTTATAAAAGGAAATCTTTGTAACGTCAGGATATTGATCTTTATACTGCTCACGAGCAAATTCAAGCTCATCTCCGGTAAGCGGAACAGTGTAAACCTCATAGTTTTCACGGTTCTGTCCCAAATAATCTTCCTTACGCATATATGCAAGCGTTCCATTTTTGCCCATAGCAGTAATAAGGTCAGGAATCTGATCAAACGCTGTGGTTTCTGCGAAGCCGTAAGTCTGCCCATCGGAATTTGTCGGATATATATCGCTGTTTGGAATTTCGCTTGGAATGTCCTTGCTCTTTCCGTTGCAAACAGTAAATGATATAACTATTGCACTTACCAATATGATAAATACAATTCCTATGACATACCAAAGTTTCCTTTTATTGAATGTTTTCACAGGTTTTATTCCTCCTAAAAGTTTAAAGTTTGTTTATCAACTTACAAATGATGTATTGCTTGACGGTATGGTCTTGACTTCACCGATTGAGCCGTATGAAATATTTACTGAATGTGAGGAGAAAACCGTTCTGTCTATCCTGATGTATTTTTATAGTGCGTTTGAAGTCTGCGTTAAAAAATTTATCTCTTATTGTATTTGGATTTCTCCAAGGTTTTTGTGTTTGTTTGAGATTTAAGAACCTGAGCTGTGCCTATACAATCAATATAACCATCACCTTTCTGATTTTTTGTAGACGGTTAGCTTAATAACTGCTACCTGTCATATTACTCATTTTCAATAATATGAGTTTCCAACGGAATGATATTTCCGTTTTCATCCCATATAAGACTATTTCTGAAGTCATCAAAATCATCAAATCTCCAACCGTTTTCGGTCAATATAACAGTATAGTAGAAATCACGAAAGCTTTCAATGTTTGGTTCGTCACTGTGCCAGAATCTCGAAACTGCTTTTATAGTGATCTTATTTTCAGTTTGTTCTGTAATTGAAAATGATACACTGTCAAAAGAAGGATTACTGCCGCTCTCTTGGTCAATATAACAAAGCTCACCGTCACAATTCGTATATGCAGCCAAAGAATCATTTTCTCCGGATAAAAGATAACCTGAAAAATCATCAGTAAAGTATTTTTGCAATTCATTTTTGAAGCTGTTATACGAAACTCCTGTCTTGAAGAGACCATCGGGGGAAATATCTGAGTTTTCAAAATTATGTGAGTATGTGTATCTGAAATAGTAAGTGTAAATATATTCTGCTTCATTTAAAAGCTCGGTAAGCTCATCGTTATCCCATTCTATTGATACCCAGTCATCGTTTTGCAGTTTGTCATGTCCAGGCATAACAAATTCAGACAACGTGCGTGGTGCGCTCGATACGGTCGTTGTGACAGAGGTTTCTGTTTCGTCATACACACCTGTCGCAAGCGATTCGGAAATGTCAGAATTATTGACCGAATAACATGATGTAAATAAAAATGCCGTAATTACCGATATAACGTTCAAGTAGCTTTTTTTCATGTTTATAATCACCTTATAAAGTTATTTTATTGTAATCACCTGTGTAATTTCAGATGTATCAAATCCCATTTTAGTATGTGCATATACACTATTGAAAGGAACTGCCATTTGCCTTAGTTTGCGAATACCATGTCTTATTATTGTCTTTAGGAGGCGAAACATATAGTGTATAGTTCTTAGAGATAGAATATCCACTTGATGAGTAAACCTTTATGTAATAGGTGTTTCCCTGCTTTTTTATTCACTTTTATTTTCCTCCTGCTGTCATTTTATTGAAGCTACCATTTTATCACACTCATCATATGGAACGTCAACAGCAAACATTACAAAGTTGGTTTTGCCATTTTGATAAGTTATAGTGTATTGGTTATCTTCCTTTGAAATTATCGCTGTAGAGCCGTTTACTTCTGTTTCTGAGAGATTATACTCATCACTCGGAATAACTATATCAGGAACTTCTTTCAGATATTTATCATATGACAATATAAATTTTTGTTTGCCATTTTCATAATGAAATGATACTGAATTTGAGAAATTTTCATTAACATTGGTATCAACCTCTGTAAGTACAAATCCCTCCGGAATATAATGCGGAGTTTCAAATTCTATATCATATTCCGCAAGCTTGGCAATAAATCCGTATGGGTCGTCCTCTGATGTGGGGAGAACGACTTCTTCAGGCTGATTGCCGAAGTCAACGGAAAATCCGCCCTGTGTGAACTTGATAACAGCCGATATAATATTCATATTCCAAGCTGCAACAGATACGCAGTTGGCGGTTATAACAAGTACAAAGCAGCACAGCACAGGTACAAACCGCTTGAATATGTTCAGCGGCTTTTTTGCCGTCCTTTCATATTCTCTGATTTGCCTGTAAAGACTGTCGGTATTGTCTGACGGCTTATCTCCCGATAATTCGGCAAGCTGTGCAGTGAGCTGCTCAATGCGGTCAAAATCACGCTTGTGGAGCGGTTTTGCTGTTTCCTTGTCAAGCTCTGACTTAATATATCTGTACGCTTCCATTGTAAACTCCTTGTCGGCGTTTATCTTATCTGCAAGTTCATTCATTGGTTCTCTGCTCCTTTGCATAATAAATGTTTGAAAAAGCCGTATTTCTTTCAAAGCAGTTTAAGTTTGTTGCATTTTTACAATTTCACTTATTGATTTTGTTCATTTTCACGGCGCTGTCAAAAAGCTTTTTCTTGATTCTGTGTATGCGGATATATAATCCGTTCATTGAAATATTGTTCTTTCTTGCGGCTG
>UQKC01000033.1 GCA_900541495.1 uncultured Ruminococcus sp. | reverse complement strand
GCGCAAAGTCCCAACGAAAATTTGCTCGTGTTCCGGTTTTTAGAGAACCCCAAAAATATTTTAGGAAGAATATTGGAGGATAACGATATGCTTACAGATATTGAGATCGCACAGCAGGCAAAAATGCTCAAAATCACAGAGGTCGCAGCAAAGCTTGGCATCACAGAGGATGAAATTGAACCTTACGGACACTATAAAGCAAAGCTCTCCGAGGAGCTTTTTGCCAAGACAAAGAATGACCCCGACGGCAAGCTTATCCTTGTTACAGCGATAAATCCTACACCCGCAGGCGAGGGCAAGACGACTATTTCCGTAGGTCTTACCGAAGCCATGGCTAAGATAGGCAAAAAGGCAGTTCTCGCACTCCGTGAACCCTCGCTCGGACCTGTTTTCGGCATCAAGGGCGGCGCAGCAGGCGGCGGATATGCACAGGTAGTTCCTATGGAGGATATCAACCTCCACTTCACGGGTGATATGCACGCTATCACAGCCGCAAACAACCTCCTCTGCGCACTTCTCGATAACCATATGCAGCAGGGCAACGTTCTCGGCATCGACCAGAGAAGGATCATGATCGACCGCTGCCTTGATATGAACGACAGAGCGCTCAGAAACATCGTTATCGGCATGGGCGGAAAGGTCAACGGTATCCCACGCCAGGACGGCTTCAGAATTACAGTCGCTTCCGAAGTTATGGCTATCCTTTGCCTCGCTTCCGACCTTGCAGACCTCAAACAGCGCCTTTCAAAGATACTTGTTGCTTATACATACGACGGCAAGCCCGTTTATGCTCACGACCTCGGCGCAGAGGGCGCAATGACAGCTCTCCTCAAAGACGCTGTCAAGCCGAACCTCGTTCAGACGCTTGAAAACAACCCTGCGATCATGCACGGCGGTCCATTTGCCAATATCGCGCACGGCTGTAACTCGATTCGTGCAACAAAGCTTGCTCTTAAACTCGGCGATTACGCTATCACAGAGGCAGGCTTCGGCTCTGACCTCGGCGCAGAGAAATTTTTCGATATCAAGTGCAGATTCGGCGGCTTGAAGCCGTCCTGCGTAGTTCTCGTTGCAACTATCAGAGCGCTCAAATACAACGGCGGCGTTCCAAAGACAGAGCTTACTGCAGAGAATGTTGAAGCACTCGAAAAGGGCGTTGTCAACCTCAAAACACACATTGAAAATATGCACAAGTTCGGTCTGCCCGTTGTTGTTGCTATCAACCGTTTCCACACAGATACCGATGCAGAGATCGAAGTTATAAAGAGGGTTTGTGCAGAACTCAATACCCCTGTTTCGCTCGCAGAAATTTTCGCAAAGGGCGGCGAGGGCGGCACGGACCTTGCACAGAAAGTTTGCGATACTATTGAAACAGCAGAGAACAACTTCCACTATCTCTATGACGAGAAGCTTTCTATCAAGGAAAAGCTTGATACCATTGCAAAGGAGATCTACCGTGCAGACGGAGTTATCTTCACAAAGCAGGCAGAAAAGGCACTCAAAGAGATCGAAGACCTTGGCTTCGGCGGAACTCCGGTATGCGTTGCGAAGACGCAGTATTCGCTCTCCGATGACCCGACGAAGCTCGGCAAGCCCGAGAATTTCGTTATCACAGTAAGAGATCTCAAGCTCTCCGCAGGCGCAGGCTTCGTAGTTGCGCTCACGGGCGATATCATGATAATGCCGGGACTCCCGAAAGCTCCTGCGGCACTTAAAATTGACTGCGATAGTAACGGTAATATTTCGGGACTTTTCTGATGCGTAATTATTGATTAAAATATTTCATCGGGCGGACTTTTATATCCGTCCGATTTTGTATATGGATTTTGGGCAGAAAATATTATGAAAAAGATAATTGTTATCGGTTCACCCGGGGCAGGTAAAAGCTGCTTCTCACGGGAATTGGCTTTGCTGACAAAGATCAGGCTGTTCCATATTGATAATCTGTATTGGCGCGCTGACAGAACTCATATCACACACGAAGAGCTTGTGTGCAGGTTGAATGAGATAATGTCCGAGGAAGCGTGGATAATAGCTTTAGCTGAGGCAGAGCTTTCTCCTCTTTTTTATAACAATATAAAAATAGGTTGAATTTATCCTAAAAATAGAGTATAATATAAATAACAAGGAAAGGAGATGTTATTTATGACGGTAAATACGAATTCACTTGTATCAATAACAGAGGCAAATCAGAATTTTTCAAAGGTTGCAAGACTTGTCGATCAGAACGGCTCGGCTGTTATAATGAAAAACAATGTTCCGAGGTATATCGTTCTTGAATTTTCGGAGGTTGAAAAGGTTCAGACAGCAGATGATGAAGATGTGGCTGAAATATCAAAAAGACTTATCGCAAAAAATCTTGAAGCGTATAAGGAGTTGGCAAAATGATAAGGCTGACTGAGGAACAGGTACTTTCTATCCACAGCTCACTTATCGAAGCGACCGGAGGAACAGACGGCGTTAGAGATAACGGATCGTTGGAATCTGCACTTGAATCGCCCTTTCAAACTTTTGACGGAAATGATCTGTATCCTGCTCTTATACAAAAAGCCGCCCATCTTGGTTATTCTCTTGTTGCAAATCACCCGTTCATAGACGGAAAAAAAGAATAGGCGTTCACACAATGCTTGTTTTTCTTGAACTTAACGGTGTTGAAATAGAATGTACCCAAACAGAGCTTATAGAAATAGGTTTGTCGCTTGCAAACGGGAAAATGAGTGCGGAAAAGCTTACAGTATGGTTAAGCCTGCACAATTGAGAACGCAGAATAAAAAATCTGACATCCGGAAAGGAACACCGCTATGAAAAAATGGTACGCAGAGGAATATGAATTCAATGTCGAAGTAACGGGCTTTCTCCGCGGAGAAAGCACCGAGCATTATTGTCGGAACGGCGAGGAGATAGGGGACAAATACACCTGCACATACGGCTGTCCCGTGAACAAGGACGGCTATGGGATATGCAGCAAGACCATGATGATGCTCTATCCGCTCGTGGAGGCTGTCAGGAGCGGCGGCGACTTAACAAACCTCGGCGGTGACGGCAAATACAGCAAGACTATCGTTTGTCCCGACGGTTGTGTCATCTTCAAGCTTACCGCAACTCCGCTCGGAAATGAAAATTTCCACAAGGGCGGTTTTTGGAGGTAATTCCGCATTCCGAATTTAACTAAGTTTGCATAATGCACAATTTATTATTGCAAATATCGTTGAATTTGCCGTGGTGAAGTGATAAATATTAGCCGCTTTAGCCTTGACAATATTTTCTTTTGGGTTTATAATATAAAAGTATAGTTTCACTTTTTTATTTTGTAATACTATTATTGGAGGCTTTTAATATGTCCAGAGTTTACAACTTCAGTGCAGGCCCTGCTGTACTTCCTGAGGAAGTTCTTAAAGAAGCAGCTGCAGAAATGCTTGATTACAACGGCACAGGTATGTCCGTTATGGAAATGTCCCACCGCTCAAAGGCTTTTGAAGAGATCATTCAGACCGCTGAAAAGGATATCCGCGAACTTATGAATATCCCTGACAACTACAAGGTCCTCTTCCTCCAGGGCGGCGCTTCACAGCAGTTCGCTATGATACCTATGAATTTTATGAAGAACGGTGTTGCCGATTACATAATCACAGGTCAGTGGGCTAAGAAAGCTTGGCAGGAAGCTCAGAAGTACGGTAAGGCTAATGCTATCGCTTCTTCCGCAGACAAGACTTTCTCCTATATCCCTGACTGCTCCGATCTTCCTATCGATGACGATGCAGACTATGTTTATATCTGCGAAAACAACACTATCTACGGCACAAAGTATAAGGAACTCCCAAACACAAAGGGCAAGACACTTATCGCTGACGTTTCTTCCTGCTTCCTCTCTGAACCTATCGACGTAACAAAGTACGGTGTTATCTACGGCGGCGTTCAGAAGAATGTAGGTCCTGCAGGCGTTGTTATCGCTATCATTCGTGAAGACCTTATCCCCGAAAAGCCTTATGTTGAGAACACACCGACAATGCTCCAGTATAAGACTCACGCTGACAACAACTCTCTTTACAACACACCTCCATGCTACGGCATCTACATCTGCGGCAAGGTATTCAAGTGGATAAAGAAGATGGGCGGACTTGAAGCTATGAAGGCTCACAACGAAAAGAAAGCCGCTATCCTCTATGATTTCCTCGACCAGAGTAAGCTCTTCAAGGGCACTGTTGAAAAGAAAGACCGTTCGCTCATGAACGTTCCTTTCGTAACAGGCGATGCTGACCTCGACGCTAAGTTCGTTAAGGAAGCAAAGGCTGCAGGCTTTGAGAACCTTAAGGGTCACAGAACTGTTGGCGGTATGAGAGCTTCTATCTACAATGCTATGCCTATCGAGGGCGTTGAAAAGCTCGTTGAGTTCATGAAGAAGTTTGAGGCAGAAAACCTTAAGTAAAATTCGGAATTATGGATTCGGAATTATTGTGCTTGGCGAAGCTGCGTGAAAATGTAGGGATGGGTTTTCCGTCCCGCATTAAAACGGTTGTGCCGAATAATTTTGAGATTCCGTAGGGACGGATTCCATGTCCGCCCGTTATATTGCCCCTTTTATTCAAATTCAATTGTAGGGGACGGGTTTCCCGTCCCGTTTAGACCTTATTCGGCACAGACGGGGCGCAGATACAGTCCCCTGCATTTTATTTTTAAGTTTAAAAACGAACTGTTTTCGCGAACGTAAACTTATTTCCGACGAAAACGAGCGGAACAAAGTGAAGCGTGGCGCGAATTGCCCGCGGGGGCTTCCCCACCCCCAAAAAAATCTGTCAAGTTTTAAACAAACTGTTTTCGCGAACGTAAACTTATTTCCGACGAAAACGAGCGGAACGAAGTGAAGCGTGGCGCGAATCGCCCGCGGGGGCTTCCCCGCATTGGAGGTAAACTGAAATGTACAATATTCAAACATTGAACAAGATCTCTAAGTATGGCACGGATAACTTCGATACAGCTAAGTATACCGTTGCTGATGAAGTTGCTAACCCTGATGCTATCATGGTACGTTCCGCTGCTATGCACGATATGGAATTCGGCTCGAATCTTCTTGCTATTGCCCGTGCAGGCGCAGGCGTAAACAATATCCCCGTTGACAAGTGCGCAGAGCAGGGTATCTGCGTATTCAACACACCCGGTGCAAACGCTAATGCTGTTAAGGAACTCGTTATCGCAGGTCTTCTTCTTACATCAAGAAAGATCCCCGATGCTATGATCTGGGCACAGACCCTCAAGGGCAACGGCGCAGAGGTCGGCAAAATGGTAGAAAAGGGCAAGTCCCAGTTCGCGGGTCCTGAAATTATGGGCAAGACTCTCGGCGTTATCGGACTTGGCGCTATCGGTGTTCTCGTTGCCAATGCTGCTATCGCTCTCGGTATGAAAGTTGTCGGCTACGACCCGTTCCTCTCCGTTAAGGCAGCACTCAGCCTTGACCCGTCCGTTAAGACTGTTGCAGATGTAAAGGATCTTTACGCTGCCGCTGATTATGTAACTATCCACGTTCCTTTCAACGCTGATACAAAGGGCACTATCAATGCCGATGCTATCGCTGCAATGAAGGACGGCGTTCGTGTACTCAACTTCGCAAGAGGCGAACTCGTTGACAACTCCGCTATCCTCCCTGCACTCGAAAGCGGCAAGGTAGCAGCTTACATCACTGACTTCCCGTCTGATGAAGTTCTCGGTGCAAAGGGCGTTATCGCTGTTCCTCACCTTGGTGCTTCCACACCTGAATCCGAGGACAACTGCGCTAAAATGGCTGCTCTCGAACTCATCGACTACATCGAAAACGGCAATATCAAGAACTCCGTAAACTATCCTGATGCTTCGATGAACGCTGTAGGAACAAAGATCTGCGTAATGCATAAGAATGTTCCTGCTGTTATCTCCGCTCTTACAACTGCACTCGGCGATGCTGGACTCAACATCGACAATATGCTCAACAAGTCCAAGAAAGACTACGCTTATACTCTCCTCGATGTTGCAGGCGACGTAAGCGACGATGTTGTTGCAAAGCTTTCTGCTGTTGATACTGTTATCAAGGTAAGAGTTATCAAGAAGTGAGAGAATGACCCTGCATAAGCAGAACGGTTATTTATAAAAAAATCGTCACCCCGTTATAGCATATTGTGTTATGACGGGGTGATTTTTGTGCATTCCGTATTGCAGTTTGCACAAAAAAGAGAACGTAAAATCGGGTATGTAAACGTTGACATAGGCGCGCCTTATTTGTTATAATTAATGTATTGAAATCCGAAAAGAAAACATTACGGAGGATATTTTATGGCAAACTACAAAAAGCTAACAGCCGCAACACTGGCTGTACTTATGGTTTCGGGACTTGCAGCCTGCGGAAACAGCTCGGAAGTTCCCGAGGAAACCACAACTCAGGCAACTGTTCCGATCAATACCGCTGAACTTTCCGAAGAGGACGCAGAGCAGGTAAAGGGCGTTGCAGATCTTCTCACGGGCGAGCTTGAAAACAAGACTATCAAGTGGTTCTCGTTCTATGATCCTTTCCACGCTACGACTTCGGGCAACACAAAGGCTCTTTCGCTTGAACTCTTCGAGGAAAAGTATGACGGCGAGATCGAGTATATCACAACAACATGGAACAACCGCTTCGACGATCTTTCCACAAAGATCATCGGCGGCGAGGGAATCGACTTTATCGCAGGCGGCGACCTCGATTCATTCCCTAACGGCGTTACAAACGGAATGTTCCAGCCTGTTGATGATTATATCGATTATGACAGCGACCTCTGGGCACCCGTGAAGAACCTCAACGATATGTTCTTCCTCGGCGGACATCACTATGTTATTGCGACTGCCGCAACAGCAGGTCAGGTTGTTTACTACAACCGACAGACTATCGAAGCTTACGGTCTTGACGACCCTGCAGATCAGCTCGAAGAGGGAACATGGACTTGGGATACTTTCAAGCAGGATCTTCTTGAATTCTGCGATGTTGATGCAGGAAACTACGGTCTTGACGGCTGGTTCAACGAAAAGCCGCTCATGATGACCGCAGGCGCGCCTGCGCTCGAGATCAAGGACGGAAAGCTTTCCGACAACTTCTACAGCCCTGACCTTGAACGTGCGATGAACTTCCAGAGAGAGCTTTTTGACAACGGTCTTATCCTTGATAAGAACCTCACAGGCTGGAAAACTCACATCGAATACATCGGCGAAGGCAAGGAACTTTTCTACATAAGCGGACTTTACGAGATCAGCTCTTCACCCGATATCTGGACAAAGACATTCGGCGAACCTGAGGACGTTATGTTCGTTCCGCTCCCGAAAGACCCGAACGCTGACGCTTACTACCTCCCTGCAGGTCTTGAAGCTTATATGCTCTGCAAGGGCGCACAGAACCCCGAGGGCGTTATCAAGTTCATGGAATGTATCCTCGCAGCAAACAGCGATGACAGAACAAAGCAGATCAACCGCGACAAGAGCATCAACGACTTCGGCTGGACTGAGGAAATGCTCGCAATGCAGGATAAGATCAACGAAATGACAGCAGAACACCCTGTTTATGACCTTGTAGACGGCGTTCAGCCTGACCTCAACTCCCTCGTTGACAGCGGCGAAACGGGCGTAAGAGCTGCATTCCAGGGCGGCGACTGGGCAACTGTAAGAGAATCCCTCGATGTGGCTGCACAGATCTATATCGACGAGTTCAACAAAGAACTTGAAGCTATGGGTTAATTTAGTAACACATAATTAATATAAAGTTTACAAATAACTTAATCGTTTAAAAAGCAAATCGGGGCAAAAAATGCTCCGATTTGCTTATTTTTTTGTTGGAAGTAAACAAAACGTCCGAAACCAAATATACAAAATCAACATTGACTAAAATTTCAATTTTTGATATAATATTAATTGCTTAAACGTGAATGTACATATTAATTTTGTGCATTATTTAACAGTTCCTTTAAGAAGGAAATTTTTTTGGAGGTTTACAAATGAAAAATACCAAGAAGATACTTGCAGGTATCATGGCATTGACAATGACCGCTGCTCTCACAGCCTGCGGCGACAAGGGTACTGCAGACGGTGGCAGCACAAGCGAAGATACAACTGCTACCACAACTACCGCAAAGACTGTTGCAGTCAACGAAGAAGGTCTTAAAGAAGGCGAAGAGGAAGCCCTTGCAGGCGTTATGGCTCAGCTTCAGGACGTTGAACTCGAGAACAAGACAGTTAAGTGGCTCGCTCACTATGACCTTAACCCAAGCACAACCGGCGCAAGCAAGTCCGTTGGTCTTGAAATGTTTGAAAAGAAGTACGGCGGCAAGGTGGAATGGATCCCTACAACATGGAACACACGTTATGATGACCTTTCCACACAGGTTCTCGGCGGCAACGGCGTAGATATCTTCCCCGGCGATGATACCGCTAACTTCCCTAAGGGCATTATCAATGGAATGTTCCAGCCTGTTGATGATTATATCGACATCAACTCCGCTATCTGGCAGAATGTTTCTACAGCTATGGATCTTTACAAGTTCGGCGGCAAGCACTACGAACTCGTTACTTCCGTAACAGCAGAAGCTATCGTTATCTATGATAAGTCCACTATCGAAGCTCAGGGCTTTGACGATCCTTGGGAGCTCTATGAAAAGGGCGAATGGAACTGGGATACATTCAAGTCCATGCTTTATGATTTCGTTGATCCCGATTCTTCCCAGTACGGTCTTGACGGCTACTGGAATGAAAAGGCTCTCCTTATGTCCGCAGGCGTTCCTATGATCGGTCTTTCCGCTGACGGCGGCGTACAGAGCAACATCAACGATCCTACACTTGAAAAGGCAATGAACTTCCAGTACGAACTCAACCAGAACGGCTGCAAGTTCCCGAAGGAGCAGTTCAGCTGGAACGAACAGCCTCAGATGCTCGGCGAAGGCTCTGAACTCTTCTACATCGTTGGACCATACTGCGTACAGGCTGACCCTGCAACATGGTCAGTTGGAATCGAACCTGAGAACCTCGGTATCGTTCCTGTTCCATCTCCTGCTGATTCCGATCCTTACCAGGGCGCTAAGGTAAACGGCTATGCACTCTGCAAGGGTTCTGCTAACCCTGAAGGCGCTGCATTGTTCGCAGAATGTAATATCCTCGGCTCGATTGATCCTGAAGCTGTTGCAATTTCTGACAGAAAGTCCATGGACGACTACCAGTGGAGCCAGGAGATCGTTGACAAGATGAAGGCTATCAATGATCTTGCAAATCAGTATCCTGTTGTTGACTTCGCTGCAGGCTGCTCCTCCGATATCGCTTCCCTCACAACAGACGGCGGCGACCAGATGGGTATGAGAGCTGCATTCGACGGTACAGACTGGGCAACAATGAGAGAAACTATCGGCGATACAGTTGCTATGCTCGTTGACGAAGTTGACCAGAACCTTAAGGCTGCTATCGACGCTCAGTAAGCGTTTTGCCTTTGAAAACCGAATAAAACTATCGACAGCTGTTCCGTATTTTTGCGGAGCAGCTGTTTTAATTTATTACAAAATGGATAAAAATTTAAATTACCACTTCCATTTGAGCTTATAATTTGGTATAATAAATACTGTACATATTTTTAATAAAACTTCTCTCCCGAAAGGAATGGTAATAGATATGAAAAAATTAGCGGTCCTGCTGACCATTTTGCTTATCCTGCCGCTGTTTATGCCGATAAAGGCGGATGCTGTAACGTTCACGCCGAATTTCACCGTCAACAGTGAGGCGGCAGTGCTTATTAATCTCGATAAAGACATCGTTGTATATGAAAAAAATCCGACCAAGAAAATTTATCCTGCTTCGCTGACGAAAATAATGACCGCGATAATCGTCCTCGACCATGTTCAGGATCTCGACAATACCGAGTTTGAAGCTCCGCTTGTCGTTTTTGATGAGCTTTACGGTCAGGGCGCGTCCGCAGTAGGCTACTCAAGAGGCGAGATTGCCACCGTCACCGACCTTATGTATTCGATGCTGATGTATTCCGCCTGCGAATCGGCAGGTATCCTTGCTTATAATGTCGGAAACGAAAGTATCCCGAATTTTGTCGATATGATGAACGAAAAGGCAAAGGAAATAGGATGCACGGGAACGAATTTCACAAATCCGCACGGACTTTTTGACGAAAATCAGTACACGAATGCCCGTGATATGGCTCTTATTGCGCAGTATGCAGTCGAAAACTACCCGAAGTTCGTTGAGATCGCCTGCACGACCGAGTACACGATGAAAGCGACAAACTATCAGGCAGAGGGCTGGGCAACTATCTACCACACGAACAAAATGCTCCGCCCGAGCTCGGATTACTATTATCAGTATGCGCGCGGAATAAAGACAGGTACTCTCGATGAATCGGGAAGAAACCTCGTTTCAATGGCTCGCAAGGACGGCAACAACTACCTCCTTGTTACAATGGGAGCGCCGATGTATGACGCAGACGGAAACACTGCCAACGGTCAGTACGAAGATCATAAGAACATCTACGAATGGGCATTTGAGAACTTTTCCTACGAAAAAATACTTTCCACGGGTCAGGAGATAACCGAACTTCCCGTTAAGCTCGGACAGGACAGCGATCACGTTCTGCTCGTCCCCTCGGAAGATTTTTACACACTCTGGCCGAAAACGCTCGATACTTCCAACCTCAAGACCGAGATAGACACCTCGGCGGCGGTCGATGAGGACGGAATGGTAATGGCACCCGTTGAAAAGGGTCAGAAGCTCGGAACTTACACGCTCTCGCTTTCGGGAGAAACGCTCTGCACGGTCGATCTTGTTGCAAAAGACAGCGTAGAGCTTTCGCGAATTGACTATAATATACTTAAAGCCAAAGCATTCGTCAACTCTTTCTGGTTCAAGCTTGCGGCAGGCATCGCAGTTGCACTTATTATCATCTATACGGTACTTCTTGCGATAGCCGCTAAAAAGCGCAAGCGCAGAAAGCACGTCAACGGAAAAAGAAGATTCTAAGGAGGGCTTTTTATGGAAGAAAAGAAAAAGATCAGCGTTTCGAGCCTTGTTCTCGGCATCGTCGGAACGGTGTTTGCGTTCTGTATCCCTGCCGTTACCTACGGCTGCTCGATAACGGGACTTGCAAGAGGATTGAAAAAACGCAAGGTCAAGAACTGCACCGCAGGCATCGCGCTCAATATCGTTGCACTCGTGATAGCTGTGTTCAACTCGCTCGCAGGAATTCTTGTCACGCTTAAAGTCTACGGTTCGGAAAAGAGCGCCGAAAGCAGCTCCTGCGGAGAGGAATGATCGTATCAGATGAATAAAGTTATGAAGGTGCTGAAGAACAAGTGGTTCATACTGTTTGTAAGCATTCTCAACGGTGTATATACGGCAGGTCTGCTGTACTTCGCGTATGTCGCTGTTTTTTACAAGATAGAGTTTGAAAATACGGTAAAGTTTGCGATCGTTTATTCCGTGATCTCCGTTATAATCGGACTTTTTATGTATTATACAAGGCGCTCGGCGCTCACGGCGGTGTTCAATATACTGAACCTCGTTGCGTTCCTGCCGTCACTGCTTCTGAGCTGGGGAAACTGGCCGCTGCTGATACCTGCTGCGATAGTAACGCTGTTCGGCTTCTTCTCCTGCAAAATGAACGACACGGTCAAGACTGTGTTCGGAACGATCTTTCTGCTGATATACATTATCGGCTGTATAGTTTTCTTCCTTGTGATGAATGTTTTTGTCGTAAAAACGACCGATACAGTGCTTGAAAGCGGCGTTTCGCCTTCGGGTAATTTCCGCTATTATGTTATGAATGTCGAAAACAAATCCTCGGGCAAGACCGCTGTATATATCGAACCGAATACGCTCGATATCGACGTTATGGGAATGTTCAAGCTCGATACCACGATAAGAAAGCTTGTCAAGCAGGCGAACAACCCGACAACAATGGAACTTCGCTGGGACGGCGATCTGCTTTACATCAACAATGAAGAATATTTCGACGAAAAGGACTTCTACACGCCCGAAAACGGCTATGTCTTCACCGATGATAACTGGACGCATACCTACTTCCACGCCGATTACCCGATCTTCGACTCTATTTACACGATGATCGAAGCGATAAAGAAGTTCATTGCAAAAATTAAGGGTGGAAACGCCGCAATTATGCTTATGCAGTAAAAAATCGCCGCAGGGGAGGACCTTGCGGCGAAATTTTTTGAAAAAAGGCACGATTTTTTGAGAAAAAGTATTGACAAGAGATAAAATATATGCTATAATACAAAAGTTGTTTGACAACGGCTATCGTGTTCTAAAGACAGCAGGTGGTTTTTACCGTAAATCCTGCCGAGGAAAGATCGCTAAAGTATAATAATGCTTTTGCCCTTTTCAGTCTTTGACCGAAAAGGTTTTTTCTTTTTCACGGATCCGGCAGCAATTGTTACCAACCGATCTATGTTTGATACCATTGCCGTTTTATGACGTTCAAAGGTATTATGTATAATTACGGAGGTGAAAACATTATGCCAAGCGCAAAGGTACTTGAATCCAAGAAAGCAAGAGTTGAAGCTCTCACAGACCTTATCAAGGGTGCTGCAGCAGGCGTTATCGTTGACTACAAGGGTATTTCCGTTGCAGATGATACCAAGCTTCGTAAGGAACTCAGAGAAGCAGGCGTACAGTACTTCGTTGAGAAGAACTCTATGCTCCGTTTCGCTCTTAAGAACGCCGGTCACGAAGGCTTTGATGATGTTCTCGAGGGAACAACAGCTATCGCTCTTTCCACCGACGACCAGACTGCTCCTGCACGTATCCTCGGTAAGTATATCGAAGGCGCAGACGAAAAGTCCACTTTCTCTATGAAGGCAGGCTTCATCGGCACTGAGATCTACGACAAGGCAGGCGTTACCGCTCTTTCCAAGATCCCTTCAAAGGAAGTTCTTCTTGCACAGCTTCTCGGTTCTCTCCAGAGCCCTCTCCAGAAGTTCGCTGCTACTGTTCAAGCTGTTGCAGACAAGAAGAAAGAGGAAGAAGTTGCTTAATTGCAAAATGCTCTGCGGCATGATATGACCGCAGAAACCGAATCAGTGCTTAAAGCACGGAAAATCAAATTATAAAGGAGATTATTATCATGGCATCTGAGAAAATTACTAACATTTTAGATCTTATCGATTCCCTCACAATCCTTGAACTCAACGAACTCGTTGAAGGCGTTCAGGAGAAGTACGGCGTATCCGCAGTTGTAGCTGCTGCTCCTGCTGCTGGCGGCGCTGCTGCTGCTGCTGCAGAAAAGACAGAATTTGACGTTGTTCTTGCTTCCTTCGGTGAGAAGAAGATGGACGTTATCAAGGCTGTTAAGGATATCTGCGGTCTTTCCCTTAAGGAAGCTAAGGAGCTCGTTGAAGCTGCTCCTAAGGCTCTCAAGGAAGGCGCTTCCAAGGCTGAAGCTGAAGACATCAAGACTAAGCTCGAAGCTGCAGGCGCAACTGTTGAACTCAAGTAAGTTTGACACTTTCGTAAATAATGACCCCGTTCTCTTTGAGGACGGGGTTTTTTATGTATATTGATTTGAAAAGTCTATCAACTCTTTGCAAATGGTGATAGGCTAAATTCAAAAGACAAGAACAAAAAGGAAGTGACAGGCTTGCGCGACGAGATCATAGGAATGGGTTATGATCCTTGCAAGAGATGCAATCCATAGCCTGTAAATAATTTTTAACAAAACTTAAACGTTTAACGCCAAAGTTGTATATTATTGGGCATATTCATATTTACGGTCAAAGAATGACGCTATATTTGTTTAAAATTACGATTGTAAATTGTGAAAAAATATTGTATAATTAAACGGTAATATGTAGCATTGTATCTTGACGGAAATGATAAATGCTCATAAAAAGTTTATGATAAGCGCTAATGTCAGTTGAACTGTAAAGCTGTTTTTCAGCAAACCATAGCTTGTGTCCATATTTTTTGTGCAGTTCTGACAGACCTTTGGCATAAGAAAGGATCAGTGTGTTATGCAGCCGGTAATCAACAAGGCGGACCTCGAAGAAAAGATCCGCAATACCCTTCAAACTGAGTATAATGTTACCCCGATCGATGCATCGGACAATCAGATTTACAAGGCACTCTCAACAGTTGTTGTTGAACTTCTCCGTGAAAAGCGCAGAAAGTTTCGCAATCAGGTTCATTCCGAGGGCAGAAAAGAAGTTTACTACCTCTCAATGGAATTCCTTATGGGTCGTTCGCTCAAGACAAGCCTTTTCAATCTTCGCATCAACGATATCGCAGAAGAGATAATGAAGTCTTGGGACGTTAATATCGACAGAATTTATGAATATGAGCCTGACGCAGGACTCGGAAACGGCGGTCTTGGCCGTCTTGCAGCTTGCTACCTTGACGGTCTTGCAACTGACGGCTACCCTGCAATGGGTTATTCTATCTGCTATGAGTATGGTATCTTCAAGCAGAAGATCGAAGACGGCTGGCAGACAGAGCTCCCTGACAACTGGCTCCCGGGCGGTGAAACATGGCTCGTTCCTAAGAAAGACAAGACCATTGAAGTTCACTTTGACGGCGAAGTGGTTGAACATTGGGACGATAAGTACCACCACATTTCCTATAACAACTACAGCACAGTTTATGCTGTTCCTTACGATATGTATGTTCCCGGCTACGACAGCGAGGGCGTTTCCGTTCTCCGTCTGTGGCAGGCAAAAGCTCCTTCCTTCGATATGCAGATGTTCAACCAGGGCGACTACGCTAAGTCCCTCTCTCAGAACACTATTGCACAGGCTATCTCAAAGGTTCTTTACCCGAACGATAACCACCTCGAGGGCAAGTCGCTCCGTCTTCGTCAGCAGTACTTTATGTGCGCAGCTTCCGTTGGCGATATAGTAAACCGCCACATGAGCATCTACGGCACACTCGACAACCTCCACGAAAAGGTTGCTATCCATATCAACGATACCCACCCGACACTTGCTATCCCTGAGCTTATGAGAATCCTCCTCGATGACTGCGGATACAACTGGAACAAGGCTTGGCACATCGTTACAAACACATTTGCTTACACGAACCACACAGTTCTTGCAGAAGCACTTGAAAAGTGGGATATGAACCTCGTTAAGCAGGTAATTCCGCGTATCTTTGCTATCATCGTTGAGATCAACAACCGTTACTGTGCAGAACTTATGGAGAGAATTGGCGACAGCGCAAAGGTTACAAGAATGTCTATCATTCAGAACAACCAGATTCACATGGCTCTCCTCTGCGTATGCGCTTCACACAGCGTAAACGGCGTTTCAAAGCTCCACTCCGATATCATCAAGCAGGACGTTTTCAGCAACGAATATGCTGATACACCGTACAAGTTCAAGAACGTTACTAACGGTATCGCTTACAGAAGATGGCTTCTCCAGGCTAACCCCGGACTTACCGAGCTTCTTTCAAGCACTATCGGCGACGGCTTCAAGAAGAATGCTGCTGAACTTTCCAACTTCAACAAGTTTGAAGATGATAAGAAAGTCCTCGACAAGCTCAGCAAGATCAAACTCGAAAACAAGAAGCGCTTTGCAAAGTATGTAAAGTCCAACTTCGGCGTTGTTCTTAACACAGACAGCATCTTCGATGTTCAGGTAAAGCGTCTGCACGAATATAAGCGTCAGCACCTCAATGCTCTCAATATCATTGCAGAGTATCAGTACCTCCTCGACAATCCGAACGCAGATTTTGTTCCTAAGACATATATCTTCGCTGCAAAGGCTGCACCGGGATATTACCTTGCAAAGCAGATCATCAAGATGATCTGGGCACTCGGCGAAGAGATCAGGAAGAACCCTGCTGTTAACAAGAAGCTTCAGGTATTCTTCCTTGAAAACTACTGCGTAAGCCTTTCCGAACTCCTTATGCCTGCCGCAGAAGTATCTGAGCAGATCTCCCTCGCAGGTAAGGAAGCATCGGGTACAGGTAATATGAAGCTTATGCTCAACGGTGCGCTCACACTCGGTACTCTCGACGGCGCAAACATCGAGATCAAGGATCAGGTCGGCATCGACAACATCTTTATCTTCGGTATGAACGCTGACGAAGTTCTTGCAAAGCAGGCTCAGGGCTACCGTCCCGAAAGCTACTGCGAGAATAACGAAGTTATCGCAAGAGCTATCAACAAGATGTACACAGGAATCAACGGCTGTCAGTTTGACGAAGTTGCAAACTCCCTCAAGTTCAAGGATCCATATATGGTTCTTGCAGACTTCGATGCTTACCAGTCCGCACAGCAGTACATTTCCGAATGCTACAAGGACAAGGACAAGTGGAACAAGATGTCCCTCCACAACATCGCAGGCGCAGGCATCTTCTCTGCCGACAGAGCAGTTGAAGATTACGCTCGTGATATCTGGAAGCTTAAGTAAGCACAATGCGTAATTCGTAATTAAAAAGCACGGCTCACAATGTGGGTCGTGCTTTTTTGAATATAAAAAAGAACCTCGGGTTTGCCTATTCCGTCAAAAGTGGCACGGTCAATGTCTTTGATGAGGGCATTGATTCATTTGATAGTTTTCTTGTCTTGATTGAACCAATACATATAATCGTCCCAAGCTTCGTCTGTCCATACCTTATTCATTGGAATCTTCCTCTATCAGTTCGTGAGCTTTGGCTTTGCCCGAGTTGGGCTGTGCGATAGAATGGTCAAGGTGCGTTGTGTTTGCCATGCTGTAAAAATAATCGTCGGGAGAGTTGTGAAGCAAAATGATTGCGTTGCCAATACATTATACCAAAAATTCATTAATAAACACAAAAATCCCTCCCCGAATCACTTCGGGGAGGGATAATTCATTTTATAAAGCTTATAAAATCAGCCGAATTACTTGTTTTCTTCTGCCTTGATCTCGGTTTTAGCTTCAACCTTGGCTTCGGGAGCGGTTTCAGCCTTTGCTTCGGGCTTTGGAGCAGGAGCTTCAGCCTTAGGTGCTGCTGTTGGGGCAGCCGCCTGATTTGTAGGAGCAGCAGGCTTAGGAGCGGCAGGCTTTGCGACCATTACGATGCCGTCGCAGCGCTGGATAGCGTGTGTAGGACAGCCTGCTACGCACTTGCCGCAGTTCTTACACTTGCTGTAGTCGATGCGCGCGAGGTTGTTTTCAACCGTAATAGCACCGAACGGACAAGTCTTTTCGCACTTTTTACAGCCGATACAGCCGTTCTTGCAGGCTGTACGGGTGTTTTTGCCGATATCCTGCGAGGAGCAGAGAACGTCAACGCGGTTTGTTATATCGTGGACAACGATAAGCTGATTCGGGCAAGCTTTTGCGCAAAGTCCGCAGCCGCCGCACTTTGAGCGGTCGATCTTTGCAACGCCGTCTACGATAGAGATAGCATCGTGAGTACATTCACGGATACAGTCGCCGTAGCCGAGGCAGCCGTAAGCGCAGGCGCTCTGACCGTTGTAGAAACGCTTTGCAGCCTTACAGGACTGAACGCCGTCAAATTCAAATTTGTTTGCCGAACGTGCATTGCAGTCGCCGCTGCAGCGGACAACCGCGATCTTCGGAACGGATTCCATTGCGGCAACACCCATAACTTCTGCAACCTTTTTGGCAACCTCGCTGCCGCCGGGGTTACAGAGGTTCGTTGCAACGCCGTTTTTTACGATAGCTTCGGCATAAGCCGCACAGCCCGAGAAACCGCATGAACCGCAGTTTACCTGCGGAAGAACTTCGTTTACCTTGTCGATCCTTTCGTCTGTCTTGACTTCAAAAACCTTTGAGCATACTGTAAGAAGCACACCTGCGAGAAGTCCGATAGCCGCAAAAACAAGGGCAGGAATAATAAAATTCATATTTCCTTCCTCCTTTTTAGCTGAACATTCCCGAGAAGCCCATAAAGCTTACGGAAACGATTGATGCAGCGATAAGTGTTGCAGGAACACCCTTGAACATAGCAGGAGTGTCGGCAGCATTTACTCTCTGACGAACGCCGCTGAAAATGATGAGCGCAAGGGAGAATCCAAGTCCTGCGCCGACAGCGTTTACGACCGACTGACCGAGGTTGTAGCTGTTGTCGATGTTAAGGATTGTTACGCCGAGGACTGCGCAGTTCGTTGTGATGAGCGGAAGATAAACGCCGAGAGCCTTATAAAGCGGCGGAACGGCTTTCTTGAGGAACATTTCAACGATCTGAACGAAGAGCGCGATAACAAGGATAAATGCGACTGTTTTCAGATATTCAAGTCCGAGCGGGATAAGGATAAGCATGTAGATTGGATATGTAGCGAGTGCGGCACAAGCCATAACGAATGTTACGGCAGCACCCATTCCGACTGCGCTGTCGAGCTTTTTGGAAACGCCGAGGAATGCGCAGATACCCATAAATTTTGAAAGAACGAAGTTGTCAACGAGCATTGCGCTCAAAAGAATAACGAGCAGAGATTTCATCAGTCATTTCCTCCTTCTTCATTCTTTTTGTTTATAGTCTGGCATCTTGAAGCGTTAGGACAGCCTGCGCAGCCGAGTTCCTTCGGAGGAGCTTTCTTTGCGAGCTTGTTTACAACTGCGATGATGACACCGAGTGCGAAGAAGCCGCCTGCAGGCATAACGAATACTGTCATTGTAACGGGGAGGTGGAGGTCGATGCCGAACCACTGACCCGAGCCGAGGATCTCACGGACGCTTCCCATAAGGAAGAGCGCAAGCGTGAAGCCAAGACCGCTGCCAAGACCGTCAAGAATGGACTTCCAAGGGTTGTTCTTTGAAGCGAAAGCCTCTGCACGGCCGAGGATAATACAGTTAACTGTGATAAGCGAAAGGAACAGTCCGAGGCTGTCGTAAAGCGCAGGAATATAGCCTTTGAGCAGGAATTCGATGAGCGTTACGAAGCTTGCGATAACGACGATAAAGCAAGGAAGACGGACTGCCTTTGGGATAATATTTTTAAGCAGGGAGATGGCAAGGTTGGAGCAAACGAGAACGAAAGTAGTCGCAAGTCCCATACCGATGCCGTTTGAAGCCATTGTTGTAACGGCGAGCGTCGGACACATACCGAGCATTGTAACGAAAACAGGGTTTTCCTTGATTATGCCCTTTACAAGCTCGTAAGTATTGGTAGTTTTTTTCTCACTCACTTACGGTCACTCCTTCCATTTCATTGTAGGCATTGAGAGCGAGGGTAACTGCTCTGTATGTGCCCTTTGAGGAGAATGTTGCGCCTGTGATAGCGTCAAGTTCAAAAGTATCGCTTACGGGAGCGGAAGCAGCTTCTTCTTTGAGTGCCTCGATCTCGTCTGCGCTGCCCCATACGAACTTCTTGGGGGAATTGTCTTCCTCGGAAGCCTTAGGGAGCTTGTCGAATGTAAGGCCCTTGAACTGGTCACGGAATTCGGGGAGATCTCTTACCTTTGTGCCAAGACCCGGAGTTTCGCCGAGTGAGAGGACGGAAACACCCGAAACAGAGCCGCTTGCGTCCATTCCGACGAGAACGTGGATACCGCCGCTGGAATAGCCGTCTGTGGTAACTTCAAATGCTGCGTTGCCGTTTTCATCGGTGAGAACGCAGGTGATGCCCTCGGGGGCGTAGATAGCGCCGTTTTCGTCAAGCTTCATAGTGAAGCCGTCCGAAGTGCCGTAAATTTCTTCAAGGCTTGCAAGCATATCGTCTGTGATAACGCCGGTGTTGTCCTTGTAGGTCGCATCGTGAGCGATAACGAGGAGCGCGCAGGTGATAAGGCAGATAAGCGTAAGCACGAGCGAAGGCTGGATTTTTTCCTTAAACATTACTTAGCAGCCTCCTTTACGGGTTTCTTTGCACCGAGCGGCTTAGTCTTGCAGAGCTTGTCGATGTAAGGTGTGAGCAGGTTCATAAGGAGGATCGAGAAAGAAACGCCCTCGGGGAATGAACCGAACTGACGGATAACGAATGTGATTATAGCGCAGCCTGCGCCGAATACGACTTTGCCCTTTGTTGTGAGCGGAGTTGTCGCATAGTCGGTAGCCATAAAGAACGCACCGATCATAAGACCGCCTGCAAGGAGCTGATAAACAGTCATTGTAAGGCTGCCCGTGTAGCAAAGTGTGAGAACGCCGAAAATGCCGATGAAAGCGATCGGAGTTGCAGGGGAGATAACTCCCATTACAATAAGGAAGATGCCTCCGATGATAAGTGCGAGTGCGCAGGTCTCACCGATGCAGCCGCCCGTTGTGCCGAGGAGCATATCCTTGAATGTGAACGGGGAAACCATTGCAGAGCCGTTGTCGAACCAGCTTGCTGCGAGCGGAGTTGCGCCCGTAACAACGTCTGTGCTGTTCTTGTACCAGAACGGAACTGCCCAGTTCGTCATCTGCGAAGAGAACGAAACCATAAGTACGATTCTTGCTGCGATAGCAGGGTTAGCGAAGTTCTGTCCGATGCCGCCGAAAAGCTGCTTAACGATAACGATAGCGAAGAAGCTGCCGATGAGCGGAACATAGAACGGTACAGTTGCAGGGAGGTTCATTCCGAGGAGAAGACCCGTTACAACTGCGGAGAGGTCGGAAACCGTCTGCGGTCTTTTTGTAACAACTGCGAAAAGCGCTTCAAAAGCAACGCAGTAAATGATAGTCTGGATAAGAACGAGTGCGGCTTTTACGCCGAAGTAAACGCAGCCCATAATTGCTGCCGGCAGAAGAGCTATGATGACCATGAGCATTATCTTCTGCGTGGTAAGTCCGGCACTTCTGTGAGGTGACGGAGAAACTCTTAAACCTGTCATAATATTCTCCTTTCTCACTTCTTAGGCGCAGGGCGCGGTAAAAGTCCCTTTGCGAGCTGGTTTGATTCTGCGAGCGGCTTGTGTGCAGGACAGATGTACGAGCAGCAGCCGCAGTTCATACAAAGCGAAACCTTGAGCTCCTGAAGAGCAGCAACGTCCTTTTCTTTGTATGCACGGAGAAGGAGATTAGGCATAAGGTTCATAGGGCAGACCTTGATGCAGTTTCCGCAGCGGATACAAGCGGATTCCTTTTCTTCCTTGACGGTATTGAAAGCGAGAACAGCGTTCGTTGTTTTGAGAACGGGCTGATCTGTGTCATAAACGGGGAAGCCCATCATAGGACCGCCGTAGAGGACCTTCTTCGGATTTTCAGCTCCGCCGAATTCGAGAAGTTCGGAAAGTCTTGTGCCGATTGGAACTATGTAGTTGCCGTTGTTCTTTGTAACAGCGTCGCCGTCAAGAGTAAGACGCTTTGCAACGAGCGGCATACCCGTCTTGCAGTAGGTGCTTACGAAAGCTGCCGAGGAAACGTTCATTACCATAACGCCCTGATTTGCAGGAAGTTCGCCCTCTTCGACAATTCTTCCCGTAGCGGAGAAAATGATTACCTTTTCTGCGCCCTGCGGATAGGTCGAGGGGAGAGTTACGACTTCAACAGCATTGTTGTCGGCTGTTTTCTGCTTCAAAAGTGCGATAGCTTCCGGTTTGTTGCTCTCGATGCAAATTTTGCAGTTCGGTATCTCGAGCCACTTCTGAACGAGTGCGATTCCGTCGAGAACATCATCGGGAGCTTCCACCATCTGACGGTAATCGGAGGTGATAAAAGGCTCGCACTCCGCCGCATTGATAACGAGAGTGTCGATAGGTGTCTTTGAGGGGTCAAAACCCATTTTAACGTGTGCAGGGAAACCTGCGCCGCCAAGACCTGCAAGTCCGCTCTCACGGATAGCCGCGATAAAGGACTTTCGGTCGGTGATAACGGGAGCTTTCACGCTCTCATCGGGCGTCTGCTCTCCGTCTGTGTCGATAACTGCTGCCTTGCAGGTGTTTCCGCCCGGAAGAAGATAATCCGTGACAGCATTTACCGTACCCGAAACAGGTGAATGTATCGGAACGGACATAAAAGCGTCCGTATCGCCGATCTTCTGACCGACAAAAACGGTATCTCCTGCCTTGACAAGGCAATTGCATGGCGCGCCCATCGACTGTGACATCGGAACTATGACCTGCTTTGGCAGCGGAAAATTCGCTGTTGCGCAGTCCTGCGTTCTTTTGTCATGCGAAAGGTGTACGCCGTTAAGTTTTTTCATCTGCATATTCCTCCCTGATCAAAAATGCTTTTTGGTTCCCTGATTATTTCCAAGCAATTTTGCTATGACTTCACACACTTTATGTCAAAATGTGCAAAGTCATAGAAAAATTTGCCGTGAAAAAATTTTCGGAAAGAACCTATATAATAACGGGGTATGACCCCGAGATATACCATTTATATGTGTATTGATGTATGTATTTCAAATCGCTGTATTTTACTGTAGTGAACGGTTCGTCCGTCCCGTTTTTTAACGGTATTGGTGACTGCGGAACGGGAACCCCGTCCCCTGCATTATGGGTAGGTGTGAAAAAATTTGATTGCAGGGGCAGGGTTGCCCTGCCCGTTTGTGTTTAATATATAGGTCACCTCTAAAAACCACCGGCTAAAGCCTTAGCACCTCATCTGCTTGCAGATTTTACGTCATCTTGCACATAAATTTCTTGACATACGGCATGTATGCAAATTCTTGCTTTGCAATAATTGCGAAATTTCTATACAATCTGACGAAAAATCTGACTGCG
The DNA here is from genome assembly GCA_900541495.1 of uncultured Ruminococcus sp. GTDB lineage: Bacteria > Bacillota > Clostridia > Oscillospirales > Ruminococcaceae > UMGS363. Next base: position 5,857 of record UQKC01000033.1, on the reverse strand, counting down.
CATCTGAGGCACTATGGTTTTTAGAGGTGACCTAATGTGTATTATGCGAAACATATACGAGGAACTTAAAATCCCTTGGGATATGTTTTTATAATCGCGAAATGCGCTTTTTCAATTGCGGAACGAGCCGACCCGAAACCGCACCCGTGAAAAATCCCGATGCGACCGCCGTGACGAGCAGCAGGGGAGCGTAGTATAAGGTGTAAGCACTGCCCGTGAAAAAGCAGGCGGCGAAAAGCTGTCCGAATATATGGAGCACCGCTCCCGAAACGCTCACCCCTATATAAGAAGCGTTCGTTTTTTTCAGCAGGAACACCGTTATCAGAAACGCAGGAAGTCCGCCGCAGAGCGACATAACGCCTGCCGTGAAGCCTCTTGTGAGCAGCACGAAGACCGACTTTAACAGCGTTATCAGCAGTGCGGTCGGCGCGTTTATACATTCCGCCGCACAAAGCACAACGATGTTCGCAAGTCCTATCCTCACTCCTGCAGGCAGGAATGCCGAAAGCATACTTTCTATCGTTGTGAGTGCAACTGCGAGAGCAAGCAATATCCCCGTAACGGAAACATAGCTTGCCGCCGATCTGAACGGATTAAGCTTCATTTATCTATCCTTTTAGTTTAACACTACATCTATATTACTGTCTGTATTGGATTTATCACCTATCAGACGAACGGAAATTCGATTCGGCAGGCAGACTATCGTTTGCATCGGCGAGGAGATGAACCCCGTCTTTTCGCATATCTTGTCATGGCAGTCCGATTCGGAGATGCGGACTTTGCCGCTTCTGACTTCGACCGTAACGCCGTAGTCATCGAACGGATAAACGCCGTCTTTTTCGAGCGGAAGCAAGGCTATCTGTTCGCCGTTGTGAAAAACTGCCGCATTCAAGCCGCTTTCGGACGAGGCATTTCGCAAGACAAGAGCCAAAGCCAGCACGACTGCCGCAACCAATACTATTATAATATCGGACGGCTTAAAGGTTTTCCGAGAGGGTGAATTCTGAACCTTCATAAAGCGTGAAATCAACTCCTGCGCTGACATAGACGTTGTTGTTTTTATCCGCCGCGACGATGCCGAACTCGGTGTCCTGCGCGATGAATTCACGGAGGACGGAAGTTCCGCCGCTGTAAATTGCGGTCGCGAGCAGGTCGGTGTAAGTTCCGCCGTTCTCTGTTTCCGCAGGTGCGATGACAGTTACCGAGCAGAGGTCGGTTTCAACGGGCATACCCGTTTTCGGCGAAAGGATATGTTCATATTTAACGCCGTTTTCCTCGAAATAGCGCTCATATCCGCCGCTTGTTGAGATAAATGCGGCGTTGGCCGTTATCGTGCCGAGGTAGGCGGAGGGGGAAAGCGGGTCTTTTACGGCGGCTCTGAACTTTGAACCGTCTGGTTTCTGACCGTATAAAAGCGTTGACGAGCCGAGTGAAACGATTTGGCAATCCGCGTTGGTGCTGTCAAGCTGTGCTTTAACCTTGTCGCAGGCAAAGCCTTTAGCCGAAGCGCCGAAGTCGAGCATAGTTTCCTCGGGCATGAGCGAAAACGGCGTGTCCTCGCTCGTCAAAGTCGAAAGTGCGGCGGAAAGCTCGCTCTCATCGGGGACGTGAGGGTTCTCGCCCGATATTCCCCAAAGCTTTGTGAGCGCGCCGCAGGTGAAGTTTATGCTTTCGCCGAAGATGCCGTCAAAGCGGCTGTCCCAATCGCGGCAGATATTTGCACATTCGAGGATATTCGGGTAATTTTCGCCTGCGAATTCGCTTGCTTTTTTGTTGTATGTTTCGGAAAATTCCTCGCTCAGGGCGTTCAGAAGCTCCTGTGTGCCGTCATCGGAGCTGTCATAGTTTGTGATGCTGACATAGGTATCAAACGCAAACATTTCCTTTGTCTGCGGCTTTGGCGCGGCTGAATTTGAGCAGGCGCAGAGCATCAGACAGAAAACAAAAACAGGGAAAGTTCGTTTAAGCTTAAATTTAAAAATATTCATACATACTAATTTTATCTTAATTGAGCCTTTACGTCAAGTAATTTCAGAATTTACCGTAAAAAACGGCGTTTCGTACAAAACGGACGGCTGACATAAGTGTGGTTTTATGATGTTTTTTAGGAGAACGCTTTTTAATGCGTAATTCGGAATTATTTATGCTATGTAAATTCACTGCAAAACACCGAATTTTCGTAGGGGCGGATTCCATATCCCGTCGATGTTCATACTGTGTCGGCTAAAAAGTTGTTTCGTATATAAAGAATCGGCGCAATTCACTTTTTTGGGGTCAAAACTGATCGCTCACGTTCTGTTTTCCTTTTTGTGTGAATTGCGCCTTATATTATATAATGTTAATGAAAATTTATGCTGTTGGCTCGGGGACTCTTTTACTTCGAGCTGTCGCTGATTATTTTTATTCTTGCTTCGCTGTTCTTTACCACGTTGAGGAGTGAAGATGCTGAGCCTGCATATTCTTCCGATAATGTTGATGCGGTGATGATATTGTTATCGCTTTCGAGTGCGATATCATTTTCGCCGAATGTTACGCCTTTTGCTGCTGCGGAGGCTTCCGCTTCGCACATTGCCATTGCGGCTGATGCTGAGCCTGAGGCTGCTATTTCGGGGATAGTAAAGAATCTTTGGTCGTTCTTCGTATTCGAGGAATACACGATGCGGAACATTTTATATATTGCGAGCATCATATACGAAGAAACGGCTTTCATAATGGTATTGCTGCCCGTTTTCTGGATAAGCGAAAAAAGGACATTGAGCGAATTGACGATGAGCTTTCTGTTGAAAGCTGCCATCATACTGCCGCCTGCTGCGATCTTGCCCGAGTTGGAATCCTGCTCGGGGATATCCTCGTAGGAAATGGTTTTTCCTGCGGGTTCGGGCGAGCGTCCGAGCAGATAGTCGCAGGAAACGTTATAATAGTCTGCCGCCTTGACAAGAAATTCAAGACCGCATTCACGGATACCTTTTTCATAATGTGAAAGCAGCGCTTGGGATATTCCCAGATCCGCCGCTGCGTTTTTTTGACTGATGCCTCGTTCTTTCCTTAAGAGGGTTATAATTCTTGGAAAGTCGGAATTCATCTTGTCACCTCCCGATCGTTCTCATAATCATCTTTTATATCTATTTTTCTCTGTTTGCCGACAATTACGTACTGTAAATTATATCTTATAACGTACTTTTTGTAAAGGGGGTTTGTGGAAAAAACTCGATAAAGGTTATAATTGTTTTTTGTTGAAGTTACATAATGGCAAAACAGGCGTTTCACACGCAGAATCGGCATAATACAAGATATTGTGCCATATTGGAAAAATGCTGTCAAGATGTTGAAACGGTATTGTCTTGTAAATAAATGGATAAAATGTAAATTTTATTTGTATAAACTATACTGCCGCGAGGCTTGTATTGACAAAAAACAGCGCGTAAGATATACTATATTAATAAGAAAAAATCACAAGGAAGAATATTATGAACGGATATAAAATAACATTTATACGCAACGGTATGACCGAAGCAAACGAAAAGGGAATATATATTGGAAAGTCCGACTGGCCGCTCTCCGACAAGGGCAGAGCTGATCTTGAGGAAAAGGTGAAAATCTACGCTTATCCAAAGGTGAACAGAGTTTATTCAAGTCCCCTTACCCGAGCTTTGCAGACGGCGGAGATAATCTTCCCCGACCGTGAGATAGTGATATGCGACGAAATGACCGAAATGGATTTCGGCGTTTTCGAGGGCATTGAGCTGAAAGACCTGCTTGAACTGGACAGCTATCACAACTGGATAAAGGGCGGACTTGACAATCCTCCGCCGAACGGTGAGAGCCTGCGCAATATGATAAACCGCAGCCTTTCGGGACTCAATCTTATTATAATGGATATGATGAAGGAAAATATACACGAAGCAGGGGTCGTTACCCATTCGGGAATACTGATGAACCTTATGTCCTGCTTCGGACTGCCGAAGATGAAGCCTATGGACTTTGCCTGCGAGCCCGGTGAGGGTTATATGGTGAATGTTTCGGCGATGCTCTGGCAGAACGGCGGCGTATTCGAGATAATCGGAAAAGTTCCGTTCGAGAACGCTGCAGACTACAACGAATTCTAAGGAGATCAGGCTATGAAAAGCTTCGATAACGAGCGATACAGGCGTATGGCGGCGGAGCGGCTCAAAAACTGCTGGGGAGAATGTGTCGGCGAGGTATTTATCGTTACGGCGGTGCTGACAATGGCGGCACTTGCGTTCCTGACGGTGACGGAGATACTTTTCCGATGCGGCGTGATAAGCTTCGGAGTCGGCGACCTCGGTAAAGGCGGCTGGAGACTCGGACTTGCGGCGCTGATATATCTCTTCCTGCTGTATGTTGCCCTTATTCCGCTCAAATACGGCACGGCGTGGTTCTATTTTCAGGAGGCTCATTCAACGAGTATTCCCGGAGCAGGCTTTTTCAGCTGTTATATGCACAGAAAGCACATAAAGGGTACACTCACGCTTGAATTTATGGTCATTTCAAGGAGAATAGGCGTTGCGGTTTTCCCGATAGCGTTCATTGCGGTTATGACATGGCATTTCAGGTGGCTGCTCGACCAAGATCCTACGGCGGCTGCGGTCAGCCTTGCGGTGTTTGCGGTAACGGGCGCACTGCTCGTTTTTATGTACATAATCTATCATCTGAGATATATTTTCGTGCCGTATCTTTATGCTTCCGACCCCGAAAGAGCGCCGAAAGAGATAATCGCCGAAAGCATCAGGGTCGCAAAGGGAAGCAGGTTCGGCATAATAAAGCTTGTCTTTTCACTTGCACCGCTTTGGGTATGCTGTCTTGTGGTATTTCCGCTCATTTTCGTTATACCATATACAAAGATGACATTTGCGGCAGCGGCGGCGGAAATTTTTGACGCTTACCGCTCGGATTCGCAGCACATCGAGAGCGCCGAGGGCATTAAGGAGGAAGCGCTTGTCTGAAAATAAAAGAAAAATCGAATTCACCGTCACGAAAGAAGATGACGGAAAAAATCTCGGGGAGTTCCTGCGAAAAAGCGGAACTTCCCGTCGTCTTATAACAAAGCTGAAGCATGTGAGCGGAGGGATAACCCTCAACGGCGAACCTGCGCGGACGATAGATATTGTTCACACGGGTGATATTGCCGCTATCGATATGCAGAGCGGTGAACCGCTTGACGAAAATCCCGACCTCTTTGCACCTATTGTATACGAAGATGATGATGTGATAGTTTACAATAAGCCCGTTGATATGCCCGTTCACCCATCGCATCGGCATAGGTATGACACGCTCGGGAATCTTTTTGCCGCGCAGCATGGGGATATGACGTTTCGCCCGATAAATCGGCTCGACAAGGATACGTCGGGACTTTGCGCCGTGGCGAAGAATTCATTCTCGGCGGCGAAGCTTTCGGGGGCGATAGAAAAAACGTATTTCGCCGTAGTCTGCGGAAAGCTTTCGGGCAGCGGAAAGATAGATGCTCCGATAGGCAGGTGTGACGGCTCGGTGATAACAAGAGAAGTCCGTCCCGACGGTCAGCACGCTGTTACGAACTACACCGTCCTTAACGGAGACGAGAAATACACACTCGACCGCATCAAACTTGAAACGGGCAGAACGCACCAGATAAGGGTGCATTTTGCGCATATTGGACACCCACTCGCAGGTGACGATATGTACGGCGGCGATATTTCCGACATAACGCATCAGGCGCTCCACTGCGGCGAACTGGAGTTTATGCTCCCCGTTTCGGGCGAAAAAATAAGTCTTTCCGCTCCTATAAGAGAGGACATGCTTTCTATACTAAGGAAACGCTGATTAATACTAAACACCAATAAAATACAGGAAAAAATCT
>UQKC01000032.1 GCA_900541495.1 uncultured Ruminococcus sp. | reverse complement strand
CTGACGAAAAATCTGACTGCGCATCTGAGGCACTATGGTTTTTAGATGCGACCTATATAATTTTTCAGTAACACAATTTTGTACTCCGCATAATATGAACTATGAACACCGCGAAAAAGGAATCACTTCCGAGCGGAGTTCAAATACATTTTATTTAAAGGAGTACCTTACTATGTGCGGATTTAACTATGGAAACAACAACTCTTGCTGGATCATCATCCTTCTCATTATCGTATGGGCTTGCTGCTGCAACGGCAACAACGGCTGTGGCTGCGGAAACAACGATAACAACAACAGCTGTGGCTGCGGCTGCTGCTGATCTTAGGAGTAAAAATACCCCTGCGGTGAAATATTGCCGCAGGGGCATTTTTTTATTATGAACGTGGTATCACTACCGAGATAAATCCTGCGCTGTCCTTGGAAACAGCTTTTCCCGATTCGTAAAAAAGCAGAAACGCTATCGAAGCCGTGCAGGTAAAAATGACCGCTTCAAGCAAAGAATTCACCGGCGAAATAAGCTTCGTGACAGCCGATGCGATGACGCAGCTTGCCGCACTGTACACGAATGGTATAAGTATGAAAAGCCGAAGCGAAAATCGTACTCCAGACCATTTGCAAACGGCGGCAATGCGAACAATGTTGCTGTAAATATTGCTCGCATAATACGAGATAAGCACCCCGACAAAACCGTAAAAATGGACAAACACCGCAACACAGGCTATCCTTATAACATATTCACAGAGCGAGTTGAATGTGGAAAAATTCTGCTTTCCCAGTCCTTTCAGAATACATTCAAGAACGATTTCAAGGTAGATGAACGGCACAACGGGGAACATCTTCACAAGTGTTTCACCGACGAGGGTATCAGACGGACAAATTATATTTCCGATATCTTTTCCCGCAAATAAAAAGATCCCGCCGATGAAAAATGCGTATATGAACGAGCTTGTCAGTGCTTTGGAAACAAGACTTTTAACACGCTCTTTGTTGTTCGATGAATTCGCCCTTGCGATCTCGGGCATAAGAACATTTGAAAGCGCTATGAGTATCACCGACGGGAAAAATATCGTCGGGATTATCATAGCTTCAAACATTCCGTATTCACTCATCGCACGGTCAGCCGAATCATTGTGCTTGACAAGCGCTATCGGAACAAGAACATCATTCGCCGTCGAAAGTATCATCTGAACATATCCGCTCGCAAGTATCGGGAGCGAAAGCTTGAGATATTTCCCGAACCTGTCAAGTTTGGGCTTGGCGCAGGGCAAACAGGAGAATTCGGCATATTCCGAAGCGTATTTCACAAGATAAAAGATCAGGCTCACAAATTCGCCCAACAATATCGAAGCCGCAATAAGGATATAAATATTGAATCCTCTGTCCATGAGGAAAACTACCGATATCAGCAGAGCTGTCCATTTTGCCGCAAATTCGGTCACATCGCCAAGGCAGGGAATATTGACCTTTCGCACAGCGTTGAAATAACCCTTTATGCATGAACCGACCGCCGCAAAAGGCAGTGAAAGCGCTATCAGCCTTATCGGCACGGAAAGGTCTATTTTTCCTTCCGAAAGCAAAGATATTTTTTCGGCGAATACAAACGAAAGCACCATAAAAAAGCAGGACAGCGCAAGCGAAAAGCCAAGCGAATAACGCATTATCACAGTATAATTTCGGTTTCCGCAGCCTGTTTCCTCCGAAACGAGCCTGCTGGTGGAAATGAAAATGTTTCCGTTCGCAAGCACCATTATAAAACCGAAAAGCGTGAAAATGAGCGTCATTATGCCGACCGAAGCCGTGCCGAGCTTGCTCGATATGAGCGAATTAAGAAAAATTCCAAGTCCCTGTAATATCAATGAAACAAAAGTAAGTCGAAACGTGTCTTTTGCCATTTTATTTATATAAAATTTCATTCAGTTTACCTCATTTCTTAGTTAAATCTATGAAAATCAAGGCAATTCTATGCAAAATCTTGATATTTTGAGAAATGATGTATATAATATAAGTGTATGATTATTTTTAGGTGCTGCTGATCTCTAAGGAAACGCTGATTAATACGTTTTTGCCATTTTTCAAAATGTACTCAAAGGCGTAAACTCGTACATTTCTCAAAATGGCAAAACGAACGCTTCGCTTTAATCAGCTTTTTCCTAATCAGAATGTGTAAAAAAAATCAAGCAAAAGTTTGAATATATGAGTTTTGCGCCGATTTTTTTGTCTACACATTCATTAGTGATTAGTATTATGTCCCTACATAGAAAAGACGGTGTATTTATGACAAAAGCAGAAGCTTTTTTTGCTGAAATGAAAAATAAAAAGGTTGCCCTTATCGGTACGGGCGTGAGCCATATCGACCTTATCGGGCTTCTTTTGAAAAAGAATATAGATGTTACTGTATGCGATAAAAAATCGAGAGCGGAAATGGGTGAGCTTGCGGATAAGCTAGAAAAAGGCGGCGCAAAGCTTTCACTCGGCGAAAACTATCTTGATGCTATATATAAGTCGGACGTGGTTTTCAGAACACCGGGAATGTATTTTCTTTCGCCCGAATTACAGAAAGCAAGAGATATGGGTATTGTCGTTACTTCCGAAATGGAAGTTTTCTTCGACCTTTGCCCCTGCAAAATTTACGGCATAACGGGAACGGACGGAAAGACCACCACAACAACTATCATCACCGAAATGCTTGAACGCAGCGGTAAAAAAGTTCACAAGGGCGGCAATATCGGACGCGCGCTCCTGCCGATAATCGAAGAGATCTCACCCGATGATATCGCAGTTGTTGAACTTTCGAGCTTCCAGCTCATAAGTATGAGAAAATCACCCGATACGGCGATAATCACCAATATTTACCCCGATCATCTCAACGTTCATAAGTCAATGGAAGAGTACATCGGCGCGAAGAAAAATCTTATCCTGCACCAGAATGCTTTTTCCATGACTGTACTTAATCTTGACAATGAAAGAACAAACGCACTTTCGGACGAAGTAAGAGGAAACCTGCTTAAATTCAGCAGACTTTCAAAGCCGCAGAGAGGCTCGTTTCTTGATGAAAACGGCTGGCTCTGCTTCACGGACGGGGAGAAAACCGAAAAGCTCGTCCACAAGGACAGCATAAAGATCCCGGGACTTCACAACGTTGAAAATTATCTTGCGGCCATCGCAGCGGTTCACGGTGATGTTTCGGTTGAAGCTATCCGCGAAACGGCTGAGAACTTCGGCGGTGTTGAGCATCGTATCGAATTTGTCCGTGAGCTTGACGGCGTTAAATATTACAATGACAGCATCGCGACAAGTCCCGTCAGCGTTATCGCAGGACTTAACGCTTTCAGCCAAAAGCTTATCGTTATCGCAGGAGGCTCGGACAAAAAGCTTGATTATACAACAATGTCCGAAGCGATAAACAACAAGGTCAAGGCTCTTATTCTCCTCGGTGCGACGGCGGATAAGATCGAAGCTGCGGTTAAGGGTTACAGCGGTTATGACGAAAACAACTGCCGCATCTATCGCGTAGAAACAATGGAAGAAGCCGTTGCAAAGGCTCGTGAAATTGCCAAGAACGGCGATATCGTTACGCTTTCGCCTGCAAGCGCAAGCTTCGACCACTACAAGAATTTTGAAGAGCGAGGAAAGCACTATAAGGGCATCGTAAACGCTTTGAATTGAGGAATAAAAATGGATTTAAAAGAAGTTATAAAAAGCCTTGCAGGTGCAAGCGGAGTTTCGGGCGATGAAACCGAAGCTGCAAAGCTTGCACTCGGCTATCTGAAAGAATTTACAGACGACTGTTATATAAAAAATAACTGCGTTTTCGGCAATTTCGGCAAGCGTGAAAAGGGCAAGCCGCATATCCTGCTCGATGCGCACATTGACCAGATAGGCTTCGTTGTCACATTTATCACCGATGACGGCTTTATCAAAATAGCAAACTGCGGCGGCATCGACAGAAGGCTTTTGCTCGCACAGCAGGTAAAAATTCTCGGCAAAAAAGAAGTTTACGGCGTTATCTGCTCGATCCCTCCACACCTTGAAAAGAAGTCGGACGAGGGCAAAGTTCCCGAATATTCCGATATCTGCATCGATGTGGGAATGACAAAGGAAGAAGCCGAAAAGGTCATTTCGCAGGGCGACAAGATAGTATTTTTGCAGAAGTGCCGAGATATGCAGAGTGACAGAATTTCGGGCGCGGCTCTTGATGACCGCTGCGGCGTTGCCTGCCTGCTCCGTGCGGCTGAAATGCTGAAAAACGAAACACTCAACTGCTCATATACAATAATGTTCTCTTCGCAGGAGGAAGTCGGCGAGAGGGGCGCAAAGATCGGCGTTTATGACGTTGATCCCGATATCGCGATCGCAGTTGATGTGAGCTTCGCACTCACTCCCGATGATTCCGAGCTAAAATGCGGAAAAATGGGCAAGGGAACAATGATAGGCTTTGCGCCTACGCTTGACCGTGAGCTTTCCAAAAGAATGAAAGAGGTTGCTGCGAAGAATGAACTTCCTTATCAGATAGAAGTTATGAATGACGAAACGGGAACGAACGCTGACAGATTTTCCGTCAATGCAGGCGGTGTAAAGGCAGTAACATTGTCAATACCGCTCAAATATATGCATACGCCCGTTGAGGTCATTTCCGTTTCGGACGTTGAAACCACAGCGAAGCTTATCGCTGCATATATCAAGGAGGTGTGCTGAAATGGAGTTCACTTCACTTTTAAAGGAACTTTGCGCCCTTAACGGCACTTCGGGCGATGAGAAAAATGTCCGTGAATATATCATTGAAAAGATAAAGGGCAAGTGCGAATACAAGGTCGATAATCTCGGAAACATTATCGCATATAAAAAGGGCAGAAAAACACCTGCGAAAAAACTTATGATATCCGCGCACATGGACGAGGTCGGAATGATAGTTACCTCTGTTAAGTCGGACGGAACGCTGACATTCTCACCCGTTGGCGGTATCGATGCAAGAGTTGTTATCGGACGAAATGTTCGCATCGGCAACATTCACGGTGTTATCGGCTCAAAGGCTGTGCATAATCTTTCTTCTTCCGAAAGAAACAAAGCCGCCGAATTTTCGGGACTTTATATCGATATCGGAACGGAGAGCAAGGAAGAAACAGAAAAGCTTGTTTCACTTGGTGATTATGTTTACTTCGATTCCGAGATATTGCCGCTCGGCGAAGATATGCTTTGTTCAAAAGCTATCGATGACCGATTTGGCTGTGCTGTAATGATAATGCTCATCAACAGTGAACTGGAATATGATGTTACGTTCACATTCGTTGTTCAGGAAGAAGTTGGTCTGAGAGGTGCAAGGGCAGCTGCCTTTACAGTTGAACCTGACTTTGCTATCGTGCTTGAATCGACTACGGCGGCAGATATCCCTCTTGCAAGCGGCGCTGAACGCTGCTGCGAACTTGGAAAAGGACCTGTTGTTTCGTATATGGACAGATCGACTATCTATGACCGTGAACTTTTTGAAATTTCCAAGCAGATCGCTGTCGAAAACAATATCCCGTGGCAGACAAAAACTATGGTCGCAGGCGGAAACGACAGCGGAGCTATCCATATCACAAAGGGCGGCGTAAGAACGCTTGCAATTTCTATCCCGTGCCGTTATCTCCATTCACCTGCGAGTGCGGCGAGATTATCCGATATGGAAAATTCGCTCAAACTCACTGAACTTATGATAAAAAAGGTGTGCGAACTTTGATAAAGCGCATTTTTGACACCGATATAAAGCTTTCGGAAAGCTATTACGGCTATAAGATACGTTCACTGCTCAATGCTTACGGTACAAGCTATGATTTTTGCAAATTGTACACGAACGAAGAGGGCGGAACGATACTCACATACAACAGCACATTGATAGCTGACGGTAGTTTTGATGAAAGTGAACTTGACGGCTTTATTGAGATGCTTTGTCCCGTAACGGTCGAAGTTTCCACGAATATTCGCCTTGATTTGAGCAGTGATTACATTCAAACAGAACGAACATTGTTCAAAGCGCCTAAAAACTTGTCCTGCGGCGAAGAAATTGATGTAAAGCATAACGCCTTTATGGCCGAATGTTTCCCGATAATCTCGGAAGCATTCGGGATAACCGAATTTGACGAATGGTATGTTGATATTTCACACAAAATTCGCCACGGCGTTTCCGATATATACATTTATAAAACAACAACAGTCACAAAAGCGTTCGATATAAACGGATTTGTCTTTCTTTCGCATATTGCGACTGCGAGTGCAGACAGAGGGCAGGGAAATGCGGCAAGGCTCATAAAATGGCTTTGCGAAAATTATGAAAAAGAATGTAAAGAAGTATATCTTTACAGCAAAAAAGAACGGTATACGTTCTATCAGTCACTTGGATTTGAACCAATACTTACAGATATAGTTTATGAAATAATGAAAAGATGAGAGGTACATTTTAAAATGGCAGAAATTTTTGATCCGAAGCCCGTTGTTAAAAAGGGTTTTGAGTTTGATGAAAGAATTTTAAAGCTTGCTGAAAAAGCAGAAGCGGAATGCAGCGAAGAATTTGCGCTTGCGGAAAAGATAGCACGAAAGAACAGCGAAAAGGTTCTCTATGCATTCATCAACAATAAAGTCAGCTCGGCTTGTCTTGTCGGCACAACGGGTTATGGCTATGATGATGTCGGCAGAGATACACTTGACAAGGTGTATGCCGAAGTTATGGGTGCGGAGGATGCTCTTGTACGTCACTCTTTCGTTTCGGGAACACACGCGCTTACAGTTGCACTTTTCGGCGTTCTCAGAACAGGTGACAAGCTTGTCGGCTTGACAGGCAAACCTTATGATACCCTTGAAGAAGTTATCGGTATCAGAGGAAACGGAAACGGTTCTCTTAAAGATTTTGGCGTTGAATACGATCAGGTTGATTTTCTCCCTGACGGAAAGCCGAATCTTGCAGATATCTTTATGAAAGTAAAGGACGCAAAGGTAGCGTACATACAGCGCTCCAGAGGTTATGCACTCCGTCCGACACTTACCATTGAAGATATCGCTGAGATCGTCAAGAGCGTTAAAAATGCCAATCCGAACGCTATTATAATGGTAGATAACTGCTACGGCGAATTTGTTGAAGAAGCAGAACCGCTTTCTGTTGGCGCTGACCTTATCATCGGTTCACTTATCAAGAACCCGGGCGCAGGCATTGCCGAAACGGGCGGATATATCGCAGGCAAAAAGAAGCTTGTAGAGCTTTGCTCTTACAGAATGACCTGCGTTGGCATGGGCAAGGAAGTCGGCTGCACGCTCAATCAGAACAAGCTTATGTATCAGGGACTCCTGCTTGCTCCCGAAGTCGTTTGCAGTGCTGTAAAGACAGCTATCTTTACAGGCAAGATAATGACGATGCTCGGCTTTGAATGTCTTCCTGCACAGGGCGCAAAGAGGGGAGATATCATCACGACCGTCCTTATGAAGAATTCCGAGAATCTCATTGCATTCTGTCAGGGAATACAGAAAGGCTCGCCTATCGACAGCTATGTAACTCCCGAGCCTTGGGATATGCCCGGATACGATTCTCAGGTAATAATGGCGGCAGGTGCGTTCAATATGGGTGCTTCTATCGAGCTTTCTGCCGATGCACCTCTCCGTGAACCGTTCGCAGCTTATGTTCAGGGCGGACTCACATTCCCTGTGGCACGACTTGGCGTTCTTACAGCCATTCAGGAAATGTATGATAAGCACTGCATCAGAATAGTATAACTATAACGGGGTCTGCCGCAGAAAGCAGGCTCCGATTTTTATAATTTCTCAAAATATCGAAATTTTTTGCAATTTGTCTTGCAAATATAGTTAAAACATGCTATAATATATTCTGTATTTATGATTCTGATAGAAATGAGGTAGATTTTATGGATTTAGATATGGTCAGATACCTGTCCCAGCTCGGCAGACTCAGCTTTACAGACGAAGAGCTTGAAAAAATGGCAGGCGATATGACGGGGATTATCGAAATAATGGATACTATTAAGGAAATTGATGTTACTTATGATCCTATCAAAGATAATCACAACGTTTATCTCAACGATTTGCGCAAGGACATCGCAGCAGATTCTTACCCGACAGCCAAGATCCTGCAGAATGCAGTAAATTCAGAGGACGCTTTTGTTGTTCCTAAGGTTGTTGAATAATACTATTATAATAGAATGAAAGGATGTCACCAAATGGATTTAACTGCACTGAAAATCAGCGATCTGCGTTCAATGCTTGATAAAAAAGAGCTTTCCGCAAAGGAACTCACAGACGCTTACCTCGACAGGATCAAAGCGGTCGATGATAAGCTCGAAAGCTATATAACCGTTACAGCTGAAGCTGCCGAAAAGGCTGCTGAAAAAGCTCAGGAAAAGATAAATAAGGGCGAGGCTTCCGCACTCTGCGGTATTCCGCTCGCTATCAAGGATAATATTTGTACAGACGGCGTAAAAACTACCTGTTCTTCCAAAATGCTCGAGAATTTTGTTCCTTTTTACAATGCTACCGTTATGGATAAGCTTGAAAATGAGGGCGCAGTAATGCTCGGCAAGGTTTCTATGGACGAATTCGCAATGGGCGGTTCTACACAGACCTCCGCTTTCAAAAAGACTAAGAACCCTTATGACCTCACAAGAGTTCCGGGCGGCAGTTCGGGTGGTTCTGCTGCAGCTGTAAGCGCTTCGCTCTGCGCAGCTGCGCTCGGTTCGGATACGGGCGGATCAATCAGACAGCCGTCTTCTTTCTGCGGTGCAACAGGTCTTAAGCCTACCTACGGACGCGTTTCGCGTTATGGTCTTGTTGCTTTTGCAAGCTCACTCGACCAGATCGGACCTATCGCTAAATCCGCAGAGGACTGCGCTGTTATACTTAATGCTATCGCAGGTTACGACCCTCACGATGGAACTTCTTCCAAGAACGAAGTTCCCGATTTCACAGCTAAGATCGGTCAGGATATCAAGGGAATGAAGATCGCTGTTCCTAAGGAATTCTATGCAGAGGGTATCGATGATGAAGTAAGAAAGGCTGTTCTTGCAGCTGCTGATTACTATAAATCTCTCGGTGCAGAGCTTGTTGACTGCTCTATGCCGTCACTCAAATATGCCGTTGCTGCATATTACCTCATTTCTTCCGCAGAAGCTTCTTCAAACCTCTCACGTTTCGACGGTATCAAGTACGGTCATCGTTCCGAAGAGGGCGAAAACTTCGCAGAGCTTATCTCCAATTCAAGAAGAGAGGGCTTCGGCGAGGAAGTAAAGAGAAGAATCATGCTCGGCAACTACGCTCTTTCCAGCGGTTACTATGATGCTTACTACGGCAAGGCAATGGCTCTTAAGCAGAAGATCCGTGAAGAATACGAAAACATCTTCACAGGCTGCGATGTTATCCTTACACCGACTGCTCCTACCGTTGCTTACGGCGTAAACGAAAATATTTCCGACCCTGCAAAGATGTATCAGGCTGATATCTGCACTGTTACAGTAAATATTGCATCTCTCCCCGGAATCTCCACGACCTGCGGATATGACTCCAAGGGTATGCCTATCGGTATGTCTATCATAGGCAAGAAGTGGGACGAAGCTACTATCATTCAGGCTGCTGACGCATTTGAAAAGAATTTCACACGTCAGAACGCAAGCCTTTAAGGAAAGGGGAAGAAGATAATGTCAGCATATATTCCAGTTATCGGTCTTGAAGTTCACGCTGAACTTTTAACCAAATCAAAAGTTTTCTGTACCTGCAGCGCCGAATTCGGCGGCGGCAAAAACTCACGCTGCTGTCCCGTATGCTCTGGTATGCCGGGAACGCTTCCCGTTATCAACCAGACAGCTGTTGAATATGCCGTAAAGGCAGGCTTCGCAATGGGCTGCGATATTAACAAGTTCTCTGTTTTTGACAGAAAGAACTATTTCTATCCTGACCTTCCGAAAGCTTATCAGATCTCACAGCTCAATCTTCCTCTCTGCATCAACGGACTTGTTCCTATCGAGTATGAGGAAGACGGCGTAAAGAAAACAAAGAATATCAGAATCAACAGAATCCACCTCGAGGAAGACGCAGGCAAGCTTATCCACGATGACCTCAACGGCGTTTCCCTCGCCGACTATAACCGCTGCGGCGTTCCGCTTATCGAGATCGTTACCGAGCCTGATATGTCTTCCGCTGCCGAAGCTAAGGCTTTCGTTGAAAAGGTTTCGCTCCTCCTCCAGTATGCAGGCGTTTGTGACTGTAAAATGGAGCAGGGTTCTATCCGTGCCGATGTCAACGTTTCTATCATGAAGCCGACCGACACAGAGTTCGGCACAAGAACCGAGATGAAGAACCTCAACTCTATCAAAGCTATCGGCCGTGCTATCGACTTTGAGATCTACCGTCAGGGCAAGCTCCTCGATATGGGCAAAAAGGTCATTCAGGAAACAAGACGTTTTGATGATAACCGCGGCGAAACAAAGGCAATGCGTTCCAAGGAAAACGCTCACGATTACCGTTATTTTCCCGAGCCTGATATCCTCCAGGTAAACTTCACCGACGAACAGCTCGATGCTATCAAGAATTCGCTCCCTGAACTTCCCGCACAGCGAATCATCAGATATACAAGCGAATACGGTCTTTCCGAAAATGACGCTAAGATACTCGTTGCAAATAAGATACTCTCCGATTTCTTCGATGCTGCTGTAAAGGCTTACAACAATCCTAAGTCTATCTGCAACTTCATCAACGGCGAGCTTATGAGAAGAATCAACCTCGGCGAGATCGCTCTCGAAAACCTCCCGTTCACAGCTGAACAGCTTGCAAAGCTCGTTGAAATGGCTGATACAGAAAAGGTTTCCAAGAATGACGCTAAGGACGTATTCAGAGTGATGTCCGAAAAGGGCGGCGACCCCGAAACTATCGCTAAGGAAAAGGGACTTCTTATCAGCAATGACCTCGGCAAGGTTGCTGAAGTTATCGATAAGGTGCTTTCCGAAAATGAAAAGGCTGTCGCACAGTATAAGGGCGGCGATGCAAAGGTATTCGGCTTCATTATGGGTCAGTGCACAAAGGCTCTTAAGGGTGTCTGCACACCAAAGGTTATCAAGGAAGAACTTGAAAAGAAACTCAAATCCTAATTATGAAAGGTTGTTTTTGAAATGATAAAAGTCGGCGGAAATGATCTGCTCAATGAGTTTGATCTTGAAGATGCGCTCTCCAAGGTCGGACAGGAAATCGAAGTCTGCGCCTGCGTTCATAACGTAAAGCAGATGAGCGGCTTCGCATTCGTTACTCTCCGTACTGCACGTTATCTTATCCAGTCCGTTTACAGTGCAGAAAATTGCTCCGATCCTCTTGACGGAGTAAAGGAAGGCTGCTTTGTAAAGGTAAAGGCTGTTGTTAAAAAAGAGGACAGAGCTTTCAACGGCATCGAACTTACTCTTAAGAATATCGAGATCGTGTCGAAGCCCGATTATGAGTACCCTCTCCACGTTTCCAAGAGAAAGCTCGGCTGTTCGCTCGAAGTAAACCTCGACAACAGAAGCGTTGCTCTCCGTAATCCTTACGAAAGAGCTATCTTCAAGTTCCAGGAGGGTGTTGTTTCGGGATTCAGACAGTTTATGCTCGATAATAAGTTCACCGAAATTCATACACCTAAGATCGTTGCACAGGGCGCAGAGGGCGGCGCAAACATTTTCCACCTCGACTACTTCCAGAAAGACGCTTTCCTCAACCAGTCACCTCAGTTCTATAAGCAGACTGCGGTTGCTTTCTTCGACAGGGTTTTCGAGATCGCTCCCGTTTACCGTGCAGAACGTCACGCAACTTCAAGACACCTCAACGAATATATCGGTCTTGACTTTGAAATGGGCTACATCAACGATATGTACGATGTAATGAATATGGAAACGGCTATGCTCCGTTACCTTATGAAGTTCCTCAAGGAAAATTATCAGCCCGAGATCAAAATCCTTGAAGCTGATATCCCCGAGATCACAGAGATCCCTGCTATCAAGTTTGAGGAAGCTGTTGAACTCATCAAGGGCACACGTTCCAAGAATAAGTTCGACCTCGAACCTGAGGACGAAGTTTTCCTCTGCGATTGGGCAAAGAAAGAATACGGCACAGAGTTCATTTTCGTAACGAATTTCCCGTCCTCAAAGCCTCCGTTCTATGCAATGAATGATAAGGACGACCCGAGAACAGCCTGCAAGTTCGACCTCCTCTTCAGAGGACTTGAGATCACCACGGGCGGTCAGCGTATCCATAACTACAACGACCAGCTCGAAAAGATGAAAGCTCAGGGTCTTGACCCCGAGGACTTTAAGTCTTACCTCGAAGTTCATAAGTACGGTCTGCCACCGCACGGCGGTCTTGGCATCGGTCTTGAAAGACTTGTTATGAAGCTTCTCAACCAGCAGAATATCCGTCAGGCTTCAATGTTCCCAAGAGATCTTAACAGACTTCTTCCGTAAGCATAATATTTATAAAAATTATCGGCAGGTTTGCTTTTTTAGCAAGCCTGCCGATTTGTGTAAAACAAAATAATAAGATATATCATCAATATATGAATAATCTATACAGCAATATTTCAAAATCAACATTATTAATGCTTAAAACATCGAAAAATTAATGCATTTTGCAAGAAATAAAAAATATTTTGCATTTTTTCAAAAAAGGTATTGACAAATCGATTTTTATAGTGTATTATATAACTGTAATCAAAAAACAAGAAGCAATGGCGCTTCAGCAGATAGGTTAATTATCTGTTGAAGTGCCTTTTTGTTATCTTAAATAATGATTGGGAGGAAATTATTATGTCAGAATCAGTAAATCAGGGCGTTAAGAGTGTACCCGATTATTTCGGCTGCAACGTATTTAACGAAGAAACAATGAAGGCAAGACTTCCTAAGAGCGTTTATAAGTCTTTGCTCAAAACAAAGCAGCTCGGCACACCGCTTGATACAGATGTAGCAGAAGTCGTTGCCAATGCAATGAAGGAATGGGCAATTGAAAAGGGCGCAACACATTATACACATTGGTTCCACCCAATGACAGGCGTAACCGCTGAAAAGCACGATTCTTTCATTTCTCCTACCGCTGACGGCAAGGTCATCATGGAATTCTCAGGCAAGGAACTTATCAAGGGCGAGCCTGATGCTTCTTCTTTCCCATCCGGCGGACTTCGTGCAACATTTGAAGCAAGAGGCTATACAGCTTGGGACCCAACTTCACCTGCATTTGTTAAGGACGGTTCACTTTATATCCCAACTGCTTTCTGCTCATATACAGGCGAGATCCTCGATAAGAAAACTCCGCTTCTCCGTTCAATGGAAATTCTTTCCGAACAGGCACTTCGTATCGTAAGACTTTTCGGCAACACAACAGCTACAAGAGTTACTACAACCGTTGGTCCTGAACAGGAATACTTCCTCGTTGACAAGAAGCTTTACGATCAGCGTGAAGACCTTATCCTCACAGGCAGAACCCTTTTCGGCGCAAAAGCACCTAAGGGTCAGGAACTTGAAGATCACTACTTCGGAAACATCAAGACAAGAGTTCAGGAATATATGCAGGATCTCGACGAAGAACTTTGGAAGCTTGGCATTTACTCCAAGACAAAGCATAACGAAGTTGCTCCTGCACAGCACGAAATGGCTCCTATCTTCACAACTTCCAATGTTGCTGCAGACCAGAATGCTCTTACAATGGAGATCATGAAGAAGGTTGCTCTCCGTCACGGTTTTGTTTGCCTCCTCCACGAAAAGCCATACGCAGGCGTAAACGGCTCAGGTAAGCACAACAACTGGTCTATGTCCACAAACGACGGACAGAACCTCCTTGAACCGGGCGCAAATCCTAAGGAGAACTTCCAGTTCCTCACAGTTCTTTGCGCAGTTATCAAGGCTGTTGATGAATATGCAGACCTCCTCAGAATTTCCGTTGCTTCCGCAGGTAACGACCACCGTCTTGGCGCTAACGAAGCACCTCCGGCTATCATCTCTATGTTCCTCGGCGATGAACTCCAGCAGATCGTTGACGCTCTTGAATCAGGCAAGATGATCAAGGAAAATCAGAACAAGGAATTCGTTATCGGTGTAGATGCACTTCCTAACTTCCCTAAGGATACAACAGACAGAAACAGAACTTCTTCCTTTGCATTCACAGGTAATAAGTTCGAGTTCCGTTCACTCGGTTCTGCCGATACTATCTCTTGCACAAACTATATCCTCAACACTATTGTTGCTAAGGAATTCAAGGAATTCGCTGATGAACTCGAAAAGTCCACAGACTTCGCAAGCGATCTCAACAAGCTCCTTGTTAAGACTATCAAGGAACATAAGAGAGTTATCTTCAACGGCAACGGCTATGACGATGCTTGGGTTGAAGAAGCTAAGAGAAGAGGACTTCCTAACTACGTTTCTACCGTTGATGCAGTTGAGCATTACGATGATGAAAAGAACATTAAGCTCTTTGAAGAATTCAAGGTTCTTTCCAAGACAGAAGTTGAGTCCAGACGTGAGATCCTCCTCGACAACTACTCCAAGATCATCAATATCGAAGCTCTTACAATGCTCGATATGGCTAAGAAGCAGATCGTTCCTGCTGCATTCAAGTTCTCCAAGCAGCTCGCAGATTCTATGGTTTCCAAGAATACGATCGGCGTTAACTTCGACGCTGAAAAGAGACTTGCAGATAAGGTTTCTTCTCTTACAAACGAAGTTCTTGCAGGTGTAGATGTTCTCGATGCAAAGCTTATCGACAGCAAGGAAAAGACCGATACTCTTGAAAATGCAAGATTCTTCAGAGAAGAAGTATTCAGCGCAATGCAGTCCCTCAGAGCTGTTGTTGATGAACTCGAAACCATCACTCCGTCCGAGATCTGGCCATTCCCAACATATACACAGCTTCTCTTCACAGAATAATTGACAATTTCTCATCCCCGAGATGTGGGATATGCGCCTGAACCGTGTATCCATACATAAATATCGGCTTGCGATATGCCATTCGTCAGTCGGTATCACTCACTTTACAGCGGCGGATAGGCTGTCCCTGAACCTATCCGCCATCTCCCTTAAAAATTCAGTGGAAAACAAGCGCGTCGGTGAAATATCCGCCGCGCTTTTTGTTTATCTGTATATCATTTTGCACAGTTTTTTATAGAAATAAGAACATTTGCAACAAATTTCGTATATTTATTCCCAATTCTATGAAAAGACTTGCCAAAAGAGTTGAAATGTAGTATAATATGTTTACATATTTATATCTTGAAAGGGTGTTTTAGTTATGTACGAGAATATAATGGATACGATTGGTTTCGTAAAGGACGCTGACCCCGAAGTCGGCGGCGCTATGGAGCTTGAACTTGCAAGACAGCGCAGAAACCTTGAGCTTATCGCAAGCGAAAATATCGTAAGCCCTGCTGTAATGGCAGCAATGGGCAGCGTTCTTACAAATAAATACGCAGAGGGTTATCCGGGAAAGAGATACTACGGCGGCTGCGAAGATGTTGATATCGTTGAAAATATCGCGATCGAGAGAGCGAAGAAGCTCTTCGGTGCAAAATACGCAAACGTTCAGCCTCATTCGGGTGCTCAGGCTAACACCGCTGTTTATGTGGCTCTTCTCCAGCCGGGCGACACCGTTATGGGTATGTCCCTTGCTCACGGCGGTCACCTTACACACGGGTCGCCCGTAAACATCTCGGGCAAATATTTTAACTTCACTTCCTACGGCGTAAATGACGAGGGTTATATCGACTATGAGGAGCTTTACAAGGCTGCAAACAAGTGCAAGCCAAAGCTCATCGTTGCAGGCGCTTCCGCATATCCGAGAAAGATCGACTTTGAGAAGCTTTCTTCTATCGCAAGAGCAGTCGGCGCATATCTTATGGTAGATATGGCTCATATCGCAGGACTTGTTGCCGCAGGTCAGCATCAGTCACCTGTACCTTATGCTGATATCGTAACAACAACTACACATAAGACATTGAGAGGTCCAAGAGGCGGTCTTATCCTCACAAACAACGAGTATCTCGCTAAGAAGATCAACTCTGCTATCTTCCCGGGAACACAGGGCGGCCCTCTTATGCACGTTATCGCAGGCAAGGCTGTATGCTTCGGCGAAGCTTTGAAACCTGAATTCAAGGAATACGGCAAGAACATCGTTGAAAATGCTCAGGCTCTCGCAAAGGGACTTCTTGACAGAGGCTTCGACCTTGTTTCGGGCGGCACAGACAACCACCTTATGCTCGTTGATCTCCGTCCTTTCAAGCTTACGGGCAAAGAGTTCGAGCATCGTCTTGACGAAGTTTATATCACAGTAAACAAGAACGCTATCCCGAATGACCCTGAAAAGCCATTCGTTACAAGCGGTATCAGAGTTGGTACTCCTGCTGTTACAACAAGAGGACTTGATACTGCCGATATGGATAAGATCGCAGAGTTTATGTACCTCACAGCTACCGATTTCGAGGGCAAGGCTGACGCTATCAGAGCAGGCGTTAACGAGATCTGCGCAAAGCACCCTCTTTATATGTAATTTTTCGTGAATCATAAAGTCGGGGAACGGTCAATTTTCCGTTCCCCGATAAAAATGTCGAAAGGGGAGGAACGTACAGTGAATATACCGCTTGCCGACAGAATACGTCCGAAAACCCTTGACGATGTTGTCGGTCAGAAGCATATCCTCGGCGAAGGCAAGCCGCTGCGAAGAATTATCGAGAACGGCACTATCCCGAATATGATATTCTACGGAAGTGCGGGTGTCGGCAAGACAACCGTTGCCCGTATCATTGCCGAAAATGCGGGAATGAAGCTCCATAAGCTCAACGGAACGAGTGCTTCAATTGCCGATATAAAAGAAGTCATCGAAGATACGAACACCCTCGACGGCATTAACGGCGTACTTCTGTATCTTGACGAGATCCAGTATCTCAACAAAAAACAGCAGCAGTCGCTTCTCGAATATATCGAAAACGGACAGATAACCCTTATCGCTTCAACGACCGAAAATCCGTACTTTTATGTATATAACGCTATCATAAGCCGCTCGACCGTATTTGAGTTCAAACCCGTTTCGGCGGAAGAACTTGTACCTGCGGTGAACCGTGCGTTCCGCCTTGCCGCAGAGCAGCTCGGTTTGCCCGTAAAAGTCGAAAAAGGCGCAGCCGAATATATCGCGAGAGGCTGCGGCGGCGACGTGAGGAAGTCGATAAATACCGCCGAGCTTTGCGTTCTCTCGGGCGAAAATAACGGTACGGAAATACGCATAACAAAAGAAATTGCCGCGGAGCTTACGCAGCGCAGCAATATGAAATATGACCGTGACGGAGATCAGCATTACGATATTCTTTCCGCCCTGCAAAAATCAATTCGGGGGTCGGACGAGAATGCGGCTATCCATTACGCCGCACGGCTTATTGAAACGGGGGACATAATCTCCCTTTCGCGCCGACTTCTCGTAATAGCCTGCGAAGATGTCGGACTGGCTTATCCGCAGGCAATAACTATCGTGAAATCCTGCGTTGACAGCGCAATGCAGCTTGGTCTGCCCGAAGCACGGATACCTCTCGCCGAAGCTGTTATCCTGCTTGCTACTGCGCCGAAATCGAACAGCGCATATCTTGCAATGGACGCAGCACTTTCCGATATCCATAACGGTGAAATAGGCGACTTCCCAAGACATCTCCAAAATAAACATTTTGACGGCGAGGGCGCGGCGGTAAAAGGTCAGCATTACCTATATCCGCATGACTACCCGAATCATTACGTCAAGCAGCAATACCTGCCCGACCCTCTGAAAAACAAGGTCTACTACCATTTTGGAGAGAACAAAAACGAGCAGGCTGCCCTTGCTTACAGAAATAAGATACTCGCCGACGAGGAAAAGCGTCAGCCGAAATAGTTTTCGATAAGCTTTCCCGAATCGGGCGAAGAATAGACCCAGTGCGAAATGTGATCTTCATTGAAAAAATATCGGAACGACGGGTCTTTGTGCTGTTCCTTGAAAACATCAACGATAATGAGTTTGACTTTCATTTTTTCGGGGATTATCGCCTTTATGTAAACGCTTGCATTGTCGCCTGCCTGAACATTTTCTTTAGGCTCGGCAAGTCCTGCAAGGTTTGGTGCAAGCTCTACAAAAATACCGTAGTCCTCAACGGAGCGCACCGTTCCCGAAACCGTTTCGCCGCAGCTGAAACGTGCGGCGTTTTCTTCCCATGTTCCGAGCAGCTCTTTGTGAGAAAGCAGAATTTTTCCGCCGCTCTGACCCTTGATTATTACCCGTATATTCTGATACGGCATAAATCGGTCGGACGGGTGTGAAATTCTCGATATTGAAATAGAATCTATCGGGATAAGTGACGGTATTCCGCAGCCGATATCAACGAATGCGCCAAACTGTTCAAGATGCGTGACCTTTGCAGGAATGATATCTCCTGCATGAAGCTGGGAAATGAAGTTTTCCATACATTCTTCCTGAACAGCGCGTCGCGATAAAACGGCGGTGAATAAACCGTCGGGATTTTTTATCAGCCGCAAGATTTTGAAGCAGACCGGCTTGTTGACCTTGGTTATAAGAGCAATATCCTTCGTTGAACCGTCCTCAATGCCGAGCGCACCCTCCGTCCTCGGGATAATTCCTTTTGGGCAGTTCGGGCAGGGCAGCTCAACGATAAGATTATGTTCGTTGTCGCACACAACAGCTCTCGCTTCGAGAATTTTTCCCTGTAATATCGAATCCTGAAGCGCGAAAATGCTTTTCATTGCTGCTGTGTTTTCGGGAGAGCCGATAAGCGTTCCCTCGGGGTAGTAGTTGTTCATTTTGTACCTCCCATATTTTGGCTTAAAAATATTTTCTTTCAAGTTTATGCCGCCGTATGGGAATATATGCTATTCAGTTCAGTTCGCTCAGACTGTAACCACCGCTGTTGATGATAATGCCCGAAACTTTTTTTCTGTCCTCTTTGGTGCATACTACTTCAAGAGTGACTTTTTCGGTGTGTTCGTCCATATCGATGTCATTAGTCGCAGGGACGGGATATGTGTACATATTAGGCCCGATAGCAGGATTGCCGTTGCCGAATGCAGCTGTCAGTCCGCTGAACGACATTGAAGTGTGCTCGTGTTTTTGCAGAACTCTTATGTCCGAAAAGGGCGAAATAGTTCTGCGAATGTTTGCCGCAGCAAGATCGGCGGAATTTACCGAGTCGAATTCAGCAATTATTTTCATAGTTTAACTTCCTTTCGTTTTGAAAGTGCAGAAAAAATCAAATTTGCATATTTGTCTGATTTTTTGTACATTTTCATTTTTGTAAGGTATATTATATCTTTAACTCCCGAAAAAATACAACATAATAAAAGGAGATTCATAAAATGGATATTCGTCCGAACGATATCTTGACAATGAAAAAAGCTCACCCGTGCGGAAGCAATAAAATGACCGTTATCCGTGCAGGTATGGATTTCAAGCTCCGCTGCGAGGGCTGCGGAAGAGAATTTATGACTCCGAGAAATAAAATTGAGAAAAATATAAAGCAGGTCGTCCACAAGGAAGACAATGCCTGACATATATCCCGAAGGAGAAAATTTATGCTTGAAAAGCTTAAACTTACCGAAGAAAAATACAACGATATAGCCGAAAAGCTTATGAATCCCGATATCATCAACGATACAAAAGCTTATGCTTCCTATATGAAAGAGTATAAGAACCTCACTCCAATCGTTGAAAAGTATAGGGAATACTGCAAAATACTTTCGGATAAAACAGACGCGGAGGAAATTCTTGCCGATAAGTCAACGGACGAAGAAATGCGTGAGCTTGCCGAAGCCGAGATAGAGGAAGCAAAGCCTAAGCTTGAAGAAATTACCGAAGAACTTAAAGTTATGCTTCTCCCGAAAGACCCGAATGACGATAAGAACGTTATCATCGAAATTCGCGGCGGTGCAGGCGGCGAAGAAGCTGCACTTTTCGCAAATTCACTTTACAGAATGTACACAATGTATGCCGAAAGCAAGCATTGGAAAATAGAAGTTCTGAACATAAATGAGACCGAGCTTGGCGGCATTAAGGAAATTAGCTTTAATGTCATTGGCGAGGGCGCATATTCACGCCTTAAATATGAAAGCGGCGTTCACCGTGTTCAGCGTGTCCCCGAAACCGAATCGCAGGGCAGAGTTCACACTTCGACCGTTACGGTCGCAGTTCTTGTAGAAGCTGACGAAGTCGAACTGGAGATAAATCCGACTGACCTTAAGATAGACGTTTTCCGTGCATCGGGCGCAGGCGGTCAGCATATCAACAAGACAGAATCCGCTGTAAGAATAACCCATCTCCCAACGGGTGTTGTTGTCGAGTGTCAGGACGAGCGAAGCCAGTATAAAAATAAGGACAGAGCGATGAAAATTCTCCGTTCAAGATTATACGAATCAATGCTCGAAGAGCAGAACGAAAAAATTGCTTCCGAGCGCCGTTCTCAGGTCGGCACGGGTAACCGTTCCGAGCGAATCAGAACCTATAATTTTCCCGAAAGCAGACTTACCGACCATAGGATCGGTCTTACGATATACCGCCTTGAAAGTATCCTCAACGGAAATCTTGACGAGGTAATTGACGCTCTTGCAACTGCGGATACAGCCGCAAAGCTTTCTGCAAGAGATGAATAAACAAGGAGCAAAAAGAAAATGTTTGATACAAAGCTTCTGTCATCGGATAGAGCCGATGTTGAATATGCCGCAGAGCTTATAAAAAAAGGCGAAGTTGTCGGTATGCCGACCGAAACCGTCTATGGACTTGGCGCAGATGCAGAAAATGTCGAGGCGGTAAAGAAAATTTTTGCCGCAAAAGGCAGACCGTCCGATAATCCGCTCATTGTTCACCTTTCATCGGTCGATTCAATGGAAAAGTATGTATGCAATGTTCCCGACCTTGCATATAAAATTGCGGAAAAGTTCTGCCCGGGTCCAATAACTATGGTCCTCCCTAAGCGTGACATTATCCCTTATACAACGAGCGGCGGACTTGACACGGTCGGAATTCGCATACCTTTTCATAAAACAGCTCGGCTTCTCATAGAATTAAGCGGAAAAGCTATCGCTGCTCCGTCTGCGAACCTCTCTGGAAGTCCAAGTCCAACTACAGCGCAGCACGTTATGAATGATATGAAAGGCAGAATTCCTGCCATAATCGACGGCGGAGCTTGCGGAGTTGGCGTTGAAAGCACAGTTATATCTTTTGAAAACGGCGGAATAAGACTTCTTCGCCCCGGATACGTTTCCGCAGAAGACCTCAGTATGTTCAACGTCCCCGTTTTCACTGACAAGGGAATACTCGAACCCGTTGCGGAGGGCGAAAAAGTCCTTTCTCCGGGAATGAAATATAAGCATTATTCGCCGAAAGCAAACGTCACAATAGTATGCGGCGGGTATGAAGCTTTCGCAAATTATGTAAAACAGCATAACGGCAGCGGCGTGTGCGCAATGATCTTCGACAGCGACAAGCCGTGTGACGGCGTTCAGACTATGACCTACGGCGACACATCGGAGGAGCAGGCTGCACAGCTTTTTGCAAACCTCCGCGAAGCGGACGAGCTTGGCATCACGCAGCTTTATGTTCGCTGCCCGTCAAGAACGGGTGTAGGCCTTGCGGTTTACAACCGTCTTCTCAGAGCGGCAGGATTTGAGGTGGTAAACGTATGAGCGGCAACACAGGTATCTGTGTGGTAGGGCTCACGGGTCAGAGCGGAGCAGGAAAAACGACCGTCTGCGATGTCTTTTCGCAAAAAGGCTTTGAGATAATCAATGCCGATAAGATCGCAAGAGAGGTCATGCAGAAAGGCAAACCTTGCCTTAAAGAGATCGAGGAGTGCTTCGGGAGCGAAGTCATCAATGAAAACGGCGAACTCGATCGAAAAGCACTTGCGGCTATCGTTTTTACCGATAAAGAAAAGCTTAAACAGCTCAACGCCATTTCTTATCCATACATAATTTTTGAAATTTTACAGAAAATAAAGGAATATTCACAGGAACAGAAGCAGTATGTCCTGCTCGATGCGCCAACGCTTTTCGAGAGCAGAGCGGACGATTTCTGTGACCTTATCATAAGCGTTACCGCCCCCGAAATGACAAGGATAAACCGTATCGCTAAGCGCGACGGGATACCTGCGGAGCGTATAAAGGAGCGTTTTTCATCGCAGCATTCGGAACGCTTTTTCATCAACCATTCCGATTTTATCATCAAAAACAATAAATCGGTAGATGTTCTCCGTGAAAAGGCAAACGAGGTTGCGGACAAGGTTAAGGAGTATTGCAATAATGCGTAAAAAGCTTGCAGCGGTGTTTCTCGTGCTGCTTATCGCGGCAGGAGTTATCATAGGAATAAACGCCGATGCTTTATGCAGAAAATATATCTATCCGCTGGAATTTCAGCCTTATGTTGAAAAATATTCCGCCGAATACGGTGTCGATAAATACCTCGTCTATGCCGTTATCAAGACCGAAAGCGGCTTCAGACCCGAAGCGGAATCCGATGTCGGTGCAAGGGGACTTATGCAGCTTATGGAAGATGCGTTCGACTGGGTGCAATACCGAATGAATGACGAAAGCGGCATAACCTACGATGATATGTTCATCGCGGAGCATAATATCCGCTGCGGAACGTATCTTCTCTCGCTTCTTTACAGCGAATACAACGACGAAGAAACCGCACTCGCTGCCTATTTTTCAGGCAGGGGACAGGTCAACGCTTGGCTCGCCGATAAGGAGTACAGCTCGGACGGGAAAACTCTCGACAAGATACCCTCGGCTTCATCAAATCACTATGTTCATAAGGTTATGACTGCCTACCGCAGTTATACTAACTTATATGAAAACTAAACCGAAAGGATGATGTAAAATGTCAAAAGAAAAATCGCAGGGTCAGCTTCTTAAAGAAAAGCTCTGCATTTCAAAAAAACACGCAGGTTTAAGACTTACCTCGGACGAAATAAAGACCTGCTTTGACTTCTGTGAGGATTACAAAGCATTCCTTAACGATGCAAAGATCGAAAGAGAAGCCGTTACAAAGACTATCACCCTCGCTGAAAAGTGCGGATTCAAGGAATTCACATACGGAATGAGCCTTAAAGCAGGCGATAAGATCTATTTCAATAACAGAGGAAAGGCTATTATCCTTGCAATTATCGGAACAGAGCCTATCGAAAAGGGCGTTCACCTCGCAGCAGCTCATATCGATTCCCCACGCCTTGACTTGAAGCAAGTACCTCTCTATGAGGATAACGAAACTGCTCTCTTCAAGACACATTACTACGGCGGCATCAAGAAGTACCAGTGGGCGGCTATCCCACTTTCTCTTCACGGTGTTATAATCAAAAAGGACGGCACTAAGGTCGCAGTAAGCATCGGCGAAGATGAATCCGACCCCGTATTCTGCGTAACAGATCTTCTTCCGCACCTTGCAGGTGACCAGATGAAGCGCACTCCGGGCGAGCTTATCAAGGGTGAGGAACTCAATATCCTCATCGGTTCAATGCCTTTCAAGGACGATGAAGTGAGCGAAAAGGTAAAGCTCAACATTATCTCTATCCTCAATGAAAAGTACGGCATCATCGAAGAAGACTTCCTCTCCGCAGAGCTCGAAGCCGTTCCTGCATTCAAGGCAAAGGACGTTGGCTTCGACAGAAGTATGGTCGGCGCTTACGGTCACGATGATAAGGTTTGCGCATACACAGCTTTAAAGGCTATCCTCGACTGCACAAGCGTTAAGAAGACCTCCGTTGTCGTTCTCACCGATAAGGAAGAAACGGGCAGTGACGGCAATACGGGACTTTGCTCCGATTACCTCGAGCATTTCTTCTATAACCTCGCTGACAGCTTCGGCGCAAACGGCAGAACGGTCATCGCAAATACCGAGTGCCTTTCCGCTGACGTAAACGCAGCATTCGACCCAACATTCCCCGACGTTATGGATAAGAGAAACTGCGCATTTATGAACTACGGCGTATGCGTTACAAAGTTCACGGGCGCAAGAGGCAAGTCGGGTACATCGGACGCTTCCGCAGAATTCGTTGCAAGAGTTCGTACACTCCTCGATAAGAACGATGTTATCTGGCAGACAGGCGAGCTCGGCAAGGTTGACGGCGGCGGCGGCGGTACAGTTGCGGCTTACCTTGCAAATATGAATATGGACGTTATCGATGTCGGCGTTCCCGTTATTTCAATGCATGCTCCGTTTGAAGTCGTTGCAAAGACCGATGTTTATATGACCTACAAGTCATTCTACGTTTTCTTCAACGAATAATTTTCAGTATAATTTTTACGGTACGATTTGCAGTTTTTGCAGGTCGTGCCGTTTATTTTTGCTTTTTGTGGGGACTTTTATGTGTTATTTTGTAAATTAATGAAATATCTCTTGACTTTTTCTGCAAATAAGAATAAAGTTAATATTGTATGCTTTATTTTGGTACATAATAATAAGTATGAAATAATTTGGTGTGCGATACTTTGGAATTTGGGGAGGATAATATAAATGAGCGAAAATATTATAACGCTGAAAGATATAGTTGTCGAGTTTGACGGCGAAAGAATACTTGATAAAATAAACCTTGAAATAAAGGATAAGGAATTTGTAACGTTCTTAGGACCGTCAGGCTGCGGCAAAACAACAACTCTCCGTATCATCGGCGGATTTCTTGAACCCGACAGCGGCGATGTTATGTTCGACGGTCAGCGCATTAACGGCGTTCCGCCCTATAAACGCAACATCAATACGGTTTTCCAGCGTTATGCGCTTTTTCCTCACCTGAATGTTTATGATAATATCGCATTCGGTCTGCGAATCAAAAAAATGCCCGAAAAGGCAATATCGAAAAGAGTTGCCGAGATGCTCAAGCTTGTTAACCTTGTCGGCTATGAAAAGAGAAGCATCACCCGTCTTTCGGGCGGTCAGCAGCAGCGTGTCGCTATCGCAAGAGCGCTCGTAAATCACCCAAAGGTGCTTCTTCTTGATGAACCGCTCGGCGCACTCGACCTTAAACTTCGTAAGGAAATGCAGATCGAACTAAAGCGAATCCAGGAGCAGCTTGAAATCACCTTTATCTATGTTACCCACGATCAGGAAGAAGCTCTCACAATGAGTGATACTGTTGTTGTTATGAACGGCGGCAAAATTCAGCAGATAGGCTCTCCCGTAGATATCTACAACGAACCGATGAATGCGTTCGTTGCCGACTTTATCGGCGAAAGCAATATCCTCCGCGGACTTATGATAAGAGATAGGCTCGTTGAGATCGCAGGCAACGAATTTGAATGTGTTGACAGCGGCTTCGGTGAAAATACTCCCGTTGATATCGTTATCCGTCCCGAGGATATAACTCTCGTTCCTCCGAGTGAGTCAAAGCTCAACGGAATTGTCGAATCCGTTATCTTCAAGGGCGTTCATTATGAAATGCTGATAGAAGGTTATGACTTCCAGTGGATAGTACACTCGACAAAAGCAGCCGAAAAGGGCGCATCTGTCGGAATTTCCTTTACTCCCGATGATATACACATTATGCACCGTATGAAAGACGATGATGTAAAGGAGGAAAATGCTGAAAATGAAGAATAAGCTTCCTGCTGCTCCTTACCTTGTGTGGATGATAGTTTTCATACTTGTTCCGCTCATAATGGTCGCATACTTTGCGTTCACCGATAAGGACGGTCATTTTACCCTCGACTATGTTTCAAATGTTGCACAATATACACCTATTTTCGTCCGTTCAATATGGCTCGCACTCATTTCGACGGTTATATGCCTGCTTATCGCATATCCGCTCGCGTATATCCTCATCGGAATGAATACGAATATCCAAAGTACGATGCTTATGATAGTTATGCTTCCGATGTGGATGAACTTCCTGCTGCGAACCTACGCTTGGATGGCGCTGCTAGGAAATAACGGACTTATAAACGCTCTGCTCGGATTGGTCGGACTTGGACCTTTCAAAATGCTGAATACAGAGGGCGCAGTCGTCCTCGGAATGGTCTATAACTATCTTCCGTTTATGATACTGCCTATCTATTCGGTAATGGTGAAGATAGATAAAAGCGTCCTCGAGGCTGCCGCAGATCTCGGCTGCAATCCTGCAAAAACTATGCTGAAAGTGGTGTTTCCGTTGAGCCTTCCCGGTGTATTTTCGGGAATAACAATGGTTTTCGTTCCTGCAATAAGCACATTCATCATTTCAAGAATGTTGGGCGGCGGCGGAAACCTCCTTATCGGCGACCTTATCGAAATGCAGTTCCTCGGAAATTCCTATAATATCAATCTCGGCGCAGCAATATCGCTCGTGCTTATGGTAATTGTCCTGCTCATAATGACGATACTGAACCAGTTCGGCGCAGACGATGACGGCGTAATGGTAATATAAAGGGGGAGAGAGTATGAAAAAATTTGCTAAAGTATATCTCGCCCTCGTGATGATGTTTCTTTATGTTCCGATATTCGTCCTTATCGTTTTTTCGTTCAATACAACGAAAAGCCGCTCGGTAATGTCGGGGTTTACATTCGATTGGTATATAAAGCTTTTCAAAAACGAGATAATAATGTCATCGCTGATGAATACTATCATCATCGCAGTCCTCGCATCGATAGTTTCAACTATTCTTGGAACAGCCGCAGCTGTCGGAATAAAAAATATGAAAAAAGTTCCGAAAGCTATCGTGCTGAATATCACGAATTTCCCGATAATCAACCCCGAGATCGTTACGGGCGTTTCGCTTATGCTGCTTTTCGTGTTCTTCGCAGCAAGAATGAACTTCGAGTTCGGCTTCGTAACTCTTCTTATAGCGCATATTACGTTCGATGTGCCGTATGTCATACTGAATGTTATGCCGAAGCTCAATCAAATGGATCCATTCGTGTACGAAGCAGCACAGGATCTCGGCTGCAACCCGCTCAAAGCATTTTTCAAGGTAGTTCTGCCGGAAATTATGCCGGGTGTAGTATCGGGTTTTCTTATCTCGTTCACATTCTCGCTCGATGATTTCATTATCAGCTACTTCACCTGCGGTTCGAGTATGCAGACACTTCCCGTTACGATCTATTCAATGACGAGAAGAAAGGTCAGCCCCGAGATAAACGCTTTGTCAACGATAATATTCCTCGTTGTGGTTATTATCCTCGTTATAAAAAATATCGTTGAGATAAAGAGCAATGCAAAGGAAAAGGGGGAAAGACGATGATGAAAAAATTCTTTTCAAAAAAAGTTTTCTCGCTTACCATTGCAGCCGCATTGTGCCTTTCTCTTTCCGCCTGCGCTGACCATATCGAAGAAGAAGCCGACAGCAAAGAAGAGGAATCCGAAGTTCAAACGCTCACTATCGAGGACGACGAATACTACTCGCGTTTCCGCGATAAAGGCATAACGATTAATGTCTACAATTGGGGCGAATATATCTCCGACGGTTCGGAGGAAAACACTCTCAACGTAAACGCTGAGTTTACAAATCTGACGGGCATAAAGGTAAACTACACCAACTATGCCACGAATGAGGAGCTTTACGCAAAGCTGAAAGGCGGCGGAGCAAGCTACGATATCATCATTCCCTCCGATTATATGATCTCGAGAATGATACACGAAAATATGCTTCAAAAGCTTGATTTCGACAATATCCCGAATTTTAAAAATATCACCGATACTTTTGTGAACCCCGAATATGACCCTCAGAACGAGTATTCCGTACCTTATACTTGGGGAACGGTCGGTATCATCTATGATACAACGATGATCGATATTCCGCCCGAGGAAATAGACTGGGATATACTCTGGAACGAGGATTATTCCGACAGAATATTGATGTTCGATAATCCCCGTGATGCTTTTGCCATTGCGGAAATAAGGCTCGGCTACTCGCTCAATACCGAAAGCTCTGAAGAACTTGAAAAATGTGCCGATCTGCTCAAAGAGCAGAAAACCGTTATCCAAGCATATGTAATGGACGAAGTTTTCGATAAAATGGGTGCAGGCGAAGCACTTGTCGCACCGTATTACGCAGGCGACGCCGTTACACTTATGGACGAGTATGAAGACCTTGGCTTTGTAACGCCGAAAAGCGGAACGAACCTTTTTGTCGATGCTCTGTGTATCCCTGCAGGCGCAAAGCAGAAAGAGGCCGCTGAAATGTATATCAACTTTATGTGCGAACCCGACATAGCTTACGCTACGACAAGCTATATCGGCTATTCAACACCTAACAGCGTCGCTTTCGATATGCTTGACGAGGAAACGCAGAATGACAAGGTTTCCTATCCCGACAGCGAATATCTTAACAACAATACAACTATCTTCCGCAATCTTTCCGATGAAGCAAATCAGAAGATGCAGGATCTCTGGACGGATATCAAGTCCACGCAGGATGAATCGCAGAACAAGTGGATAGTTCCGCTGTTCCTTGTTGCCTGCGTCACACTTTCGATAGTTATCATAATCAGACGGCATATCATAAGAAAGAAGGATGTTTTCTGATGGATATAAGAATCGCAACAACGGACGATATCGGCCTTTTGATAAAGTTCCGATTCGCCTATATAAATGACGATATGGGACCGCTCTCAAAGGAGCAGACGGACGAGCTCAATAAACAGCTCCCCGATTATTTCAGCCGTCATATCGGCAAAGATTTTACTGCCTATATCGCAGAGGAAAACGGCGTTCCCGCAGCAGTGATATTTTTCATAACCGTCGAAAGACCTGCAAATACGCACTTTATCAACGGCAAGACCGCACTCCTTATGAATGTATATACAATGGAGCAGTTCCGCAGAAAGGGCGCAGCCTCGGCTATCCTGCGCAGGATAATCTCCGATGCAAGGGAGCAGGGGATAACCTGTATCGACCTTTCCGCAACAAAAATGGGAAAACCTCTTTATCTTAAAAACGGCTTCGTTGAAAGAGGAAATACCGAAATGCGACTTGAACTCAAATAAAAACGGCTGACAAAGTGAATATCACTTTGTCAGCCAATTTTTATATAAAATTCGGAAAAAATCAAGCCGACAATCTTGGATATATGTGATTTCGGCACAGATTTTTCCTGTATTTTATACTAAT
>UQKC01000031.1 GCA_900541495.1 uncultured Ruminococcus sp. | reverse complement strand
ATGACAAAATAAACCTTTTCATGCCCATAAAATATTGATGCAACACGATTACAATTTCCATCTATATTGACAATTTCACCACTTTCAGCAATTCCATTTACTGAAGTAATATATATGGATGCTGCGTTTGCCTCTAAGCGAACCTCTTTACTTGTTTTTCCTTCTGGTATCCTATGATGCCAAAACACCTGATTATGTGTACTTAGCTTTTCAAAAAGTCCCATTTTTTCCAATGTCATAGAACCTGCAAACCCTACAGTTTGATTATCAATTTTAGAATTTATATAGCTCGTTGCTTCGGAAGCAGTTTCAAAGCAATTAACTATATAGCCTAACGAAATCAAGTTTTTCTTTATTAAATCAAAATTTCTTCTTCCCACAATTTTCACTCCAAATTCATGCGTAAAATTCCGATTTATCGGGCAGATTAAAAATCCACCCAACTATATTTTACCATAAGCACAGCCAAAAATCAACCCGAAAGGAAAACAAAAATGCTCACTTGTTTTTACTATCATTCTGCTGCTTTTCCATAACAGCATTGTATTTTTCAAGCTCGCTCATAACAAATCTTTTAATCTCGGAGGTGGTGGAAACCCCACGCATTGCACACCAAGCCTTGAAATCCTCGGCATCTTGTGTGCGGACTCTTGTACCGAGGGTACGCATATTGTCCCAGCTGAGTTATTCAGCTGTTCCCACATTTCGGGCATATCCTTTTTGTTTCTCGGAAACAGGCATTTTTATCGCTCTCCTACTTGCATAAGTATATTTTATCCATTATACCATAGCAATGGAGATTTTGTCAATGTGCGCAATACGTTTTCACTCCCAAATGTGCAGACAAAAATTCTGCGCAAAATCCATATACGCAAGATTTTGCTTGAATTTTTGTGCACATTTTAGGCCGTGACAACGTATAAGCTAAATTTGTATAATCAAGTTTGGCTGGAATTACTATTGAATACTACTTATATAAGTAGTATAATGTGAGTGTAATCAAAAAAGAGATGTTCCGGTGGAACATCGGGGAAAGGAATCGGCTATGCTTGCGATACCGATGATGAGTATGAGGAGTGGGAGGAGGTTGCGAGAAGCTCTTTTGCTTCCGTTCTCGATGAGCTTGACACCAATCGGTTTGATATGACTTGTGCTGCCATAAGGAGCGTATTCACGATGAATATTTTGAGGGCAATGAAAACTATGCAAAGGGTATTCGCACTGCATTTTACGGCTACCTTTGCGAACGCAGGGACTACCTTGATTTCTATGAGGACTATGACAAACCCGAACTTCCCGAAGATGCCGATGAGAATGAAATTTCAGAGTATGAGGAGAAAATGGAGGTATATAACCGCAGGAAAGAGTACAGCGGTTGTGTTGAGAAGTGGATTGAGGAGATACGTAGGGTGATACTTGAATAAGTGGAGGGATAGCAATGACGGACACTGACGATGACGGAAATTTTGCGGACAGGATTGTGGCTAAGACTTTGAATTATTGATGTTGCTTTATAGGTGTAGAGAAAGGTATGGCAGGAAATTCCTGCCATACCTTTGAAACAGTGTTCCCAAATCGGAATTAAACGGTTATTTCTATCTGATTGTTTTCAAATGCAGCAATGCAGCTTTCGTAATAGCCATCTCCCGTTGTTCGGGGGCCGCTTATTACTTCATAACCATCTTTTTTTAATCGCTGGGTAAGCATATCAACTTTTTCTTTACTTCCGACACTGAATGCAATATGAATATACCCCGTTCGGTCAAGCTCTTTATTTTTGTCGGACATTTGCGGCTTATTCATTATTTCAAGCCTTGTCCCATCATCAAATGTGAGAAAAAAAGATCTGAAATCGGTTTTCTTGTTGTGATATTCATTATTGGGGACAGCATCAAAATATTTAACAAAAAAATCCCGTGCTTTATACAAGTCATTAACATAAATTGCAATATGGTCTATCTTCATAAATATAACTCCGGTTACATAACAAACTTTTTCTCATCAAGTAAATTTCCGTTGGCGTCAAACAGCATTGCTGTAAGTGTAATACCGTCAATGGAAGTATTCCTGTCAATAACCGCTTCCCATTTTCCGTTTTCATCAACTGCCGCCTTAACGTCAAACGAAGCAAAGGACGTTCCCCAAACCCTGACAATTACTTTGCTTCCGCCCTTGTATGTGCCTTTTACGGTAAACGGAACGCTGTGTTTTTCTTCCGTAATTTCAATCGTAATTTCCGCATTTTTCAAGGGCGATTTTGCGGCAGGCTTTTCTGTCGGAATTCCCACAACCGATATTTCATATACCGCCGCATATTTCTGAACACTTGCGGAAGAAATATCAAGACAAATTCCGTCCTTATCAATTCTGTAAGGAATGTTACTTCCGTCAGCCATATCGGTAACGGCTGTGATCTCGTTTTCTATATGAGGGATAATGATTTCTGCGGTTTTTTCGGGAGAATTATCAAGCAGAATAACGAAAATTTTTCCTGCTTCGGGATTGGTGGTAATTCTTATATTTTCTCCTATGCTTTTGCTGAAACAGGTCTTTCTTGTTCCGTAAATCGAAGCACCGAACTTCGCAAACCACTTACCCGCTTCTGCCATTCTTTCAAGTGGAGCAGCTTCAACAATTCCCGTACCGTCGGGACCGACATTCAGAAGCATATTTCCGCCCTTGCTCGCAACATCGGCAACACTGTAAATTATCCACTCCACAGATTTCCAGTTTGTATCGCCTTTTTTATAACCAAAGCTGTCATTCATTGTAACATTCGATTCCCAATCGTAATCAAGACCGTTAATCGGGATCTCCTGTTCGGGTGTTCCGTAATCACCATCGGAACGGTTACGCTTGCCGACTCTGTTGTTAATAATGCAATTTTCATTAAGGGAACGGATAAAGCGATACACCTCTCTGCCGTCCTCTTCTGTCCACCAATCTATCCATTCACCGTCAAAGAAAAATACCTCTGCACCGTAGCTTTCAATCAGCTCTCTGAGCTGTGCTTTTAGCCTTGTTTTGTATTCGGCTTTTGTGTGACCCGGGGCAATGGAATTGTTATTCCAACCGTCCTGTGCTATATCGTGCCAGTCCATAATTGTTGTATAAATTCCAAAATGTATACCCTGCTTTTTACATTCCTCTGAAAGCTCTTTGAGAATATCTCCCCCATTATATTCGGGACAGGTGCTTTTGTTCATCAGACAATAGTCCTTAAACTCACGTACCTTTGTGCCATAAATGCTCAGTCCCTCGTGATGACGGGAGGTTATAACAAGATATTTCTGACCTGCCACTTTTGCATCTGCAACAATTTTCTTTGCATCAAAATTTTCGGGATTGAAATGAGCCGCCGCATTTTTCGCATAATCCTCCCTTGATATTTTATGGCTGTCCATTATCCATTCGGAATACCAGCCGACCTTTGTGCCGAGATATTCGCCGCCGAGATATGAATACGCACCGTAATGGATAAACTGACCGAATTTCGCATCACGCCACCACTTCATACGCTTGTCGTGTTCAGCTTGTGTTTCCGTTCCGTTGTAAGCTGTCAGCTTGAACATGTTAAATTCAAAGGTAATATCATCGGCAAAGAAAAATATCAGACTATGAAGTCCGTTTATTTTCTTGCTTAAGTCAGCATAGCAATCAAAAAATTCATAACTGCTTACAGCAGGAGTTTCAGCTGTAAGAACAGTTCCGACACTGTTTTGCTCCGAAATTTCGTCTGCATAAATTTCAATCGGCTTGCTTGTATTATTTGCGTCAACGGACAATTCGGCAAGCAGGCATTTTGCACCTGTAAAATCAACGCCGTCAAATACTATGCAAGCTCCCTTTTGAGCGGTTATTGCAATAGAATTAAAATCGGGGGCATTTTCACCCGAACAGCATTTTGCTGTTGTAAGTGCTTTGTTGTATTCCTTTATATTCACAATACTGACCTCCATACAAATACTATGATCTGTAAACCGATATACTATATTCTACCACGGAAGAGATAAAAAATCAACTGCAAATTTACGGTGCTGTGCTGTGTTTCGGCACAAAAAACGTTTCATTGAAAGCCTTTTCCAGCCTGAGAAGAGCTATCTTCTTATCTATACCTCCCGCATAACCTGTCAAGCTGCCGTTTGCACCGACTACCCTGTGACACGGCACAATAATTGATATATCATTACGGCCGACAGCTCCTCCGACAGCCTGTGCAGACATTCTTTTCAAGCCTTTTTCGCTGCAAGCATGCTTGCTACTTCACCATAGGTCATTGTTTCTCCGTAAGGAATGGTATACAGAATTTCCCATACCTCTTTTTGAAAATCCGTACCTATAAAATGAAGCGGAATTTTAAACACAGGCTCTTTGCCGCCAAAATAAACATCCAGCCATCTTTTTGCTTCCGATAAAACAGGGATTTCCTTTTCCTCGGTATCGTCCTTCAGGCATTGTGCAAAATATTTTTGTCCCACAAACCATACACCCGTCAGACCTATCTCGTCAGCCGACAGCATTATTTCTCCCAACGGAGATTGATATTTACAAGTGTACTGCATATAAATTCCGCCTTATAGTTTGTATTCTCTGATTTTGATGCTTTTCAAAACGAATAAGCAGCGTTCTGTTTATTACACCGAAGTATCCCTGCGAACAAGAATAGGCGTAATAACCTTATGGATCGGCTCTGCAAGCGGTGACGGTCTGCGTTTTTTGCGTTCTTCCATTTGCATAATAAGCAGATTTACGGCTTCATTTGCAATAACATCAATTTGCTGACCTACCGTGCTTATGGGAATTACAGCCTCCTTTGCAATGGGAGAATCGTCAAAGCCCACAATTTTGTATTTGTCGGGAAGTCTGCCGTATTTGTTCACGATAATGTTCAGCAGAATATTTGCGTGAGTATCGTTTGCCATAAATATTCCAACGGTTTTATCGGGATATTCCCGCTCAATTTCATTAAACAGTTCAGCAATAATTTTACGGTTTTCATCGAAGCAGCTGCCAAGCTCGTTTATCATAATTTTATGCTCAATGCTGTTTGATTGGCAGAATTCTTTAAATCCCGTAATTCTTCCGTATGCGGGAACATCGGGAGCAACGTCCGAATTGATGTGAACAAGCATATCGCAGCCGCTTTTCACAAGCAGACTTGCCGCCTGAACAGCCCCCATATGATTATCGGTGTTTACGCTGCAAACATATTTATCCTCACGTTCAATGGTTACAATGGGAATGTTATACTCCGCAAGCTCCTCTGACGGAATAGTGTGACTTAAAATTATCATTCCCTCAATATTGTAGGCAAGAAGCTCCGAAATGTATTTTCTCTCTTTTTCGGGATCATCATTTCCTGCAAACACTAAAAATTTGTAGCCGTTTTTATCATAGGTGGAAATAATTCTGTTGAGCATATCGGAATAGTAGTGCATATACAGATTTGGGACAATAACGCCTACAATTTCGGTTTTTCCGTTGGCAAGCACCTTTGCAAGCTTGTTTTCCTTATAGTCAAGGTCGATAAGTGCCTGTGCGATTTTTTCCTGATTTTCGACTGTCAGTGAATCGGGATTGTTAAAATATCTGGAAACGGTAGTTTTTGAAAAGCCTGTGTATTCTGCAATATCGGCAAAGGTGACCTTTTCTTTTTTCATTTCTATCAACTCCTGCATTAGTGGCGTATTCGATACTAATCTTCAACCAACCTGTAGACAAATACTCGGCGGAACGATTGAAGATTAGTATAATTATACCACTTCACCCGAAAAAATTCAATAGAATAATCGGTTAAGTAACCGGTTTTGCTGTTTTACACAAAGGGCTAAGGAGCTTATTGTAATGTTTCACAAAGTTATCACATTGCTATTGACAAGTAACCGGTTACGTGGTATTATATAACCAGTAAAGTAACCGGTTACTTATAGAGTAAATGACCGATTTGAAAATGAGGTGGGCAAAATGAAAAAGCTAAAGGCAGCGGCGGCAATAATCTCCCTTTCGGTATGTGCGACTGCGTTTACAGGCTGTGATAAATCCGTAAAGCCCGGAGAGGTTGCAGGCTATGACGAGGGCGAGCAGTACATAAGTATGTGGGTGCATACCATTGAGGACACCCCCGAGGGCGAGGCATACAGAAAATCCGTGGAAAGCTTCAATGAGAAATTCAACGGCATTTATTTTGCGGCTGTGGAGTTCATTCCGAGAAATGACAGCGGCGGAGGATATTCCGACAAGATAAACGCTTCGGTAATGTCGGGCGACCTTCCCGATGTTATCACCGTTGACGGTCCGAACGTTTCGGCGTATGCGGCAAACGGAATTATTCAGCCACTTGCAGAGCTATCCGAAGAGGAAAAGGGAGTTTATCTTGATTCGATTTTGGAGCAGGGAACGGTGAACGACAAGCTGTACGCTCTCGGTGCAATGGAATCAAGCGTTGGATTGTATTATAACAAGGAAATTCTTGCAGAAGCGGGAATTGAAGTTCCCGACAAGGATCACCCTTGGACATTCTCCGAATTTACGGAAATTCTCGAAAAGCTGAACCCCATTATGGCTGAAAAGAACGGCTATCCTCTCGATATGACGTTCCCTGTGGGCGAAGCAAGCATTTACTATTACGCACCCTTTATCTGGTCGAACGGCGGCGACCTTATCAGCGAGGACGGACTTGTGGCGGACGGAGTTTTCAATTCCGAAGCAAACGGTGAGGTGTTTAGGTTTTTCAGAAGCCTTATTGAAAAGGAATATATGTCCGCAGTACCCATTGAAAAGCTGTTTGAAAGCGGCAGAGCAGCCTTCAAGTTTGACGGTGCCTGGGAGGTAAACACTGTTTATCAGAGCTATTCCCACATTCAGCTGGGCGTTGCGCCATACATTGTCAGCGATAACTGGGACGGCGGAAGATATACTCCCACAGGCTCCTGGT
This sequence comes from uncultured Ruminococcus sp., assembly GCA_900541495.1. GTDB lineage: Bacteria > Bacillota > Clostridia > Oscillospirales > Ruminococcaceae > UMGS363. The sequence continues at coordinate 22,352 of UQKC01000031.1, read as the reverse complement.
GCTATGCGGCTACCTCCAAAACACAGAATATCGAGGGTGCGACCGAGCTTGTAAAGTGGATGAGCGGCACGGAAAGCGGTATTCTGCTTTATGAAAATACAAAGAGCCTTCCTTCAACCTATGCGGCGTATGAGCAGATAGACACCTTTGAAACGGACGAAAATTACAAGGCTCTTTATGAGCAGCTTCGCGATTACGGTCACCCCAGACCGAAAACCCCTGTTTATCCGCAGGTAAGCACATCATTTCAGCAGGTGCTTGAGGACGTGGCGATCAGCGGCAGAGATGCCGATGAGGCAATGGATAATTCTGTAGAAAGGATAGACGCTAAGCTGAAGCGTTACACAAGATGATTATGAAAAACAATAAATCAAATTCAATTCTCGGAATGGCATTTTTCGGCCCCGCACTTGTTCTTTTGACGATTTTCCTGTTTATTCCGATGATACTGACGCTTATTTGCAGCTTTACCGATTATTTCGCATTAAATCCCGACCTTACGCATTTTGTGGGATTTGAAAATTTCAAGACGATTTTCGGTGACGAGCTTTTCACGGCGGCATTTTTCAACACGGTAAAATTCGTGCTGATAATCGTTCCTTTGCAAACACTGGGAGCATTGGGACTTGCACTTCTTATCAACAAGGTTACTGTCTGCAAGAGATATTTCAAGGTTGCTTTTTTCGTTCCCGTGGTAATGTCGCTGGCGGTTGTTTCCAACCTGTGGATGCAGATTTACAGTCCCGAGGGTATTCTCAATTCTCTCCTTGCAAATTTCGGAATTGAAGCACAGCCCTTTATCCACAGTGCAGAGCAGGCACTTCCGTCAATTGCAATAATGAGCGTATGGCAGGGTGTAGGCTATCAGATGATTATTTTCCTGGGCGGCTTGCAGGCGATAAATCCCGCACTTTACGAGGCTGCCGAAATGGATCACGCAAGCAGCTGGAAGATGTTCAAGGACATCACCCTGCCCGAGCTTAAACCCCTTTGCGTATTCGTGTTCATAACAGTTACTATAGGTGCATTCAGAATGATAGTTCAGCCAATGGTAATGACAGGCGGCGGGCCTTCTCATTCAACATACACTATCGTTTACGACATCTACGAAACGGGTACTGTAAATTGGGAGATAGGTCTTGCCTCGGCAATGGCAATCGTGTTTACAATATTCGTTGTTATTCTCACAATAATCCAGACCGTACTTACTAAGGATAAGGAGGAGAAGAAATGAGAACTCAAAAGCAAAAAATACTGAATGTAATTCTCGCTGTGGTTTTGTTTGTGCTTTCAATATTCTTCCTCTTTCCCGTGGTATGGATGCTGGCAAACTCATTCAAGCCCGATGCGGCAATTACGGCGGATATGAACTCCGTAAAAGCGTTTATTCCCCCTGCACCCGGCGATGGCTTCTTTGATAATTACGTTTCGATAATCACCGACACAAGCTTTATACGCTATATGCTGAACACCCTGTTTTATGCGGCAGTTCTCATTGTTGCGGGTGTTATCGTAAACGGACTTGCGGGATATGCACTGGCGAAAATAAACTTTCCGTTCCGTGACCGCTGGCTGTTGGTGATAATGATGCTGATGATAATTCCCTCGGAAACGATTATTACCATTAACTTTATGTTCATTGCAAAAATGGGACTTCTGAACACCGTGTTCGGCTATATTCTTCCGATGATAGTAAATCCGTTCAACATTTTTCTGTTCAGACAGGTTTTCGTCAGCCTTCCCGATGATGTATGGGAGGCGGCACAGCTTGACCGATGCAGTCCCGTGAAATACTTTTTCACTATGGTTCTGCCGATGTCAAAGACGGTTGTTGCAACGGTAAGCGTATTCACATTTTTAGGCGTATGGAACGATTATCTTTGGCCGTCACTGGTTTTCACATCAAGCGACCTGCTTACGGCACAGATCGGACTTAACTCCATTACGGCAAACGAAAACACCACAATGGGACAGACCCTTGCGGTTATCACACTCGTAACAATTCCCGTTATCATAATTTACTCGCTTTTCTCCAAGCAGATCGTAGAGGGCGTTGTATCGACAGGTTCTAAGGAGGGCTAAATAATGAGCTTTATTCAAATGAAAAATATATGCAAAAAATATCAGGGTGCAGAGAAAAATTCCGTAACGGATTTTAACCTTGAAATTGAAAAGGGCGAATTTATAGCATTTGTAGGCCCCTCGGGCTGCGGAAAATCTACTACTCTGCGTATGATTGCAGGCTTTGAGGAAATCACAGGCGGTGATTTTTATATTGACGGCAAGCGTATGAACGAGATAGCTCCCCGTGACAGAGGAATTTCAATGGTATTTCAGAATTACGCGCTTTATCCGCATATGACCGTTGAGCAGAATATTTCCTACGGCTTGAAAAATATGAAAGTTCCCGCCGATGAAATCAAGAAAAAGGTTGATTGGGCAATAGACATTCTGGGCTTGTCCGAATACCGTTTCAGAAAGCCAAAGAATTTATCGGGCGGTCAGCGTCAGAGAGTTGCGTTGGGACGTGCCATTGTTAAGGAGCAGAATTTATTCCTTATGGACGAGCCGCTCTCAAATCTCGATGCAAAGCTTCGTGTAAGTATGAGAAACGAGATAAGCAAGCTTCATCGCCAACTTGGCAGCACAACGATTTATGTTACCCACGACCAGGTGGAAGCTATGACAATGGCAGACAGAATCGTTATAATGAAGGACGGTGTTATTCAGCAGGTCGGCAAGCCTATGGAGCTGTATGAACATCCCACAAACAAGTTTGTTGCAGGCTTTATCGGCTCTCCACAGATGAATTTCTATGATATTACCCTTAACGGAAATACCGTGACATTTGCAGACGGCAGTAAAATGACTCTGCCCGATTCCGTAATAGCAAAGCTGAACGGCAGACAGGGCGAGCTTATCCTCGGAATCAGAGGAGAGGATATTAAGCTTGACCAGCAAAATCTTGCGGTATTCGGTGATAACAAGCAGAAAGCGGTTATCGAAAATGCAGAGGTTATGGGCAATGAAAATAACCTTTATTTCAACTTCGGCGGCAGTCAGACCGTTGCAAGAGTTTCCAAATATGAGATAAGCGGAATCGGTGATGAGATAGAGTTTGTGTTTACACCCTCAAGGCTGCATTTCTTTGATAAGGAAACTGAAAACGCCATTATTTAACGGAGGAAATTTCTATGAACAGAATACATTTAAAATCCCCCAAAGGCTGGATAAACGACCCCAACGGCTTCATATATTACAAGGGACAGTATCACCTTTTTTATCAGCATTTTCCCTATGCACCGAAGTGGGGAAGAATGCACTGGGGTCACGCCATAAGCTCCGACCTTGTGAACTGGGAGCATAAGGATATTGCTCTGTTTCCGTCAAAGACATCTGACAGAAGCGGCTGCTTTTCGGGAAGTGCTGTGGAGTATAACGAGAAGCTGCACATTTTCTACACGGGTGTGAATTATGTTACGGAAGACCCCGAAAATATCAACTGTTGCATTGATGATGATTTTATTTCGTCACAGCTGAAAATCACCTCGGAAAACGGCTTTGATTTCGATAATCTGAACGGCAAGAAAACCGTTATCCCTCCCATTCGGGACAGCAAAATCGGCTCGGCAAGACATACCCGTGACCCAAAGGTGTGGCGCGGCAAAAACGCCTGGTATATGGTTGTCGGAAGCACCGCAGAAAACAAGGGCAGACTGCTTTTTTACAGAAGCACCGATTTGGAAAACTGGGAATATGTGAATTTCTGCGAAAAGGATAATTTCGGCTGGATGTGGGAATGTCCCGATTATTTCGAGGTTGACGGCGAAAGTGTTATCGTATTTTCACCAATGCAGTTTTTGAATGACGGCAAGGCTTATGATTCGGCGGCGGTTTGCTCCCTTGTTGATTTTGATGAGGAAAGCTGCAAAATGACCATTCACGATGATTACCGCTTTTTTGATTACGGAATTGACCTGTATGCACCGCAAAGCACCACCGACGAAAACGGCAGACGTGTTATAATCGCCTGGGCGAGAATGCCCGAAGCGGTTGACGGTAAGTGGATTGGAATGTTCTGCATACCGAGAATTGTTGAGGTAAAAAACGGGCATATTTATTTCAGACCTCACACGAATATATCCTCGCTTTTCACAAGGGAAGTCAGCGAACCGGAGCTTTGCGGAGATAACTGCTTTAAGCTGACAAAAACGCTGTCGGACGGTGAAAGCATCAATATCGGCGGATATGTTATCTCACGAAACGGCAGTAAAATCTGCACCGACAGAAGCGGCGTTTTTGCAGGTCACCATGAGATACGCTGCAAGTTTGAAACTCCCGAATTAAAGGACGGATATAACATTGAAGTGTACATTGACAGAAATCTGATAGAGGTTTTTGTAAACGGCGGAGAGTATGTTATCAGCAATGCTGTCTATGGGCTTGATAACAAAATTATCGGCAAAAATTACAGGCTTTTTACAACAAAGTGAGGTGAGCTGCCAATGAAAAAATATGATGTTGTCGCTTTGGGCGAGCTGCTTATAGATTTTACGGAAAACGGAATCAGCGAGCAGGGAAATCCCGTATTTGAAGCCAATCCCGGCGGCGCTCCCTGCAACGTTCTGGCAATGCTTCAAAAGCTTGGAAAGAAAACCGCATTTATCGGCAAGGTCGGTAATGATATGTTCGGCGGACAGCTTTCAGATGCGGTAAAATCGGCAGGAATTGATGTCAGCAGCCTTGTTTTTGATTATGAAACACCCACAACAATGGCATTTGTTCATACACTTCAAGGCGGCGACAGGGAATTCAGCTTTGTAAGAAATCCCGGTGCGGATATGATGCTTCACAAATCCGAAATAAACGAGGAAATTCTGAAATCAGCAAGGATATTCCATTTTGGAACGCTTTCCTCCACACACGATGGCGTTCGTGAAGCAACACGCTATGCCGTTCAAATTGCAAAGGAGAACGGTGCAATAATTTCCTTTGACCCTAATCTCCGTCCGCCGCTGTGGAAATCTCTTGATGCAGCAAAACGTGAGATTGAATACGGCTTTGAAATGTGCGATATTCTGAAAATCTCCGATAACGAAATTGAGTTTATGACAGGCACTGACGATTATGATGCGGCGGTAAGGGGATTGATGAAAAGGTATAATATCAGGCTTGCGTTTGCAACGCTTGGCAAAAAGGGCAGCCGTGCATATTTCGGAGATGTATCTGCAAAACGATGCGGCTTTTCGGTAAGGTCTGTTGAAACCACCGGAGCAGGTGACACCTTCTGTGCCTGTGCTTTGAATTATATTCTGGAGAACGGCATTGAAAAGCTTACAGAGGACAGGCTTATTGAGCTGCTGACCTTTGCAAACGCTGCTGCGGCTCTCGTTACGACACGAAAGGGCGCATTAAAGGTTATGCCCGAAAGGAAAGAAATAAACAAACTCATAGGAGGTTATGAAAATGCGTGAAGTAAAAATCAAGCTGGACACAATTAATGATGTAAAGAATTTTGTAAGTGCGGTAACATTATTTGAATGTGATTTTGATATTGTGGCTGACAGATATATTGTTGATGCAAAATCAATAATGGGCATTTTCAGCCTTGACCTTTCAAAGCCGCTTTCACTGCACATCAACACCGATGACGAAAAGGAAATCGGCGAGGTAATGAAGGCTGTTTCAGCCGTAATAGTATCGGAATAAGTTATCTGAATTTTACAAAAAAATCGGAAGCAGTACGCTGAAAAGTGTGCTGCTTCCGATTTTTTGTTTTTGCGGTTAAAAGGTTAATCCTTTATTCTATTCTGAATATCCTCAACAGACGGAAGCTGTTTTTCCAGTTCTTCCGGAAGTTGACCGGTAAGTTTATATTCGCTGACACCCATAGGCTTTGTCATATCCTTTAATGCGTATTCGGCTACAAGATTATTCTTGCTTTTGCAAAGGAGAAGACCTATTGTAGGGTTGTCCTGTTCTTTTTTTATTATTCCGTCAACAGCGGAAAGATAGAAATTAAGCTGTCCGGCATATTCGGGTCTGAATTCTCCTGTTTTTAATTCGATAACAACATAACAGCGAAGATTCAAATTATAGAATAAAAGATCAATATAAAAATCATCACCGCCCACATTCAGATGATACTGATTTCCGAGAAATGCAAAGCCTGTTCCAAGCTCAAGGAGCAGCTTTGTAACTTCTTTTACAAGAGCCTGTTCAATATCCCTTTCAATCATATCTTCCTTGAATGGTATAAAATCAAAAATGCAAGGGTCTTTCATTGTTTGAACAGCCAGTTCACTTTGCGGAGAAGCAAGACGGTTATCAAAATTTGAGATTTTTTCGGCTTTTTCCTGACGCTCATATAAACCGCTTTCTATCTGATGAATAAGGACATTTCTTGACCAACCATTTTCTATAATTTTATGAGCGTACCATTTCTTGACTTCAAAATCACTAATTCTGTCTAAAAGAACAATATTTTGTCCCCACGGAATTTGTGCAACAACCTGTTGCACAAATTCCTCATCGGGATATTCGGCAGCGAATTTTGCCATATATTTAAGATTTCTTACAGAATAACCTTTTGTATCGGGAAATGACAGATGAATATCCGCAGAAAAATTTTCAATGAATTTGCTGCCCCAAGTTTTATGCTCATTGATTATCTTGCCAATGTTATAATAAAGCAGAACAAGCTCTTTATTCACGCTTACAGCAGCTTTATATTGAGCGTTCTTAATTTCAGATTTCACTGACTCTATAATATTGAGATATTCGTTGTTATTGATAAGCATAAGTATTCCTCCTGCATTGGACTTCCTAAATATATTATATCAAAATATCTTCTCTCTTTCAAGTGATTTTACCTATGCACTGTAAAATGTTCCGGTGGAACATCTCGGGAAAGAGCAATTTAAGACAAATGAAATTCTTAAAATTCTATGAAATCCATTGTGTTTTTCAACAAAAATCAAAAGAAAAAATTTATGCTTTAGCGTGAACGCTAAAGCATAAATATCGCAATATAGGCAATTGGCAAAAATAGGATGGCGAGAAAGTCCGAAAATACGTTGTTGGAGTTTAGCGGTCACGCTTATTGATATTTGGAAATTTGTCTGCTATTATATTTAAAACGCAGCGATACGGGAAAGGAGATTATAGTATGGAAAAGTACGATACAGTATTCTATATTCTGAAATTGTGACTATAAAATTTGCACACAAAAAAATTTACAATTCCGACACTGTCACCCCTGACAGTCAGTATAGGTGGTAGAATCGTTGAAAAGAAAAATGTGGTGTCCGAAAACCACGTAAATACGTTAGAGGGAACTGTCAGGGGTGAATTAGATGTGCTATGATAATAAATGGGCATATATTATTGTTTGATAAAAGATTAGCGACTGCGGAAGAGGTATTATCTTTGGCGTCGATTTAAGGATAAAACAAGCCACTTACACCTAATTTAAAATAAGATAAAATCTTAATATTCTATGAAATCCATTGTGATTTTCAACAAAAATCATCAAAAATGTTTTTCGGCGTTATATTGCGATATAAGAGAATTTTCCCTTAAAATCGAAATCGGGAAAAATTGAGGGGCAGAAAATCCCATAAATACGTTGTCTTGTCTTATATTGCGATACAATAGACATTTGCAAATTACTCTGTTATTATATAGAAAACACATCAATACGGGAAAGGAGGTTATAGTGTGGAAAAGTACGATATGCTGCGATACGGTATTTGCACTGCGGATATGAACGTTGACAGTAAACCCGATGATGATATAAACGAAGCATTGATACGCTGCATTGAATCAAGCGGAATCTCAATGGCAGAGTTTTCAAGGCTCACAGGCATATCTCAAGTATCAATCATCCGATACAGGCAAAAAACAGCAGTTCCGACACTTGAAACGATAGTAACCGCTTGTATCGCACTGCATACAAATATTTTTCAGGCACTGTACCTCATTACCATAGCAGGCTATAACATTATGTATCCTCGGGATAAAAGAATATATTTTCTGCTGATAATGTCAAGTTGGAATATGGGACTGAGTATTGATGAAGCAAATGATATACTTATCGGTATGAATATGAAACCCTTAAATTCCAAAAAGCAAATGATTACGGACAACGGAGGTCAGGATAATGGGCAGAACATCGGTTATCACGGAAATCGTCATTGAGCGAGTCTTTGGAAAGAGCGACTTTTTATCTCTCTTTGCAGGGTATGTATCCGACAGAATTCTGGCTGATATGAACAGAGAGATCAACTGTGAAAATGATGATTTTGAGCGAAATAAGGAAAAAACAGCAGATTTGCATTGACATCAGTGCTTTACTATGGTAAAATATAAATGCAAACGTTGTTTTTCATTCCATAGAAAGGAAAACTTTTATGGATATGAAAATATATAAAGCAGCTTGTTATTGCAGATTGTCGCAGGACGATGTCAACGATGGAACCAGCGTATCAATAACTACGCAGATGGCTGTTGCAAAAGAATTCTGCAAAGAAAACAAATTTCAGATAGTTGACTACTACTGTGATGACGGCTATACAGGCACAAACTTTAACAGACCCGAATTCAAACGTATGATGAAGGACGTTGAAAAAGGTCGTGTCAATCTCGTGATAGTAAAGGATCTTTCGAGATTCGGCAGAGAGCATATAATGGTTGACAGCTACACGCAGATATATTTCCCCGAAAACGGTGTTCGGTTTATCGCCATATATGATAATATCGACATCACGCCGAGAAGCCATTACGATTTGATGATGAACATCAAAAGCGTTATCAATGAGTATTACCCGGCAGAGGTTTCAAGCAAGGTCAGACATTCCTTTGATGTTAAAACCAAAAACGGTGAGTTCCTTCACCCCACAGTTCCTTACGGATACAAAAAGTCTAAGGTAAACAAAAACAAGCTTGAAATTGATGAGGAATCGGGTCCTACGGTGATAAAGATATTTGAGCTTATTGCTTACCGGGGAATGGGTGTAACAAACGTTGCCAACTTATTATATGAACAGCAGATACTCAATCCGACCGCTTTCAAAGAATATCGTGAAGGACACATTAAATCGGAAAATCCATACAGATGGAATAAGTCCTCCATATACAATATTCTGAATAACCAAGTTTATCTTGGAAGAATGATAAACGGAAAGACAAGAAAAGTCAGCTTCAAGAGCGACAAGATATTCAAGGCGGATGAGGACGAATGGGTGGTAGCCGAAAATGCTCACGAACCCATAGTTACGCAGGAATTGTGGGACAGTGCCCATTTGAGAGTTAATCAGAGAAAGCGTGTCTGCAATCCGAATCAGCCTGAGAATATGTTCAAAGGACTGCTTGTATGCAAGGACTGCGGAGCGACAATGCGAGTGTTCAATCCCAAGAATAAAAGCCGATATTTTGTATGCTCCCAAAGCCAGTGCAGAGTAGCAGGGGATTTCAGGTGTTCCACTCACAATATTCAGTACGATATTCTTGCCGAAAACGTGTTAAGGGACATTAATATGATGATAAGGCTGCTTAATTCCGATGAAGAAGCATTTTCGGAGCGAGTGCTTGGGAATATCAGAATAGAGTCGGGTCAGATTGAGAAAATAACCAATGAACTCAGCGAAATTGACAGGCAGATTGACAGACAGACGAAAAAGTACAAACGGCTGTATGATGATTATTATGACGGAGTGATCCACGATGCAAAGCTATTTGAGGAAATGACCGCCGATTGCGAGGAAAAGAGAAATCTTCTGCTTGCACGAAAGGAACAGCTTGAAGAAGAACTTGAATCCTCAAACAAGGTATTCGAGGATTCGGAAAAGTTTATTAAGCTTCTCAAGGGTTATGATTATCTGACCGAGCTGACATCGCAGGTACTTAACACACTGATAGAAAAAATAACTGTAGGTGAGAAAGAATACGTTGAACCTAAAAAGACAGTTCAGAAAGTGAAGATTTACTATAAGTTTGTCGGTAATATCGACAGATGTGAATGAAATGTAAAGTGGGTCACTTTAATGCTTGGCGGGGGAGCCACTAAAAACCCTACAGAGTTTAAATTCTGTAGGGTTTTTTACTGTTTAATATTTTTGTAACCGTCCAACGTCCCCCTAAATAGTAACCGTCAAAAATCGCCCTATATACAAAACCAGCCACCGCCGTTTGGCGGTGGCTGGTTTTGTCAATAGGGGGACGTTTGACGGTTACATTTGAACTTGCTCTGGATATCATAAGATGCCTGCTTTAATTCCTCATAGCTCTCCTCCTGATGAAGAGAACTGCCCTTGACTTTTTTACGAACGATAGGCTTTATTACGCTGTACAAAAAACTCATTCCCAATACTCCTTTTAACAGTTAACGATAGTATCATCTTTCCGCAGATGATGATACAGTATTTTTATGTGTTTCACACAATATAGTTATCATACGCTAACTATATTAGTACAATCTAACGCAATTGCCATGTTTATAGGGAAAATTTTGAGCAATAAAGGAAAATATAAACAGCTTCGTCCAAAGGTGTATTTCCTTGCGAACGAAGCTGCTTTCGTATAGTCTTATGCGAACGATTTATCCCTGATGTGCGTGGTATTTTCTGACCTTGTGTTCATTGTCGAGAACGGTTTCACGAGCCTTTGTGCCCGTGACCTTTTCGTATGACTTTTCCGCCTCGATAACGCGCTCGATCCAAAGTTTCTTGTACGGACCGTAATCATGGCAGCCTTTCGGAACACTGATAGGTTCGCCGAATACGATGCGGTTTTCCTCACCCTCGACCGCCTGCTCCAGAAATGCAGGCAGAACAGGTATGCCCAAGCTTTTTGCAAGCCAGAAAGTACCCTCTTCAATGTCCTCGGGAACGTCCTTGTTTATATCATAGATAGTTCCCTGCGCGAAGATGAGAAAATGTCTTGGCTTTTCTCCCTCCTGAAACCACTTTTTAGCCTTTTTGAGCGTTTCAACAGCACCGAAAGAAGTCGTGCGGTTAACGGGCATGACCTTTTCAAGCTCCATTACGGGCAGAATTTCCGTTGGGATAGATACGCCGTTGAAGCAGTTTTCCTTCGCAAAAACAAAAAGCTGAGGATAGCCTTTGAGTACATCGTGCATAACTTCATAATAAAAGCTTATCAGCAGCGGCGCGTCCGAGTCTGTGAGATGATTCGTCGCGATTATGTAAGAGTTCTGACGGAAATCCTCGGGAAGATTGTACCATTTGAAATGATAAAGCTCCAAGAGCTGTTTTTTTATCTCGATGTCCTTTGCCATGAGCTTTTCTTTGTCATTGGCAATCGCCGAAATGCTTTTTATATTCTCCTCTGTAAATAATGAGCTTGCACTGAATAAATGCATAATGATTCTCCTTTGATCTTTGATTCATCGGAAAACGTTGTGAGCATCAACGTGAAATTCCGACTTTTTTATTATATTATAGCATATTTTTATATGTAAATCAACAAAAACAAATAAAGTATGGTTTTTGCCCGAAAAAAACGACCGAAACCAAGCGATCTAACCGAAATATCGTGCAAAAGCGTTATATTTTAGCTTCAAGCCGCTCAGCCGCACGGTTTCGGTATTCCCTCGGGCTCATTCCGTAAACCTCGCGGAAAAGCTTGCCGAAGTAGCTTATATGCCCGAAGCCGCAGGACAAACTCACCTCTGTGACAGGCATATCCGCTGCCGTGAGCAGTTCCAGTGCCTTTTTCAGCCGATATTCGTTGAGAAATTCTATCGGCTTCTTCTCTATCATCGTGCGGAAGCACCGAAAGCACTCGCTTTTGCTGATGTTGGCGGCATTGGCAATGTCGTCAACGGAAATTTCGTTCTGATAGTTTTCATAGATAAAGGAAAGCATCTTTTTGAGCCGCTTTTCGCCCGTTATTGTCCGTCTGTCAAGGGGAGTGGGCGTTGTTTCGCCGACATTTTCGGCAAGGCTGCACCACATTTCGGACATAATATCACGGCAGCGAAGCTCATATCCGAAGCTCGGCTTCTCAGAAATTTCGCAGACTTTGCAAACGGCATCTGTCATTGCTTTCTGCCACTCGTTTTCGGGCGAAAGCTTCACACAGCGGAGCGCTTTATTTCCCGTTATCGGCAGGATATATTTTCGGAAAATGAGATTTTCGCCGCAGTCGCCGATCAGATCGGGCAGGAAGCATATCGTTGCCAGAACGGGATATTTGTCGCCGTCGGGGAGCGCCGTCTGCTTGTGCATAACGTTTGCATTGATGAAAATGCCTTCGCCTGCTTTGAGTTTATAGCTTGTATTGCTGATAAAAATTTCAACCTCGCCGTCAAGAACGACCGTTACCTCTATCTCGGGGTGCCAGTGCCAGTTGATGAGATGCTCGGGACACCATTGAAAATAGTTGATGTAAGCCTGCATAGGATATTCCGGCGTTCCGTGGACAGCCGCTTCTCGAAAATCGTTTATTCCCACAATAGTTGGATTTTCCATTTTATTTTTCACCTTTGGCATTATCGTTATAGTTTTGGAAAGTATTTTGATAGAATTCTTGCTTTGATGCTGTTATTATTATAATCAGAAAAAGCGGAAATGTCAATCACTGTTTTGAGAGGAGCATTTTTTATGAGATTTATTCAGAAAGAAAACAAGCTTATCGCAAAGAACGGAAATGAAACTTTGCTCATTGAACCTTGGGGAAAGGATTCACTCCGCGTCCGTGCAACGCAGAACCCCGACTTTTCGGGCGAGCTTCACGCCTTGAGCGAAGCTGTCGGCACTGCCGAGATCAAGATCGAGGACAACATCGCAGCTATCACCAACGGCGATATCAGCGCTGAGGTCAATTTCGCAGGCGTTCTCAGCTTCTTCCGCAAGGGAAAGCTTATCCTCCGCGAGTATTACCGCAGCTACGGCGGCACTATAAGCAAGGAGAGCCGCTGCCTTAAATTTGTTGGCAGAGAGATGAAAGGTCTTGCAGGCAATGACTGGCGAATGACCGTCCGCTTCGAGAGCAACGACGGCGAAAAGCTGTTCGGTATGGGTCAGTATCAGCAGCCCTACCTCGACCTTAAAGGCTGTACGCTTGAACTTGCGCAGAGAAATTCACAGGTAACTATCCCGTTCGCTGTTTCGTCAATGGGCTACGGCTTCTTCTGGAACAACCCGTCCGTAGGTCAGGTAACTTTCGGCAAGAATTTGACCGAGTGGCTCTCGCGTGACAGCGAAGAGGTCGATTACTGGATAACCGTCGGCGACACTCCTGCAAAGATAATCGAAAACTTCACCGAGCAGACGGGCAGAACTCCTGTTGTTTCGGAAGAGCTTCTCGGACTTTGGCAGTGCAAGCTTCGTTACCGCACACAGGACGAGGTTCTTGAAGTCGCAAGAAAATATCACGAGCTCGGAATTCAGCTCAGCGCAATCGTTATCGACTTTTTCCACTGGCCTTATCAGGGTTCATGGTGCTTCGATACGAAATATTGGCCCGATGTAAAGGCAATGACGGACGAACTTCACTCAATGGGAATAAAGGTAATGGTTTCCGTTTGGCCGAGCGTTGACAAGAAGTGCGAAAACTTCTGGGAGATGAACGACCTCGGACTTCTCGAGCGTACAGAACGCGGCGCAGCGCAGACTTACGACTATCAGGGCGACTGCCTCACTATTGATATGTTCAACCCCGAAGCAAGAAAATATCTTTGGGAAAAGTGCAAAAAGAACTATGCCGATCTCGGCATCGACTATTTCTGGCTCGATAACGCAGAACCCGATTATGCCGTTTGTGACTATGAAAACTACCGCTTCTACAGCGGTCCTGCATTAAAGGTCGGAAACGAATTTGCGAAGAATTACGCAATGGCTTTCTATGACGGAATGACCGAGCAAGGCAAGAGCGGCTTTATAAACCTTATCAGAAGCGCGTGGGCAGGCTCGCAGAAGTACGGCACTCTCGTTTGGTCGGGAGATATTCCGAGCACGTTTGAAGCTTTCCGCGACCAGCTTTCCGCAGGCTTGAATATGGGTATCGCAGGAATACCGCTCTGGACGACCGATATCGGCGGCTTTATGACGGACGATGTCAACGACCCTGAGTTCCGTGAGCTTCTCCTCCGCTGGTACGAATTTGCAGTTTTCACACCATTCCTCCGTATGCATGGCGACCGTGGCCCTTACAATATCCCACCGCTCGATGACCGCGATTTCGGCGGCGGCTACCTCAAAACGGGTCAGCCGAACGAGCTTTGGAGCTATGGCGATGAAGCATTCAAAATTATGCGCGACCAGCTCGGTGTTCGTGAAAAGCTCATTCCGTATATCCACGAGCTTATCGAGGAATCAAGCAAAAACGGCGCACCGCTCATCAGGACGATGTTCTATGAATTCCCCGAGGATGAAACTGCTTGGGAGCTTTCCGACCAGTATATGTTCGGCAGCCGCTACCTTGTTGCCCCCGTTATGGAATACGGTCAGCGCAGCAGAAAGGTATATCTCCCAAAGGGCAAATGGCAGGCTCTCACGGGCGGAGATATCCTCGACGGCGGCGTGTGGGTAACAGCAGACGCACCGCTTGAATATACGCCTGTATTTGTTAAGTGCGAATAATTTTTACAAAATAAAATAATAAATCGACCGAACGGGAATTTAATTCGTTCGGTCGATTTTGTTTATTCAATAAATGAAGGCTTTAGAGGTTCCCTTTATAAATAATTACGAATTACACATTATTCTTTGTTGCTTTCTCTGTCTTTGAGAGCATTACAAGCAGCAGGATAAAGAAAAATGCAAGATATAGCGGCATAAGTTTAAGGCTGATGTGATTTGCAATAAGTCCGAATACGGGCGGCATAAAGGTCGAGCCGACATAAGCGCTTGCCATTTGTATGCCGATGATGCCCTGCGAGTTCTCCGCACCGAAATTCCTCGGCGTTGAATGGATTATGCAGGGATAAACGGGCGCACAGCCAAGTCCGATAACGATAAATCCGATGAGTGATGTCGTTTTGAGCGGAAGTATTATCATCACAACTCCGAGCAGGGCGATGCTCGTGCCGATGCGTATCATTCGGTTGTCGCCGATTTTGTCGGAGATAAATCCCGAAAGGAATCTTCCTGCGGTTATGCCGATGAAAAAGAGCGAACCGAACGCCGCAGCTTCGTCCTTTGTCGCACCGCGAACGCCCTCAAGGTAACTGCTCGCCCAGAGCATCGTCGTAGCCTCGGCGGCGCAGTATGCGAAAAATCCCGTCAGCAGATAGGGGACACCCTTTATTTTCAGCGCGCCTTTCAGACCGAGAAGCTCACCGCTGTTCTCGGCTTCGTCCGCAGACTTGTTCGCTTTCCAAAACGGCAGCGTGAGAAGTATAACAGCGGCAATGCCGAACTGCAGATAGGAAACCGTGCGGTAGCCATTCGACCAATTGGAATGAACGAGCGCGTAGCTCATCACATACGGACTTACGATAGTTCCAACGCCCCAAAAGCAGTGCAGCCAGCTCATGTGCTTCGACTTGTAGTGCAGAGCGACATAGTTGTTCAGCGCAGCATCAATTGCTCCTGCGCCAAATCCGTAGGGAATTCCCCACAAGCAAAGCTGATAGAATTCCTTTACGGTCGAAAAGCCGAAAAGTGCTATCGCCGTGAGCAGAACGCTTATGAGCGTGACATATTTCGTGCCGAATTTTTTTGTAAGTCGTTCGGACATAAGCCCCGAAATGATAGTTCCGCCCGAAATTATCATCGAAACAAATCCCATATAGGAAAGCGGAACATCGAGCGCAGTCCTTATCGTAGGCCAAGCCGAGCCGAGCAGCGAATCGGGCAGTCCAAGGCTTATGAATGCAAGATATATTACAGCCAGAAGCAGCAGATACATTTATTTTTCCTTTCGTTCGTTCAGAAATTTCTCCGCAGCTTCAAGCACGGGTCTGTCCTGCGGATAGTTCAGCGTCGCCAGAGCTTCTTCGTAGGGGAGAAGATAGGACGAGGTTATCTCCTCAGCCTGAAGCTTCACATCGGCGTTGTATTCCGAGAGGAAATAAACGGGATTCTTGTGATGTCCCTCACCGTTGGTATAACGGTATTCCATTCGGAAGCCGTTGATAAGCTCGGCGTGAAGTCCCGTTTCCTCGCGAACTTCACGAACGGCAGTCTGCTCCTCATTTTCGCCAAATTCAACGTGTCCCTTGGGGAAGCCGATGTGTCCGCTGTTGTTCGTGATAAGAAGATATTTCCGAACGCCGTCCTGCTCGGTGAACATTACCGCGCCGCAGGTCTTTTCATATAAAGCGTCAATGGTCGAGGTGTGGAACTGCTCCTGAAAATCGACAGCCTTGCGGATATTGCATTCGTAGCAAAGGGGAGTGCCGAGCAGCTTCTCGGGAACGCCGACCCATTTGTCCTCTTCATCGTCCGAGCGAAAAACGATCGCAACTATCGTAACGTTGATCTCGTCAACGGGTTCGTCAACGCCAAGGATATAAACGTCCTGCTCCTCACCGTCACCTGCAAAAAGGTCGGGAACGAAGCCGTAGTTCACGGGATATATTATCTCGGGGTGCTTAGGGTGAGCCGTTCCGATAGGGCGGTCGGTCTTTACCGTGAAGCTTTTTCCGAGAGCGGAAACATCGCCTTTCTGTACCTTGTTCATAGCTCAATTCCTTTCTGTTTCAGCCATTCGTGCGTTGTATTTCTTCTGCCAAGCTCCCGTCTTGTAGAAAAGGAACGAGAGGATCGTTCCGCAGAACCAGCTTATCGGCCAGCCTATCCAAACACCCGTTACTCCCCAGAATGACGAAAGCACGAACGCAAAGATAACTCGCAGGATAAGGTCGGTGAACGTCGAAGCCATAAAGTAACCCATACTTTCGCTTCCACGCAGAATACCGTCGCAGATAAGCTTTACGCAGACAACGAAGTAGAAAGGGCATACTATGTACATAAAGTCAAGTCCCGTTTTTACCGCAAGTTCGGTCGAATTATCATTCATAAACAGACCGAGGAAGAACTTTCCGAGCGCCGTATAGCAGAAAACAAACACCGCTGCGACAGCCAGTGCAAATATCATAGCTGCCTTGAACGCCGTTTTTACTCGGTCAAGCTTTCCTGCACCGAGATTTTGCGCGGTGAAGCTTGAAATTCCGTTTCCAAGCGTTGTGAAGCTCGTTATTGCGAACGTGTTGAGCTTTATTGCGGCTGAATAGCCTGCGATAACGGACGAGCCGAAGCCGTTTATGACATACTGAACGAAAAGATTTCCTATGGAGATAAAACTCTGCTGTAAAATGCTCGGAATTGCGACCGTGAGTATCTCTTTGAGTGCCGCACCGCTGAAAATCGCGGCTTTTTCCTCGGTTTTCATCGAGTCAACACGTTTTTTCAGCACAATTACGGAAAGTATGCAGGAAATACCCTGCGCGATGAACGTTGCCCAAGCTACGCCGCTAACGCCCCAGCTGAAAACAATGACGAACAGCGCATCGAGCACGATATTTCCGAGCGAAGATACTATTAAGAATATCAGCGGCGTTTTGCTGTCGCCAAGGCTGTTGAAAATACCGGTCGTGATGTTGTATATGTAGAGGAAAATGAATCCTGCCGTGTAGATACGCAGATAAAGATCACCGTCTGCAAAAATATCATCGGGTGTGTTGACAAGCTGCATAAGCTGAGGGCTGAACAGTACGCCGAGCGCAGTAAGCACAGCCGAGAGCAAAAGTCCTCCGAGCATCGATGTGGTTATGCAGGTCTTTGCGGTTTTGTAGTCGCCTGCGCCGAAATAACGGCTTATAACGACCGAGCAGCCGATCTGACTTCCGATAGCGACCGCCATAAAAATCATCGTGATAGGGTAGCTTGCGCCGATAGCGGCGAGTGCACTTTCGCCTGCGAATTTGCCTGCAATAACGCTGTCGGCAATGTTGTAGAGCTGCTGAAAGATAACGCTTATGAAAAGCGGTATCGTGAAGCCTATCAGCACCCTTTTAGGTTCGCCGACGGTGAGATCCTTGTTCTTCATAAAAACTTCCTTCCTTTTTCATCTTTTGACAAAAAATGCAGTAAAATCAACAAAAGCAGACGCTTTCAAACGTCTGCTTTAAATGCTGTTAAAAATGTGTATCAAACCGAGTAAGGATTAGGCTTGAACAAAAGCTTTATCGTGTCGATGAACCAGCCGATGCCGAGCAGTCCTCCCGTGCAAAGATACAGTATGCCAAGACCTATTTTTCCCTCATAGAATTTGTGTATACCAAATTCGCCGAAGAAAAGGCAGAGGAAAAATGCGACCCACTTGTTTTTCAGGCAAGGGTTTTTTCCATTGTATGTCGGAGCAGGGGAAACGTAATTGGAATTGTTGTTCACATTGTTGATGACCGTCTGAGCAGGTGCAGCCTGCTGAAGAAGCTCGACCTGCCTGCCGCAGTGAGTACATACAACAGCATCGAACGCTATCTTCTTTCCGCAGTATTTGCAGAATTTCGTTTTGCCCTCGTAAACTTCGCCGTCGTAGCTGTCCCTTTCGGCAGGAGCGTCGGGAGCGACCTTTATATTGGGCGCGTCCTGCGGCATTGCCTGAGTTGTGTAGCTGATATTCGGGCGCTTGGGGTAAAGATTTTCCTGCGAATGAGATTGTTTATACATTTCGGCTGACTGAGAGCCCTCGGGGTAAAATTCGCCGTCATCTCCGTAAAAGCCGTTTGATTCACTGTTCATTTTAGGATGTGTCCTTTCCTTTATGTCTATTATAATAGTATATACAGTAAAAATAATTTATTTTTTATTGAAAAAGCCCTTGACAAAATTTGCTGAACGTAGTATAATAATATACTGTATCATAATGCAATTCTATGTGCGTTTTTACCGTATGGTAATAGTATAACACATTTTTTTCTGAATTGCAACTGTTTTTGCAAATATTCGGCAAATGTCCGAAATTAAAGCGGAAACGGAAAATTATCCCCGTAAAATTTTAAGGAGGGACTCGCCTATGGTTAATGTCAAGCCTGTCCAGCTTGGTAAAACAACTCGTATGAGCTTCGGAAAGATCAACGAAGTTCTGCCGATGCCTAACCTCATTGAGGTGCAGAAAAAGTCTTATGAATGGTTCTTGGACGAAGGACTTAAAGAAGTTCTTCACGATATGTCCTCTATCACAGACTATAACGGCAACTATTCTCTCAGCTTTGTTGACTTTAAGCTCGCTGACGAATCGAACTATTCCATCGCTAAGTGCAAGGAACTTGACGTAACTTATTCTGCAAAGATGTTCGTTAAGGCTAAGGTATGGGATAGAGCAACAGGTGATATCGTCGATTCGGGCGATGCTGATATCTATCTCTGCGATCTGCCGCTCATGACCGAAAGCGGTACATTCGTTATCAACGGCGCAGAACGTGTTATCGTTTCACAGCTCGTTCGTTCCCCCGGTGTTTACTATGCTGTTGAAAAGGATAAAACAGGTAAGGATCTTTTCAAGACCACCGTTATCCCTAACAGAGGTGCTTGGCTGGAATACGAAATGGATTCCAACGACGTTATCTATGTAAGAATCGATAAGAACAGAAAGATCCCCCTTACTACATTTATAAGAGCACTTGGCTGCGGTACTGATGCCGAGATCGAAGAGCGCTTCGGCAAGGACGAACGCCTCGAACAGACTATCCTCCAGAAGGACGCTACAAAGAATACGGAAGAAGCTCTCCTCGAAGTTTACAAGAAGCTCCGTCCGGGCGAACCTCCTACGGTAGAAAGCGCTGTTTCCCACATCAATACACTTTTCTTCGACGCAAGAAGATATGACCTTTCACGTTTCGGACGCTATAAGTACAATAAGAAGCTTGGCGTTGCTACAAGAATTGCAGGTCACAGACTTTCCCGTCCCGTTGCAAATCCTCTCACCGGTGAAATTATGGCTGACGAGGGCGATCTCATCACAATGGACAAGGCTCTCGAGATCGAGCAGGCAGGTGTTTCCGAAGTTTGGCTCGATATTGAGCACAAGGAATTCTACACCACACCGACAGGTGAATCCGCTCACAGAATCGAAGAGAGAGAAGTCAAGGTTATCGGCAACGGCATGGTAGATATTGCTCCTTACGTTGATTTTGACCCTGCTAAGTACGGCATCAACGAGAAGGTCTCTTTTGCTGTTCTCAAGGATATCCTTGAAAATGCTGCTGACAAGGAAGAGATCGAAGAGATGGTAAAGAGCCGTCTTGAAGAGCTTGTTCCAAAGCATATCATTCTTGACGATATCTATGCTACTATCAGCTACTTCATCAACCTCTGCGAAGGCGTTGGTACAGTTGACGATATCGACCACCTCGGCAACAGACGTATCCGTTCTGTTGGTGAGCTTCTCCAGAACCAGTTCAGAATCGGTTTTGCAAGAATGGAAAGAGTTATCCGTGAAAGAATGAACACCCAGACTCAGAACGAGGGTGCAATGTCTGCGGAATCTCTTATCAATATCAGACCTATCACTGCTGCGATAAAGGAATTCTTCGGTTCATCACCGCTTTCACAGTTCATGGATCAGACGAACCCTCTCGCAGAGCTTACTCATAAGAGAAGACTTTCAGCCCTCGGTCCGGGCGGTCTTTCCCGTGACCGTGCCGGATTTGAAGTTCGTGACGTTCACTACTCCCACTACGGAAGAATGTGTCCTATCGAAACCCCTGAAGGTCCTAACATCGGACTTATCTCCTATCTTGCATCTTTCGCAAGAATAAATGAATACGGCTTTATCGAAGCTCCTTACAGAAGAGTTGATAAGGCTACGGGTGTAGTTACCGACGAGGTAGTTTATATGACTGCCGATATGGAAGATAACTACACAGTTGCTCAGGCTAACGAACCTCTTACAGAAAATCACGAGTTCGCAAGACCTATCGTTAACGCACGTTACAGAGATCAGATCCTCGAATGTGAAAGAGAACGTATTGACTACATGGACGTTTCTCCTAAGATGGTTGTTTCCATTGCGACTGCTTCCATTCCGTTCCTCGAAAACGATGACGCAAACCGTGCACTCATGGGTTCAAACATGCAGCGTCAGGCAGTTCCTCTTCTTAAAACGGAAGCTCCTATCGTTGGTACAGGTATGGAATACAAGGCTGCCGTTGACTCGGGTGTCTGCGTTGTTTCCAAGCATGACGGTGTTGTAGAAAAGGTTTCCGCCGATGAGATCGTTGTTAAGGACGGCACAGGCGCAACCCACACCTACGAACTCATCAAGTTCAAGCGTTCCAACCAGGGCACTTGCATCAATCAGCGTCCTATCGTTGACTGCGGTGAAGAAGTTCACGTTGGTCAGGTTCTCGCTGACGGTCCTGCAACCTGCAACGGTGAAATTTCCATTGGTAAGAATGCCCTCATCGGCTTCATGACATGGGAAGGCTACAACTACGAAGACGCCGTTCTCCTTAATGAACGTGTTGTTCGTGAAGATATGTACACTTCTATCCATATCGAAGAATATGAGATCGAAGCAAGAGATACAAAGCTCGGACCCGAAGAGATCACCCGTGACATTCCTAATGTCGGCGATGACGCTCTCAAGGATCTTGACGACCGCGGAATCATTCGTATCGGTGCTGAAGTCCGCGCAGGTGATATCCTCGTTGGTAAGGTAACACCTAAGGGTGAAACTGAGCTTACAGCAGAAGAAAGACTTCTCCGTGCTATTTTCGGCGAAAAGGCAAGAGAAGTTCGTGATAACTCCCTTAAAGTTCCTCACGGTGAAGCTGGTATCATCGTTGACGTTAAGGTATTTACCCGTGATAAGTGCAAGGAGCTTGCACCGGGCGTTAATATGCTCGTTCGCTGCTATATCGCACAGAAGCGTAAGATCTCTGTCGGCGATAAAATGGCAGGCCGTCACGGTAACAAGGGTGTCGTTTCCCGTATCCTTAAGTCCGAAGATATGCCGTTCCTCCCTGACGGTACACCGCTCGATATCGTTCTTAACCCTCTCGGCGTTCCTTCACGTATGAACATCGGTCAGGTTCTTGAAGTTCATCTCGGTATGGCTGCAAAGAAGCTCGGCTGGAAGGTAATGACCCCTGTATTCGACGGCGCTCACGAAGATGATATCCGTGAGATGTTCAAGCAGGCAGGTATGAGAGAAGACGGTAAGACTGACGTTTACGACGGCAGAACGGGCGAAAAGTTCGATAACCCCGTTACAGTCGGTTATATGTACTACCTCAAGCTCCACCACCTCGTTGATGATAAGATCCACGCACGTTCCGTTGGTCCTTACTCCCTCGTTACACAGCAGCCTCTCGGCGGTAAAGCCCAGTTCGGCGGTCAGCGTTTCGGAGAAATGGAAGTTTGGGCTCTCGAAGCTTACGG
>UQKC01000030.1 GCA_900541495.1 uncultured Ruminococcus sp. | reverse complement strand
AGCAAAATTTGCCGAAAAGACGTGTGCATATGCTTATGAAGACAGGTTCTTATACACGTTTTAACCAACAAATTTGCCAATTAAACGGTCGGATATAGAATCCACCCCTACGAAAATACGATTTCGCCGCAAAATTACGGAGCAAAAATAATTCCGAATTAAAAAGTAACCTTTTCCAGCTTCTCAAGGTCATACGGTGTTTCCTGATATACGCAGTAGTTGAGCCAATTGCTGAACATAAGGTTCGCGTGGCATCGCCATGTGAAATTCGGCGGCTGTGACGGGTCGTTATACGGAAAATAGTGCGCAGGGACGCTTATATTCAGACCCTTATCGAGGTCGCGGAAATACTCATTCTTCAGTGTGAATCTATCGTACTCGCTGTGACCCGTGACGAAGAAAAATCGCTCGTTTTTATCCGCGATGATATGAACTCCCGATTCATTTGACGAGGTGAGAATTTTCAGCGCATCAACTTTCTCTATATCCTCTCTGCGGACTTCCGTATGGCGCGAATGTGGGACATAGAACGTTTCATCGAAACCTCTTACGAGTGGGTGATTCGCAACTTCGACCTTATGCGGAAAAATTCCGAACATTTTCCGCGGCAGTTCATACTTCGGTATGCCAAAGTGGTAATAAAGTCCTGCCTGCGCCGCCCAGCAGATATGGAACGTTGAAAAGACGTGCGTTTTCGACCACTCCATTATCTCACAAAGCTCGCTCCAGTAGTCAACTTCCTCAAACGGCATCTGCTCAACCGGCGCGCCGGTTATGATAAGTCCATCAAAGCGCTGGTCTTTCACGTCCTCGAACGTCTTGTAAAACTTGATAAGATGCTCCTGCGAGGTGTTTTTCGACTTATGAGTCGCGGTCTGCAAAAGCTCAATATCGACTTGGATAGGTGTATTGGAGAGCAAACGGAGTATCTGCGTTTCCGTTTCTATCTTTTTCGGCATAAGGTTAAGTATCGCTATCTTCAGCGGACGGATATCCTGCCTGTCCGCCTTTCCGCTTGGCATAACGAAGATATTTTCATTGTTGAGAACGGAGAATGCAGGCAGATTATCGGGTATTTTAATGGGCATTTCGGAGTTTCCTCTCTTATTGAAGATTTATGGTGCGTTTGTCAGCGCTGTATCTGCCTGAACTCGGTCGCTCGGGACGGCAGGTATATCGGAAAGGTCAAACATTGGCGAAGTCACGGAGCTTTCGGTCTTTTCCGTATTTGAATCGCAGGTAACGGTCTGTTCGTTTTCCTCAGTTTCGGTCTTTGGCACGGTCGTAACGGCAGTTTCGCGCTGTCCTGCGGTTTCCTTTGAAACGGCGGTAACGCGTTCCATTGCCGATGTTGTTTCGGTGTCCTCCCTCGAAACGGCAGTATCGCGAACCATTCCGCCTACAGTCTGAGCGGCTTCCTCACGAATAGATGACTCCATTTCGTGGAGTGATGAGATATACTCGCTGTAGGTTTCGGGGCGCGATGTTTCTATCGAAGTGACCGTTGTAAGCACGGCGGCTTTATTCGTTGCGGTCTGTCTTGGCGCATTGGAGGGATAGTAGTCCTCGCAGCCCGAGAGTGAGAGCGCCGCAGAAATTGTCAGAAAAAGTAAAAGTAATTTCTTCATAATGATACTATTATATCACAGTTTGACAGTTATTTCAAGGGTTATTTCCGATAAAACCGCTCTTTCCCCATTTTGCGAAAGTCCTGTAGCCAAGCTTTGCATACCAGTCGGCAACGCCCGTGTAGTGAATGTAGCTTACGTCAAAACCCTCATCGGCGAAAATTTCCGTGACCTTTGCGACCATAGCAAGACCTATCCCCTTTCGGCGGAATTCGGGAACAGTACCGACACACCCCGGTCCGCCGACTTTGAGCGTTCGCCCGTTCACGTTATACTCACCCATATTATCAACAAGGCAGAAGCTTGCGATCTTTCCGCCGCAGTAACCGCAGTAAACTCTTCCGCCGTCAAAAAACTGCACCCAATCCTTGTCCACTTTTTCAATTGCTTCTCTGAGCACATCGGCTTCGCCGTTATAAAAGCCGAAAGAAATATCCTCGCCGAAGTCCTTTTTATATGTGAAATTTCTGTCCCCGAGCGGAAGAAGCATCTCCTCATAGACAGCGTCTTCGGGCAATTTTTTTACACTCTCGAAAAAATTCGGGTACATACTGTTGAAAAGTTCGATACCGTCAATATTCACTGTATTCATTTTTCACAGCTCCCTTTCTGCAAAAATAAAGCCGCTTCTGAAGCCAATCAGAAACGGCTGATCTCTTTTATTTTCCAGCGATCATTCAGCTTTGAGCTTTCTGCGGAAGATCTTTCTTTCGACAGCTTCGTGCAGTTTTGCCCAAAGATTCGATGTGACCTCCATTGCGCCGCAGAGCTTATCGGTGAAAACAATAACGAGAGTTTCACGATATCTCGGAAGTGCGCAGAGATTGAGCGGAAACATATGCTTCTCGATAATATCGCTCTCGAGCGCGGAAACATAGAAGTATTTCTGAGCATTTTCGAGCGAAGTCTTTGCGTGGGTAAAACCATGAAGACGCTCTCCCTCGGCAGGCTTATGTGTGTGCCAGTCATAGAGGAAGAGGTCGTGCAGAAGTCCTGCCCTTGCACCCGCTCTCTTATTAAGGTTGAAAAGCTTGCAAAGCCTGTAGTTGAAGTATGAGACGTTCAAGCAATGCTGAAAGCAGGTCGTTCTTCCGTGGTGGGTGTAATTTTCCATCTGACGGACAACGCTGCTTTCGAGAAGGTCGGCAACGAGTGTGTAGTATTCGCTGTCTTTATTTTCGAGATCTGCCTTGAAACAAATGGCTTTTAACATCGTACCTTGCCTTTCATAAACTGCGGAAAAACCGCTCTGCCCCACTTTGACAGGGGTTTTCCCATATCATATATCGTATCGTAACATATATTCTATTTTATTCCTGCCGAGAGCATTTTTTGCGGCGTTCCGCATATTTTCCGTATCTTTAGGCGGAAAGTATAAATTTTATCGGCATTTTCCTTAATTATATATTAATATCGCCGCATATACAATTGCCTTTTTAAACATATTTTTTAAACTTTTTATTAATCTAACTGTTTGAAATGCTAAGAATTACAGAACTATCCATATTGCGAAAATGTGACGGCGGAAAGTTTTCGATTTTCGGCATCAGTTTTTTCGTCATAATATGACTTTGCCTTAGTAAAATTGCACTAATAATCACTTGAAATTTATCCAAAAATTTCAGAAGAAAGTTTTTTCAAAGGTTGCAAATCAATTGCGAATGGTGTATAATATCATTAAAGTGGTGAATTATCCCACAAAGTGGGTCTGAGTGGTGAAATTCCACCGAGTTTTCCACACGGTGTTGAAAACCGATGTGTAAAAATATGTGGAAAAAGTGCAAAACTTGACCCGATATACCGAATACAGCGGTAAATCGACAGATAAAAATGTGGAAAACCTTTTTAAAACGATGTGGAAAGGCGGTGAAGAACTTGGGCGGAAACAGTTTGATGGGTACTTATGAGCATACAATAGATGCAAAAGGCAGAATGGCTTTCCCCACAAAGCTCCGTGAACGCCTTGGTCTTAGCTTCATCGTCACTATCGGTCTTGACCGCTGCCTTTATGTATTTTCCGAAGAGGAATGGGAAAACTTTACTGAAAAGCTCAAAACGCTCACGGGGGAAAAGGCTCGTTCCGCAAAGCTTTTCATCGTAAGAGCCTGCCCCGTTGAACCCGACAAGCAGGGACGTATCCTCATTCCGCAGCAGCTCCGCGAATACGCAGGACTTGACCATGATGTCACCGTCCTCGGCGTTATCGACCGCGCAGAGATCTGGGACAGTGCACGTTTCAACGCAATGAGCGAATCTATCTCGGAAGAAATGCTTTCGGACGCTCTTTCGGACATTGCATTTTAAGGAGATCGGCTTATGAGTTTTTCACATATTTCAGTTATGCTTGACGAATGTATCGAGGGTCTTGACATCAAGCCCGACGGCATTTATATAGACGGAACGTGCGGCGGCGCAGGACATTCCTGCGAGATCGCAAAGCGGCTCACCGACGGCGGCAGGCTCATCGGCATCGACCGTGACCCCGACGCTATCGCAGCGGCGACCGAAAGGCTCGCACCTTATAATGCAGTTGTCAAAAAGGGAAACTTCTCCGATATGAAAGCTATCGCCGCAGAAGAAAACGTTGACAAGGTTGACGGAATCTTGCTCGACCTCGGCGTTTCATCGCACCAGCTCGACACGCTCGAACGAGGATTTTCCTACCACGGCGATGCTCCGCTCGATATGAGAATGTCTCAGAGCGGCGTTTCCGCAAGGGATATCGTCAACGAAGCTTCTTACGAAGAACTCCGCAGGATATTCTGGGAATACGGCGAAGAAAAATTCTCCCCGAGGATCGCAGATACTATTATTAAAAGACGCGCGGACAAGCCTATCGAAACTACCTCCGAGCTCGCCGACATTATCTGCTCCTCCATTCCCGCAAAATTCAGACGTGAAAAAAATCCGTGCAAAAAGTCTTTCCAAGCTTTGAGAATAGCCGTAAACTGTGAGCTGGACGAGCTTGACAAGGCTCTTGACGACGGTTTCGATATGCTCAACAGCGGCGGAAGATTCGCAATAATCACTTTCCACTCACTTGAAGACAGAATAGTCAAACAGCGATTCGCAAGCTTCTGCACAGGCTGTACCTGCCCACCGGATTTTCCTCAGTGTATATGCGGAAAGAAACCGAGGGGAAAACTCGTCAACCGAAAGCCGATTGAAGCCACCCCCGAGGAGCTTGAACACAATAAAAGAAGTCACAGCGCAAAGCTTCGCATCATCGAGAAGCTTTGAAAAGATAAAAGAGAAGGATAAAAAATGAACAGAGGAAACGCAGCATACGATCTTTCAAAATATGAAAACGCAGCGCCCAAGCTTACTGACGGCGAAAAGTCAAAAATAGTTGTCCGTAAAGCAAAGCCCAAGCCGACGGCTTCAGCGCCGAAAATTCTTATAACCGCAGTAATGGCGGTGCTTGTTCTGAGCCTTGTGGTCTATCCAAAGGTTCAGCAGGCAACGGTAATGTCCGATATCAACAAGCTCAACGATCAGGTGATGATACTTGAGAGCGAAAACGTCCGTATGCAGACCGCTATCGAGAGCAAATCAGCACTCAAAGCTGTCGAGGATTACGCTGTTGACGTTCTCGGAATGCAGAAGCTGGACAAATCGCAGATAGAGTATCTGAGCATTGAAAACGGCAACGTCATCGATATCCCCGAAGAGAACGAGAACTTTTTTGTAAAGATAAAGCACTCGTTTGAAGATTTTCTGGAATATCTCCGCGGATAATTAAATAGAATTTTACAGCAGACTTTTGTGAACAAGCCTTTAGGCGTTTTTTCCCGAGAAATCTGCTGCGGCAATAGGGTTGTACCGTAGAAAATTGGTGCAGCCCGTATTTTGCTAAATAGTGCCATTTTAAATGGTATTGACCGAATATTCCCCCTCTTGCCCCTTTGGAAAGGAAGATCAAATTTGTCGCTGAAACCAACCAACTCCATGAAAAAGAAGCTGAATCTTGCCATTTTCCCTGCAATGATCGTTTTTTCCGTTATCATTGTGGTGAATCTTTTCGGGATATCTATCACCAACAACGGCAAATATCAGGCTATGGCGAACAACAACCAGTTCCAGAGCACGGTCGTGAACGCGAACCGCGGCTCAATCTATGATGCGAACGGAAAAATTCTCGCCCAGTCTGCGACCGTTTATTCGATCATACTCAACCCGAACAGACTTAATGACGCGGATAATGAAAAGGTAGTGGAAGAAACGGGCAAGACCGAGCGCCAGCGTCAGATCGATGCCTGCGTGACGATACTTACCGAAGAACTTGACAACGTTACCGCCGGTGAGATACAGAAAAAGCTCTCCGACCTCAACTCAAAATGGTCGCTCGTTGCGAAGAGGATAGAAAAGCCTATTGCCGATAAAATCCTTCTCCGCGCTTCGGACGAGGGACTTGGCGACCTTATCTACACCAACGTTGACACAAGACGATACTATCCACAAGGAACGCTCGCAGCTTCCGTTATCGGCTTCACCAACTATGAGGGTGACGGCGTGTACGGCGTTGAATCCTACTACAATGATTACCTCAAAGGCGTTGACGGAAAGATAATCTCCGCCGTTGATGCATTCGGCAACGAAATGCCGTACAAAAACGATAAGATATACGATTCGCAGGACGGAAACTCGCTGTATCTTACCCTCGATATGACGCTCCAGTATTATGTTGAAAAATATCTTGAACAGGCTGTTGTCGAAAACAATGTTCAGGAACGTGCCTGCGCTATAATTATGGACGTGAACACGGGCGCTATAAAGGCTATGGCTACTGTTGAGGGCTTCGACCTAAACGACAGAAACTCCATTTACTCAAAGAAAGACCTCAACTACCTCGCAGGACTTGAGGGTACGCCCGAATATGACGAAGAATATGCTTCGCTCCGTGAAAAACAGTGGAAAAACAAAGCCGTTACCGAGCTTTACAACCCGGGTTCGGTATTCAAGGTCGTAACTGGTTCTGCGGCTCTCGAAGAGGGCGCTATCACGCTCGATTCAACTTTCACCTGCAATCAGGCTATCGATGTCGCAGGTCAGCTTATCCACTGCTGGTCGAGATATTCCCACGGTGCGCAGGACTTCACCACGGCTATGACGAACTCCTGCAACCCTGCTTTCATTCAGATAGGTCAGGCGCTCGGCAAGGAAAATTTCTGCAAGTATTTTGAAGCTTTCGGACTTACCGAACCGACGGGCATCGACCTTCCCGGTGAAGCAGACAGCATCTATGTAAAGCCCGAAAATATGGGTCCTGTTGAACTTGCTTCAAGCTCATTCGGTCAGACAAGCAAGATCACACCTATCCAGATGATTACCGCTTATGCGGCTGTTGTAAACGGCGGATATCTCGTTACCCCTTATGTTGTCAGCAAGATAGTTGACACGAACGGAAACGTTATAAAGACTACCGAAACCTCGATAAAGCGTCAGGTCATCTCCGAAGAAACCTCCGCTCAGATGCGTCAGGTGCTTGAATCCGTTGTAAACAACAAGGGCGGTTCAAACGCTTATATCAAGGGTTACTCCATCGGCGGAAAATCGGGTACTTCCGAAAAGATCGACAAGATGAACCAGACGGGCGAATCCGACCTTTATGTTTCTTCCTACTGCGGCTTTGCTCCTGCGAACGACCCCGATATCATTATGCTCGTAATGGTAGACGAACCGACCGCAAGAGATCAGAACGGCTCGCTTATGTACTACGGAAGCGTTGTTGCCTGCCCTGTTGTATCGAATACATTCAAGGAGGCTCTCCCCTACCTTGGCTACTACCCCGAATACACCGATGACGAGCTCGAAGAGCTTGGCGTTACCGTTCCGAACGTTGAGGGTCAGACTCCCGAAGCCGCAGGTTCTACGCTTGAAGCGCTCGACCTCCAGTACACTGTTATCGGCGACGGCGAATACGTCACTGCTCAGATACCGTCACGCGGAAGCTCGCTCCGCCGAAACGGAAAAGTCATACTCTATACGGAAGATAACCCCGAAACCGATTATACGACCGTTCCGAACGTTATCGGAATGTCGCTTTCGGACGTAAATTATACCCTTACGCAAGCCGACCTCAACTTCAAGGCAGGCGACGGTGCATCGAGCCACGCAGGTGCGGTCGCACACAGTCAGAACTATGCCGAGGGCGACATCGTTCCAAAGGGTACTATCATCGAAGTTTATTTCATCATCAAAGACGAGGGATAACAATACTGATTTTTAATCAAAGTGTAGACAAAAAATCGGCGCAAAAACCATACATTTAAGTTTTTGCTTGATTTTTTGCACACTTTCAGTTTAAAAATAAGTATAAAACGATATGCCGAAAAAGGCTTATCTCAAAACTGAAAGGCGGTTTTTTATGAAACTCAGCGAACTTATCAATGATACTGTCGATACAATGCCGTCAAAAGCATCATTTACCGTTGGCTCGGAGGACGTTCTCGGCATCACCGACAACACCAAGGAAGTCGAACCGGACTTTATATTCGTATGCGTAAAGGGCAAGAGCTTTGACGGACACTCCGCTGCCGAAGAAATGCTCGAAAAGGGCGCTGTATGCGTTATTGTCGACCATGATCTCGGTCTGAAAAAGCAGATCATTGTTTCCGATACAAGAAAATTCTACGGTCTGCTCTGCGCAGCTTGGTTCACTCACCCCGAACGCCACCTTAAATTCATCGGCGTTACGGGAACTAACGGCAAGACCACAATGGCAACGCTCATCAAGGATATCCTCACGCAGAACAAGCGCAAGGTCGGCTTTGTCGGCACAACGGGCGTTCTTATCTGCGGAAAGCCGTATCAGTCCGATTCCTCAACACCGACAACTCCGCGTGTTTTCGAGCTTTTCAGCATCTTCAACGAGATGATGAACCGCGGCTGCGACACCGTTGTAATGGAGGTATCCTCGTTCGCTCTTGAACAGAACAGAATAGGACCTGTTATCTTCGATATCGCAATATTCACGAACCTCACGCAGGATCACCTCGATTATCACGAAACAATGGAAAACTACTACGCAGCCAAGAAGAAGCTTTTCACCGAACACTGCAAGGCTGCTATCATCAATATCGACGACAGCTACGGAAAAAGACTTTACGAGGAGATAAAAGGCTGCGGCTGCGAACGCATTTCCTACGGTCTGCACGAACGCGCAGATATCACCTGCGAAAAGATACGCACAGCCGATACTCTCACGAAATTCTGGATAAATATCCAGAAAAAGAGCTTCCCCGTTACGCTCAATATGATCGGACTTTACAACGTTTCAAACGCAATGGCTGCTATCGTTGCCTGCGTAAAATCGGGCATCGGCATAAACAATGTTCTCCTTTCGCTCGAAAGGGCAAAGGGCGTGAGCGGCAGATGCGAGATCCTTTCCGACAAGAACGGTTTCCTTATCATAAGAGATTATGCACACAGCCCCGATGCACTTGAAAATATGCTTCCTGCGCTGAAAACGCACACAAAGGGCAGACTTATCTGTCTGTTCGGCTGCGGCGGCGACCGCGACAGAACCAAGCGTCCGCTTATGGCAAAGGCTGCCGAAAAATATGCAGACCTGCTCATCGTGACCTCGGATAATCCGCGAAGCGAAGACCCCGATGCTATCATCGACGAGATATGCGAGGGACTTTCGGGTCTGAAGCCTTATATCCGCATCACCGACCGAAAAGCCGCTATCAGACGCGCTGTCGCAATTGCAGAAAAGGGCGATGTTATCGTCCTCGCAGGAAAAGGTCACGAAGATTATCAGATACTCGCCAACGATGTCCATATCCATTTTGACGAAAAAGAGATCGTTGAAGAGATAATGAAAAACTATAAAAAGCCGCACTTCAACCCCGATCTTCACGAATATATATCCGTAAATGATATCCTCGAATGTACGGGCGGCAAGCCGCAGGGCATACACGATTACAATATGAGCGTTCACGCCGACGCTATCTTCTCCGATACAAGAGAAGCCGTAAAGGGCGGCGTTTTCGTCGCTATCAAGGGCGAAAAATTCGATGGACACGACTTTGCCGAAAAAGCTGTCAAGGAGGGCGCTGCTTTTGCGATAACCGAACGTGCCATACTCAACACTCCGTGCATCGTTGTAAAGGACACTCGCAAGGCTCTGCTCGACATCGCAAGATCATTCCGCAGTCAGTTCCACCCTATCGTTGTCGGACTTACGGGCAGTGTCGGAAAAACGACCACCAAGGATATGATCGCGCTCGCTCTTTCCGCTGAACACAGCGTTTACAAAACACCTGCAAACCACAACAACGAAATCGGCGTTCCGTTCTCACTTTTAAAGCTCAATTCAAGCTGCACCGCGGCTGTTATCGAAATGGGAATGTCAGGCTTCGGCGAGATAGAGCGCCTTTCAAAGTGCGTTCGTCCGACAGTCTGCCTTATCACGAACATCGGCTTCGCGCATATTGAAAAGCTCGGCTCGCAGGAGGGCATACTTCAGGCAAAGCTTGAAATTTTAAAGGGCGCAGACAAGGACGCTCCGCTCATTCTCAACGGTGATGATAAGCTTCTCTGGAAAGTAAGCGAAGAATACGGCGAATACAGAAAGGTCGTTACCTACGGCATCGAAAACAAGAACTGCGACTACACCGCAGATGACATAAAGACCTACAATGACCGCATTTCTTTCAATGTTTGCCGCAATGGCGAGGTCATCACAGATGTTACGATATATTCGCTCGGCAGACACAATGTTTACAATGCTCTTGCGGCTGTAACGACCGCCGCCGTTGTAGGCTGCAACCCTGTTTTGGCTGCGGAGATGCTCAGCGGTTATCAGCCGGACCAGCTTCGTCAGAATGTGCAGAAACTCGGTCAGCAGACCGTTCTCATCGACTGCTACAACGCTTCACCGACATCGATGAAAGCCGCTATCGATATGCTCTGCGACATCAAGCCTGCGGAGGGCGGCAGACACGTTGCCGTTCTCGGTGATATGCTTGAACTCGGTGAAAAATCCGCAGAATATCACGCCGAGATAGGCGAATATGTTGCGAAAAAGGGCGTTGACCTGCTCGTTTGCTACGGAAAAGAAGCCGAAAACATCGCAAAGCGCGCTGATGAGCTCGGCTATCACGCAGGCTGGTCAACAGAAAAATCAAAGATACTCAACTTCCTTAAATTCAAGCTCCGTCCGGGCGATGTTGTGCTTTTCAAGGCGAGCCGAGGCGTTCATCTTGAAGAGATAATCGACGAATTTTACAAGGATTGCTAAGAACCTGTCTTCATAAGAAATGTATGCGGATTTTCGAGCATAATTTTGTTGCAGACAAGGCAAAAATCCGCAGGCGTGCTGCCGCACGGCAAGGATTTTTAACGCAGTATGCAGCAAAATTTGCCGAAAAGACGTGTGCATATGCTTATGAAGACAGGTTCTAAGGAAACCGCCGCTTGGCTTTTCCAAAATAAATTAAAAGGAGAGCATCACAATGCCGTTCTGGATAAATCTTATCGTTGCACTCACCGCTTTTGCGGTTTCAGCCGTAATGGGCAAATTTCTCATCCCGCTGCTTAAAAAAATCCATTTTGGTCAGACTATATATGATAAAGGTCCGTCCTGGCACAAGGATAAGCAGGGCACTCCGATAATGGGCGGATTTATGTTCGTATTCGGCTCGGCAATTGCAATTGCGGTCGGATATGCCTTGTACCGCTACAGAACGGCTGATGTCACACTGCCCGACAACACGGGACTTTACCGTCTGCTCGCAGGATACATCTTCGCTCTTCTGAATATGATGATCGGCTTCACGGACGATTACATCAAGGCTGTAAAAAAGCAGAACCTCGGACTTAAGCCGAAGCAGAAAATGGTGATGCAGTTCATCTTCTCGGCGGCTTTCCTCTACGTTCTGTATGTCCTCGGCGACACGAAAACAACGCTCAATTTCTACTGGGCAGAGCTTGACATCGGCTGGTTCTACTATCCGTTTATGCTCCTTGTTATAGTGTTCCTCACGAATGCTGTAAACCTCACGGACGGCATTGACGGACTTTGCGGCTCGGTAACTGTAATTTCGATGATATCGTTCGCAACGCTCTGCTCCGCTATGGGAAACCACGAATATTCCATTTACTCCATAGCTGTTGCAGGCGGCTGCCTTGGCTTCCTCGTATGGAATCTTCACCCTGCAAAGGTATTTATGGGCGACACGGGTTCGATGTTTCTCGGCGGCGCTGTCGTTGCGATAGGACTTGTGACAAGACAGCATCTTCTCCTTGCGATAATCGCGATTGTTTATATCTGCGAGGCGCTCTCGGTCGTTATTCAGGTAACTTACTTCAAGCTCACACACGGAAAACGCCTTTTCAAAATGTCGCCTATACATCATCACTTTGAGCTTTGCGGCATGAACGAATATCAGATAGTTATAAGCTTCTCCGCAGTCGGACTTATCGCAGGCGTTATCGCAAACCTTATCTACAAACTTTGCTAATACTTCTTTGCTGAAAAATAAGAAAGGACTGGTCGTTTTAATGGCAGCTTCATCGGGAGCTATCCCTCAGAAAAACCACAAAAGAGCCGACCGCCGCAAGGAGATGACCTCCGAGGGCGTTTCGCGCGGATATTCGGAAAAGCCGTTATCGGGCAATATTGATTACCCTTTTCTCATAATCCTTATGACGCTGCTTGCACTCGGTATCCTTATTATGTTCTCCGCAAGCTATGCCTGGGCGATACAGGAAGGCTTGGAGGGAACATATTATGCAAAAAAACAGATCGCAATGGCTGCTGTCGGCATCATCGGTATGCTCATCGTTGCGCACATCGACTATCATATCCTGCGCAAGCCGTCGATAGTTTTCGGCATTTTCGGCGTTGCTACGGTGCTTATGCTTTTATGCCGAATAGGTCCTTTCACCGACCCGCATAACCATTCCTACCGCTGGGTAAAGATAGGCCCTCTCCCCTCTTTTCAGCCGTCCGAAATTATGAAATTCGCGGTAATAGTGCTTTTCGCTTACCTTATCTCTATCAATTATTCCAAGCTGAAATATGCGAAATACGGAATTCTCCCGTTTATGATATGCCTTGGCTTTGTCATCGGACTTATGGCGATACAGCCGCATATTTCGGGTACTATCATCATCTGCGCTATCGGCATTGTGATGATGTTCGTCGGCGGAACAAACATCAAGCACCTTTTGATACTCGGAATAATCGGCGTAGTCGGACTTGTGCTGCTGGTATTGCTGCTGTCGGCGAAGTTCGGATTCACCTACTTCGAGGACAGAATGATATCCTGGCGTGACCCATTCAATGAAAACGCCCCTGCGGAAACGTGGCAGACGAAGAACTCGCTAATCGCGATAGGCTCGGGCGGAATGTTCGGACTTGGCTTCGGAAATTCCCGCCAGAAGTTCCTCTATCTCCCCGAAGCGAAGAACGACTTCGTTTTCGCCGTTGTATGCGAAGAGCTTGGCTTCTTCGGTGCTATCGTTGTAATAGTTCTTTTCCTGCTTTTCATCGGAAGAGGATTTTTCATCGCATCGAGAGCTTATGATAAATTCGGAATGATGCTCGCAACGGGACTCACCGTTCAGATTGGTATTCAGGCGCTCCTCAACATCGCCGTTGTCACGAACACTATACCGAACACGGGCGTTTCGCTCCCGTTTTTCAGCTACGGAGGAACTGCCCTTGTCATGCAGCTTTTGCAGATGGGCGTTATTCTGAGCGTTTCGCGCTATACTTCTTCAGACGAATAAAAATCCGAAAGGAATGGTCATAAAATGAAAGTTATCCTTGCAGGCGGCGGCACGGCAGGACACATCAACCCTGCGCTCGCTATCGCCTCGATAATATCCGAGCATTACCCCGACACTGAATTTCTCTATGTCGGAACGCCGAACGGAATGGAATCCCGACTTGTCCCGAAAGCAGGCTACAATTATGCTTCGATGAAAGTAAGCGGATTTCAGCGCAAGCTTACGATAAAAAATATTGCACGAAATGTGAGAACTGTCGCATACCTCACTATGGCAGGACACCGCGCAAAGCAGATATTGAACGAATTCAAGCCTGACCTCGTTATCGGAACGGGCGGATATGTCAGCGGTCCTATCGTTCTCAAAGCAGCTGAAATGGGTATCAAGACCGCTATCCACGAGCAGAACGCTTTCCCGGGAATGACAACGAAAATGCTCTCCAAGAAAGTTGACCTTGTAATGCTCACCGTCCCCGAAGCTATGGAATATCTCGAAAAGGATATCCCCTACACCGTTACGGGACTTCCCGTAAGAAAAGGCTTTTCGGGTATGACACGAGAAGCCGCAAGACGTGAACTTGGCATTGCCGAGGGCGATATCGTTGTCCTTTCAACGGGTGGAAGTCTTGGCGCAGGCAGGATAAACGAAACCGTTGCCGAGCTTATGGAATGGGAAACGAAGAACAATGTTCCGATAACCCACATTCACAGCTACGGCGGAATGGGCAAGACAACTTTCCTCCCCGACCTTAAATCGAGGGGCGTTGACTACGAGAACAACTCCCGTATCCGTCCGAAAGAATACATCGACAATATGCCCGTTTGCATGGCTGCCGCAGACCTTGTGATAAGCCGCTCGGGCGCGAATGCACTCTCCGAGCTTGAAGCAATGGGCAGAGCGTCGATACTTATTCCCTCGCCGAACGTTGCAGGCAACCACCAGTATCATAACGCAATGGTTCTCGGCAAGGCCGGTGCGGCTATCGTTATCGAGGAGAAAAACCTCACGGGACAGACTCTTATCGACAATGTGAACGATCTTTACCGTGACAAGGAGCGCCTTAACCGCTTTGCGCAGAGGGCAGCTTCACTCTATGTTTCCGATACTCCCGAAAGAGTTTTCAAGGCTCTTGATGAACTTATAAAAAAGTGATTTTTTAACAGTTTTTCTTTTTCTGCATAATATAAATCAAAAAGCAGAAAGGGAGAAATGTTATGCAGAAGCTTATCATAAACGGAGGAAACAGACTGAACGGTGAGATCGCCGTTCAAGGCGCAAAAAACGCAGTTCTGCCGATACTCGCCGCCGCAGTCCTCTGCAAAGGCGAAGTCGTTCTGCATAACTGTCCACGGCTCTCGGACGTTTACTCTGCTATGAGGATATTAACATCGCTCGGGTGCTGCGCAGGCTTTGACGGTGCTTCGCCGAACACGGTCTGCGTGAACACGGACAATTTATCATCAGCCGATATCCCCGACAGACTTATGCGCGAAATGCGCTCGTCGATATTTTTCCTCGGCGCACTTGTCGGAAGAACGGGCGGCTGTAAAATAACACTCCCCGGCGGCTGCGACCTCGGTCAGCGTCCGATAGATATACATATCAACGCCCTGCGGAAAATGGGCGTGACCGTCACCGAACAGCACGGTGAAATAGTCTGCCGATGTGAGAAAAAGCTCAAAGGAGCGAAGCTTTCGCTGCCTTTTCCCTCTGTCGGCGCAACGGAGAATATTATCCTCGCGGCTGTCCTCGCCGAGGGCAGGACGGAGATAACCAACGCGGCGCGCGAACCCGAAATTGCCTGTCTTGCCGACTTCCTCAACCTCTGCGGAGCGGACATAATCGGCGCAGGCAGCAGCACTATCGTTATCTGCGGCAAAAAAGAACTTCACGCCTGCGAATTTACCGTTATGCCCGACCGTATCGCCGCAGCGACCTATCTTTCCTGCGCGGCTTGCGCAAAGGGTGAGATAATACTGAAAAAATGCTGTCCGAAACACCTTGATGCGGTGCTTTCCGTACTCGAACAGCTCGGCTGCCATATAAGCTGCACTGAAGATGAGATCTTTTTCAGCGGAAAAGAACCGCTTCACTCGATCGATATAATACGGACAATGGTTTACCCCGGTTTTCCGACCGACTGTCAGGCTTTTATAATGTCAGCCGCCTGCATTGCTCAGGGTACGACGGTCTTTGTCGAGAATATTTTCGAGAACCGCTACCGTCACGCCGATGAGCTTCGGCGAATGGGTGCGAATATCCG
Organism: uncultured Ruminococcus sp.; assembly: GCA_900541495.1. Taxonomy (GTDB): domain Bacteria; phylum Bacillota; class Clostridia; order Oscillospirales; family Ruminococcaceae; genus UMGS363. The sequence continues at coordinate 14,848 of UQKC01000030.1, read as the reverse complement.
TGCCGAGGGTAAAGTCGCCGTTGTTGAGGGCGTGAAAAAGCTTTACGGCGCAAAGATCTGCGCTCCCGACCTAAGGGGCGGTGCGGGACTTGTTGCGGCTGCGCTTTGTGCTGAGGGCAAGACCGAAATTTCGGGTGTTAAACACATTGACCGAGGATATGAGGACATCGAAAACGTGCTGGCAAGCGTCGGCTCGGATATTAAAAGGATAGATCCATACAGACTTTAAAAGAAAGAAGGAATTTAACTGTGGCAAACGGAAGATCAAAAGGCGGATATCTGGGCATTGCTGCGTTTGCCGCTGTTGTAATTTTTCTTATACTTTCAACGACCGTTTTCTTCAAAATAGACACGATAACGGTCAAGGGCAGCTCCATTTACACTGCGGAGGAAATTTGCGCCGCTTCGGGAATTAAAAGCGGAAACAACCTCATCCGCACGAATATGAGTAAGGCTGCCGCAAACATCGAAAACACGCTTATCTACATAGAAACAGCCGAGCTGAAGCGCTCGTTCCCGTCGGGTGTTGTCATTACCGTAAGCCCCTGCCGCGAAGCGATAAGCGCCGAGTACGAGGACGGCTTCTGTCTTCTGAGCGAAAAGGGAAAAGTTCTGAAAACATCGGAAACACCTTTCCCCGACACTATCGTTATCTACGGTGCAAGGACTAAGCAGGTCACGGAGGAATTGGCTGAAACCGAAGCTTCGTCAAGCACGGGCAATGTCACCTCCGCGACGGAAAAGGACGAAGCTGTGACGGAAGACAGCGGAGAAACAACGCCTGTCCCGACAGTCGGCTCATATTTTGAATGTACAAAGGCTAACCGAACGGAAATTTTCTACCGTCTTGTAAACGTTGCGAAAAGTTCATTTTCGGGTCTTGCGAACAACTTCGATATGACCGATCATCACAACATCAGTTGCGTTTACGACGGCAGGATAACCGTTGAGTTCGGGGCTGTCACCGAGATTGACTACAAAATAAAGCTCGCTTCGGAAATTTTGAAGGATAAGATAGGCAAAAAGACCGAGGGAACTCTGCGTATGCTTTCGGGCGGCGCATCGTTCATCGACAAGGCAGGCATCGAGCAGAACGAGATAACCTACCAGAACAATCTCGCCGCTCAGAATGCCCCCGAAACAGAGGCAACAACGGACGAAAATACGCCCGAACAGACCTCTTCGGACGTTGTTCATTTTGAATAACTCATATTTAAAATAAATTAATCAAATTATTAAGTATTTTTCAAAAAAAGACTTGCAATAATGTGCAAAATATGATAAAATGTATATTGTATTAATGTGCAGTTTCATATACTGTTTGCAGTTATATTCATATATAGGAGGAAGTTAAAGCATGGGCGGTTTTGTTCTTGATAATGAAAATGATATGTTTGAGCCCGATGTCAACATAAAAGTCGTAGGTGTCGGCGGCGGCGGCGGCAACGCTCTTAACTGCATGGTCGTTGCAGGCATCAAAGACGTTGACTATATCGCTGTAAATACCGATGCAAAGGCACTCCACTCCTCAAAGGCTTCTCACAAAGTACAGATCGGTGAAAAGCTCACACGAGGAAGAGGCGCAGGAAACAAGCCTGATGTCGGCGAACGCTCCGCTCAGGAAAACAAGGACGAGATCGCAGCTGCTCTCAAGGGCGCACAGATGGTCTTCATCGCAGCAGGTATGGGCGGCGGCACAGGCACAGGTGCAGCTCCCGTCGTTGCAGAGATCGCTCAGGAACTTGATATCCTCACAGTTGCCGTTGTTACAAAGCCTTTCAACTTCGAGCAGAAGGCTAAGATGATACAGGCTGAAAAAGGTATCGAAGAACTCAAAAAGCACGTTGACTCCCTCATCGTTATCCCTAACGAAAGACTTCTCGTTGGCTCTGAAAAGCCGCTCACAATGAAAGAATCCTTCGCAATGGCTGATGATATCCTCAAGACGGGCGTTAAGTCCATCGCTGAACTTATCACAGTTGAAGGTATGATTAACCTTGACTTCGCCGATGTTGAAACAACAATGAAGAATGCAGGCTATGCTCACATGGCTATCGGTCACGGCTCAGGCAAGGACAAGGCTCAGGAAGCTGCAAATGCAGTTATCACTTCTCCGCTTCTCGAAACATCTATCAGCGGTGCTACAAGATTGCTTGTTAATATCGTTATGTCCGAAGACGTTCTCGCATCTGATGTTGATATGGCTACAAAGCTCATATCCGAGGCTGCCGATCCTAACGTTAGCATGATCTTCGGTACTTCGTTCGATGAAACTCTCCAGGACGAGATAAACATCACCGTTATTGCTGCCGGTTTTGTCGGAATGGACAATCCCGATGCTGTTCCCGAGGAAGCTGCTCCTGCTGAACAGGCTCCCGCTGCTCCCGAACAGAAGGCAAGCAGTGCTATTGACGATTACTCAGCACTTTTCCAGATCTTCAACGACCGCTAAGCAGGGATGCCCTGCGGCAAGTTCGCGTCATGCTTCACTTCGTTTCGCTTGTTTGCGTTGAAATCAATTTGAAGCCGCAAAGAAACAATTTAACATTTAAGGGGCGCACAGGACAAGTGCGCCTTTTTATTTGGCGTTAATTCGCCATTAATGTATGGGACAAGCCGATCGTCACATCGTTCACACCAGTACAATGTTTTTGTTCCATACATTATTACAGCAAAAACCATTTGACTAAAAAGCAGAAATATGCTATAATAAATAGAGTTTTGTCCGAAACAGCATCGGGCAGAAACACAATTTAACACAAAAACGTGGTGATGCCAAAGAATGAAATTCGATGAATTTATCCATGATAATCTAAAGATCATACTGATAGCAATTGCCGCTCTTTTCGCCGTGATCGTCGGTGCGGTCGCTTTAAGCGTAGCATTCGGCGGCGAAACTACCCGAAATCTTACGATAAGCGAGATAAGCGGCGATGTTGTGATAATACGCGGCGAAAAACAGTTCTACGCCAACAAGCGAACTGTTCTGCAAAGCGGTGATGTTATCAACACGGCAGAAAACGGAAATGTCCGCGTCAGAATAGACAGCGACAAGTACATTTCGGTCGAACCGAACAGTGCTGTTTACGTTTTCTACACCAATGTTTCGGATAAGGGCGAGGTTTCCGTCAACATTGCAGGCGGTGCAGTCACCTGCCAGCTGAACAAGCCTTTAAAAAAGAGCGAAAAATTCCGTGTTCTCACCCCGAACGCCTCTGTAAATGTCCGAGGAACGGTCTTTCGAACGGAATTCAGCTACGAGAGCAAGTATATGGGCTATGAAAACGTGATGCTCACCCATGTTCAGGATTTTGAAGGACAAGTCTTGCTCCAGCTATACGGAACTGACGGCGAAAAGGTCGAAGAACCTATGCTTCTCACCGAGCGAACGGGTGCTGAAATGATCTCGGCGGACAGCTTCGCACAGTATGGTTATCTCAATTATGATATCAACATTTATGACCTTAAAGAAATAACGATAAAGGAGCTTATAAGAATAAGCGGTGAAAAAACACTTGCCTACAACCTTGAAGAGCTCAACTCCGCATTCCGTGCGGTCAGCCAGAGCAACGCTTTGACCGAAACCGTGACAGTTTCGCAGGAAACAACGGCTTCGGAAACGACCGCTCCGCCGACCGGAACAACGACAACACGCGAAACTGCGGTCACAACTCCCGGTACTGTCGAAACCGTACCGCCGGAATTGGGTACGCAGATCACTCCCGGTACAACGCTTGAAACTCACATCTACACCACTTTCCCCGGTCCGAAATGGTGGCAGATGCCCAACCCGAATCCCGACCCTTGGGACGATTACAGCGTTGATGATTATTTTGACGACTATGACCTTAACAACACAAGCGAAGAAACCACTGAATTTGAACATTGACCGAAAGGAAGTATAAAATGAAAAAGCTCAACATACCGCTTATACCTGTTATCACAGGTTCGCTCGCGCTTATTGCGGTCATTGCTGTAATGATCGTTCTCTTCGGCGGCAAGTCAAGCGCAGGACTTTACATAACCGAAGCCTCGGGAACGGTAGGAATAACCTCCGCCGATGAATCCGTTCAGGCTGATTCAAGCGCCGCGCTCAAAGAGGGCGATGTTATCACGGTCGGCGAGGGCGCAAGCTGCAAGATCGTGTATAGAACCAAGAAAAACGCAGACGATATCTATATGGTGCTTTCCGAAAACACTCAGGCAGTCCTCACTGCCGATCCAAAGAGCAAGGACGGCGGCGAGCTTCTCATCAACCGCGGCTCGGTAATCTGCAACTTCACCGAGCTTGACAAAACTCAGATAAACATTCGCACTGCCGATGCAAAGATCTATCCGTCGGGAACTGTTTCCAAAGTTGCTTGGCTGACAGAGGAATTCAGCTCCTACACAGATGTTTATGCTTTTATGGGAAATGCGAAAATTCAGCTTTACGACGTTCAGGGCAACGCTGTAAATACCCCCGAATTTCTTGCTGAAAAGCTTGCAGGCCGTGTAACAACAAACGACCTCGGACCTGTTTTCTCTTACCTCAACATTCAGTTCCCACTGACCGATCTTACGGCAAAAGATCTCAAAAATCTTATCACAATAAGCCAGCTCAATGAAAACTTCACCTACACTACCGACGAACTTAAAGCTGCATATTCCAATGTTTCCGGCGGCGAAGATATTGAAGGCGAAACGACCGTTACAAGCTCCGAAGCTATTCAGACAGCAGAGCCTATCGAAACCACTTCAGCAGGTCTTGTTACTGATGAGCCTAACCATGAGATAACTCTCCCGAACAACAACACAACGGCCGCAGCTACAACACAGCCGCAGACAACGACCACCACGGCAAAGCCTGCCGAAACAACAAGCGGCAATGACGGCGATATTGAAGAAACTCCCGAACCGACCGACCCAAGTACGACTCACACTGTTACAATAATCATCGGTGATGATGAGATAGTTCAGGAAGTCGAACACGGCGGATCTGCCGATATGCCTGCCGACCCTGAAATAAGCGGCAAGACCTTTGTCGGCTGGGATAAGGACTACAGCAACATCACCGAAGATACCGTTATCACAGCTATTTTCAAGGACAGTGGCAGCACAGGCACTGACGTTTATCACAATGTTACAATCGTTATTGCAGACCGCGAAACCACCATTCAGGTCAAGGACGGCGAAGCAGCTCCTCTTCCAAGCACCGTGAACATTGAAGGATACACCTTCAAGGGTTGGGATAAGGACTACTCCTCTATCCACTCCGATATAACGATAACAGCTATCCTTGAACCAAATTCAACCGTAAAAACACAGTACACCGTCACGTTCATGGTCGGCGGAATACCTTATCTTACCTTGGTCGAAGCCGGCGGAAATGCCATTGCTCCTATCACTCCTACTGTTGATGCCGAGGGCAACGAATTCATCGGCTGGGACAAGTCGCTTCTCAACATCAATTCCGATATAACCATCACGGCAATGTTCGCTTCGCCCGAATACACCGTAACCTTCGTTGTCGAGGGCATCAGCTACCCTGTTAAGGTCAAGAAAGGCGAAACTGCCGTTGTCCCCGTAAATCCTACGACAGACAGCCTCGGAAGAACCTTTATCGGCTGGGATTCTTCATTCACAAACGTTCAGAGTAATCTGACCGTAAATGCGATCTTTATGTAAAACTTTTATTTAAAAGGAGAAATTCAATGTTCAATAAAAACGCTATAAAAAAGACGGCTGTAATTATGGCAGCCGTAATGAGCGCAGCAATGCTTTTCAGCGGCTGCAAAGGCACAAGCACAGTAGACGATGACAATGCACTCGTTAATGCGATCAAGGAGCAGGACGCTGCAAATGCAGCAAAAAATCAGGACGCAGTTATCCACAACTTTGAAATGCCTGAGATCGGCGAAAAGATCGCCGTTATCACCGTCAAGGACTACGGCGACATCAAGATCAAGCTCTTCCCCGAAGTTGCATCAAAGGGCGTTGAAAACTTTATGGGGCTTGCAGATATGGGCTACTATGACGAGCTTATTTTCCACCGCATCATCAGCAACTTTATGATACAGGGCGGCGACCCAAAGGGCAACGGCACAGGCGGCAAGAGCATCTGGGGCGACCAGTTTGACGGCGGAGTTCCCGAGGGACTTTACCATTTCAGCGGTGCAGTTGCATACGCAAACAGCGGCTCGACCTCCACAGACGGCAGCCAGTTCTACATCGTAAACACTCCCGAGGGATATCTCCAGAACACCTGCGAGGAGCTTATGCAGTACGACCCGTCAACATATTCATGGCCACAGAATGTTGTTGAAATGTACAACGAAAAGGGCGGCACACCGTTCCTCGACGGCAGCTACACAGTTTTCGGTCAGGTTTTCGAAGGACTTGACATCGTTCGCGAGCTTGGAAATGTTGAAACAGACTCTAACGACAAGCCTTTGAAGCAGGTACAGATGGAATCCGTAAAGATCGTTGACTATGAGGGCTGATAAAGCTCAACAAAACGAAATACCTTTGCACGAAGCACATTCGGGCAAAGGTATTTTTCGTATTTTTCAAACTTTTTTGTCAAAACCCCTTGACAAAATTATTGTAATGAGCTATAATAATATAGTCGTCGGGGTGTGGCGCAGATTGGTAGCGCGCTACCTTGGGGTGGTAGAGGCCGTGGGTTCAAGTCCCGTCACTCCGACCAACAGAAATAACCTCTCAAATGGCTGTAATACGCCGATTGAGAGGTTATTCTTATATCCGAATATACGGTCTGGTCAAATAATGGTCAAATCAGGCGTGACGGCAGTATTTTTCGTTGATGTGAAGCATATCAACTATCTCGTCCGTTGCCCTTGCCTTGACCTCATTGAATGCGTGAGTGTATATATTAAGCGTGGTTGCGGGTGTTGAATGACCGAGTATTTCCGATACCGTCTTTGCATCGGTCCCCTTTGCGATCATTGCGGAAGCTACAAAGTGGCGCATTGAATGAATTCCGTAAAAGTCCATTCCGTGCTTTGCACACATCTTTTTCAGATAATTGTACGGAATCCCATTGTACATTATCTTGGTGTATGTAATATCGCAGAACAGATAGTCGTCATCGGTATGTCTTATACCCATATACCTTTTTGCAGCTGTTTCTTCTGCCTTATACTTCTCATAAAGGTCAATGACGATCTGAGGAAGCCTTATAACACGCATAGAGCTTTCGGTCTTGGTGTTGCCTACATACATTTCCTTTTTCTTTCGGGAATAGTTTGCGGCTCTCCTTATTCTGAGCATACAGTTTTCGACATCAATATCACAATATCTGAGTCCGACGATCTCCGAACGTCTTAAACCGCAGATAATAGCGATCGTTGCGAAAAGCTGATGCTTGAGCGGTGCTTCCGAATAAAGAAGATCAACAAATTCTTCCGCCTGTTCGGGTGTGTATATCTTCTTTTCCTTGTGAACTTCGGGCGGAAGTTTTACATTCGTGCAGGGATTTTTCGTCAGCATCTCAATTCTTATGGCATAATCGAAAATGCCTGATACAAATGACAGATAGTGCTTTATCGTTTTTCTCGAAAGTCCCTTTTCTGGGTCAACCTTATTAACACCCGGCTTGGTGAGGAAGTTTATAAAGCTCTGAACGTGAATGGTCTTGATCTTATCCATTCTCATATCACCGAGTGCTTCATAAGTCCGCTCCTTGAAGTCCTCACAGCGTTCACGGGTGGTCGTTGCATGCTGAATGTCCGCATAATCAACGAACCATCTTTCGGCAAAGCTTTTAAACGTAATATTCGGAAGAACCGCAAGCGCATTTATCTGCTGCTCAAACTCAAATCCGATAGCCTCGGCTGCCTTGTCACGCTTCTTCTCGGTCATTCCTTCAAAACGTGGATCGTCAAATCTGACGGTCATACTCGTGTAAAGGAACTTGCCGTTTGCGTCCTTACCGTTAAATACTCTTATACGGTAAGCGTTTTCTCTTTTGGTAATGTTCATTGACATTACTCCTTTCGCAGTTGCGAAAGGACAAATATTGCTTGGTGGGTTATCTGTCCTTTCAGGGTGGATACCTTCTTTGATCTCCTTGTCTGTTGCCGCAGACAGGGAGATTTTTTATTTTATATCAGCCCAAAACATATTCATTTGGATATCAAAATTGCCGATCCATCGTGTAAATGCTTCGGGCGTAATATCACCGTTTCGTACACTGTTGCGCTTTTCATAGCTCTCCGATGTAAAGCCCGCGAAAATATCATTGCAAATCTGCAGCTTATCACCTGTCAACAGTCCTTTTTCTTTTGCACGTCTTATCTTAGTGTACCAACGCTGATACACTTTCATATACTGAGCCTCATATTCGTCATTGTGCTTTTCCCTATATCTGCTAAGCTTTTCGGAATTTCTCTGCTTTCTGCAGGCATCGGAACAAAGCACATCAAACAGGCTCGATTTTGCGATAAACAATCTTCCGCAGTTCAGACAAAATCTTGGAAAAAGGCTCTTGCTGTACAGCAGTCGGATATAATATTCTACCATTGAAACCAAAGAAACATCGGTAACAGCGTATTCCTCGCAGTTTTTGCCCTTGATTATCATCATAGGCATATCGTCCTTGACGTATCCGTTCAGCAGATAATCAAGAGCCTGATCTGTATTCGGCTCTCTTGAAGGGGTAAAGCTGATATGACGCTGATTATATTCAAAATCTCTGTCTATAAGCGTTGCTTGTGTAATTTCAAGATGTTCGTAAAGCCATTCCAAATTGTCCTCATCTGAAAGCAAACCGTCTGAATGTGCTTTATCAATCACTTTTTTCAGATAACCGCAGGTCACGTTACTGTCAGGAACAATAACTCTGCTGCCTTTAAGATAATTGAGCATTTTGCAGTCGGAAGATAGGTCAAACAGTAACGAACCTATCTCCCTTTCCGAGATCTCAACGCTCTTTTCGGCAAACAGCCCGCCTTTGACGTAATTGAAAACCTTTTTCGGCTCGCCGTATATTATTTTTTCCTTAAGCTTATCGCAGTCAACACATACAGCTATGCACATATCTGCAAAAAATTTGTAATCAGCCATTATTCAGCCCCATTTCCCAACGCCTTTGATTGATTTTTTTCTATTTTATTGGTTCATTTTGCATTATATCAGATTTTCTCGGAAATATCAATAGCAAAACTGTTGCAAAAAACCTACATAGTTTTATGCAAAATATCAGAATTACACAATTTGCAAAAAACCCACTTGACTTTTGGCGCTTGCTACGCTATAATCAAAGCAGTTGGACTGTATTTTTATATATTTCAACATCAAAAACACACATCATATAATTTTGAAAGGAGTCAAAAAATGATTGAAAACACAAAACCCGTAACCCTTATGACCATTCACGAAGCAGCCAAGACAGGCATTATGCCCGAAAACACCCTGAGACGTATGTGTAAGAATAACGAAGTTCCATGCATTCATATCGGAAAGAGAACGCTTATCAATTTTGACGTGCTTGTTTCTTTTCTCAACGATCCCGACAACTACATAAAGGGGGCGGAAGCAAATGGATAAAAAAGAAGAAGCCGTCCTTTTCCCGACTGTTGGCACAGCCGAGGGACAGCTTCCGTATAATTATTACGAACCTATTATACCATACGAAGAACCGCAATGCAATACCCCCGAAATAAAATTTTTCTCGGAGATTGAAGCATCTGCCGTTGATTGGCTTTGGTATCCGTACATTCCTTTCGGCAAGATAACTATAATTCAGGGCGACCCCGGCGAGGGAAAAACAACCCTTGCCCTTAATATGGCCGCTATTCTGAGCAGAGGTGAACGTCTGCCGACGGAGCTTGGATATAGCTACACATACGACAGCGTTACTTCAATCTATCAGACAGCCGAGGACGGACTTGCGGACACGATAAAGCCCCGACTTACCGCAGCCGATGCGAATTGCAGCCGTATCTGTACCATTGTCGAGGGCAGCGATGCTCTGCACTTCTGTGACAGCAGGCTTGAAGAAACCATTGCATCAACGGGAGCAAAGCTGCTGATAATGGACCCGATACAGGCATACCTCGGCGCAGATGTTGATATGCACCGAGCCAACGAGATACGTCCCGTAATGTCACGGCTTGAAGCCATTGCAGAAAAGTATGGCTGTGCTGTTGTACTTATAGGACATATGAACAAAAGCGGTAAGAAAGCTCAATACAAGGGGCTTGGTTCTATCGACATAACGGCAGCCGCACGAAGCGTTCTTTTTGTCGGACGCAGGGACAACGATAAACAGAAACGCTGTATTATCCCCATAAAATCAAACCTCGCCCCCGAAGGGCGTGCCGTCCTTTTCAGCGTGGGCGACCGACTCACTTGGGAAGGTTTTGCCGATCTTGACATAAACAAAATATGCTCCGATCTCGGCAGCAGCGACAAAGCTCTGTCAAAGGTCGAACAGGCTGAATTTTTTCTCAAAGAGCTTTTTGACGAAAGAACGGAAATACGAAGCACTGAAGTTGAAAACCAAGCTAAGGAACACGGAATATGCAAGCGTGTTCTTGACACGGCAAAGAAAAATCTGAACATATTGTCACGGAAATCGGGAGATTACTGGTTTTATATTTTCCCCAATTGACAGACAACTGCATTGTTGCATTCTTGCAATGTTGAGACAAACAACGCTGTACAGCATTTTTGATGCAAGAATGCAAGGACGCAACAATGCAGGATATACGGAAAGGAGTGACAGAAGATGGGTGAAAAGAAGTTATCCCATGTTCAGGGAAAGGGTTGTCTTTCCCACAACAACCGTTTATTTACGCCAAAGAACACAAATCCCGAAAGAAAAAGCTTCAACACATATTTTATTCGTGAAAACATTGCCGACAGTTATGAAAAACTGTTTGGAAACGCTGTCAAAGAATATAACAGCAGGCAAAAACGAAATGACAGAAAAATAACCTGCTCTTATTTTGAGCATTTGTTTCACCACTCACCCTGCAGCACGGTTCTTGAATCACCGAACGGACAGAAAAGCTTTTATGAGGACGTTGTGCAGATCGGCACAAAAGATGACACGGGCTGTGATACGCTTGATTCCGAAAAGGCACGGTGGGCGTTAGTGGAATATATGGAGAATTTTCAAAGGCGCAATCCGAACTTCTATGTATTCAATGCAGTTTTGCACATGGACGAAGCAACTCCGCATCTGCACATTGACTATATCCCCATCGGTCATTATGAAAGAGGTCTTTCGATTCAGAACGGACTTGCACAGGCTCTTTTTGAAATGGGCTACGGGAAAGGAAAAGATGCCATTAACCGATGGCGCAAAGCAGAACGTGAGGAGCTTCGCAAGATATGTGAGATTCACGAAATACACGTTGCCGATGAAGATAAAGGACGTGGTTTTAGTTACAGCTGCGAAGAGTACAGAGCATACAGGGAAACCATAAGTGGCTATGAAAAACAGGTTTCCGAGCTAAAAAGCAAGGTAAATGATCTGTCTGCGGATATTGAAAACAAATCTGCGGAATTAAATGTGCTTAATGATAAAAAATCCACATTGCAGAATGAAGTCGATTCACTGAAAGCAGAAAAAGAAATAGTTGAAACCACAAAAGTCAAAGCCGTGAAAATGCCACTGCATAAGCTTATGATAGATGAAAGCGAAATAACTGAAATTGAGAACATGAAAAAATCCGCAGCAGTAAAATCAGAAGAACTGTCTGCCAGGGAAAAAGTGCTTGATGCACGTGAAGAACAGCTTAATAAAAGTCATGTACTGCTTACCGCAAGAGAAAATGGCATTTCAGAAAAGGAGCAGTCTATCAAAGAAAAATTAAAGGAGATCGCCGAACACGAAGAATATGCCAAGCACGACAGCTACAAAGCCTTTGCCAAAGCATCGGAAGTCGATCCTCTTTTTCAAAGAGCCCAAAAAGCACTCAAGGAAGCCGAGCAAATGAAATCAGAGCAGCAAGAAATAAACGAGGTTCTCGAAAACTATAAAAAGAGCAATTCTTATCTTAACTTCAAATTGGCGGAAGTGCGGCAATCCGAAGCAGAGATCAGAGAAGAATACTCGCATCACAAAAAAGCTTCCGAAAAGGAAATAAGCAAGCTGCAAAGGGAAAGTGAAACAAGCTCGGAAGCTTATCGGAATGAAATCTCCAAGCTTAACCAAAAGCTTGACAATGCAAATTCTCTGAACACCGATTTAACCGAAACGAACGAGAGACTGTCGGGAGAAAATGAGAAACTCAGCAAGAATAACAAATTGCTGAACGGTCTGATCGATACGCTGTATGAAATCGGCAGATTTATCTGCGGCAAGCTGAAAATTGATTTTGACCGAATTGTTGATAAACGTCTTGACGGTTATTCTCTGAAATACATTTTCGGAGATAACGGTCGGGAAAGGTAATCCGAAATAAATAAAAAATATATTTTTAGCCGTTTCTTATAGTCCGGAACGGCTAATTTTCTTGTTTTTTCCGGATAAATATGATATAATATAGTTAAATCATTATAATATGTCAGAAGTACTTATGAAACCCGCTTACATACAAGTCAATCGGTGATGAAGTTGAGCAGAAATACTGCACAGCTTGCAACAAATTCTATTTTGATAACCCTACAAGCTGTGTGCTTGTAGGGTTATCAACGAAAATAATCAGGTGCTTCTGTTTAAACAAAATTATATTTCAACGAAGAATTATACGCACTGCTCGGGGTATCTAAAAAAGGGCGATACTCTCGAAGAAACCGTTGTCCGTGAGGTGTATGAGGAAACAGGACAGCGTGTACTTTTCAGCGAGTATGTGCAGAGTTATTATTTCGCACCAAAAAATCTGATTATGACTGACTTTATCGCTTATGTTAAGGTGAGTGAATTCGGCAAACTCCAGCGAGGTTGACGGTCTTGTGTGGGTTTGATTTGGACAAGGTTGTGACTATGGTAGAAAGGGAGAATAATTATTCGGGTGTGCATTTGGGTAGGTGTATTGAAATGTTAGAAATTATCAATCGAACGAAAATAAATTTATTTTAAAATATAACTGTAAGATAATACGGAGGAATTAAAATGAAGATTGAGAGAATATCTGTTAATAACTATAGGCTTCTAAAAAACACTGTAATAACATGCGATAATGACCTTTCATTGATCGTAGGAAAAAATAATTGCGGCAAGACTTCCTTACTTTCAATTTTAAATAAATGTTTAGGCAACAAAACAGAAACAGAAAGTTTTGAATATTACGATTTCAGTATTTCTTTTCAAAAAAAGTTATATAAAATTATTAAATCAGATATTGAATTTAACGAGAATGAATTAAACGGAATAAGAGTAGATATTTATATATCATATGAAGATGTTGACAATCTTGCTAACCTTAGCAAATTATTATTAGACTTAGACCCTGATAACAAGACTGTGATATTAAGATTTGAATATAGTATAGATGCGCACGCCATTGATATTGTAAAAAAAGATTTCGCTGAATACAAAGAAAAACATTCAAAAATTCCCGAGGATAATTCTTTTACAAAATTTATGCAGAAAAAACACAGAAGATATTTTGTGTTTAAGAAGTATAGTGTTTTATATGATTATGTTAATCAGAAAATTGATAATAAAGTATTTAAACTATTAGATGGTAAAGATGTAGATATTTCTAAAATTATATCTTTTAATTATATTAGTGCAAGACGAGATGTTTCCAACACGTCAGAAACAGAACTGTCAGCACTTTCAAACACATACTACAACAGAACTAAAGCCAAAGATGATGATACGAGTACTGTATCAGATTTTGAAAATCAGATAGATGAAACAGATATTAAGTTTGACGATATTTATACAAAAGTATTTAAAGACCTTTTAGACAAAATATCGAAATTTGGTGGTGTAAAAAAAGATGATACGAAAATTAAGATAGTTTCACAAATGCAATCCGCAAAATTACTTAAAGATAACACGACTGTCGTATACAGTGATGAATCAAATTATCTGCCTGAACACTATAATGGACTAGGTTACTTGAATTTAATCAGTATGATAATAAAAATAGAAACCGTATTAAGTCAAATCAGAAAAGATGGAAAAAAAGATGAAACACCTGCAGATATAAATATCATTTTTATCGAAGAACCGGAAGCACATACCCATCCCCAGATGCAGTATGTATTTATAAAAAACATAAAAGATTTATTAGAAGAGGGCAGATGTGTAGGTGATTCAAAAGTTCAGTTACAAACATTTATGACAACACATTCCTCTCATATTGTATCTGAGTGCAACTTTGATGATTTGAAATATTTCGTTAAAGAAAAGGATTCTGAAGGATATAATATAATTTCTAAAAACTTAAAGGATCTTGAAATTAGTTATCAACAAGAATACGGAAAAGATAATAATCATTTTAAATTTTTAAAACAGTATCTTACTCTTAATCGCTCGGAAATCTTTTTTGCTGACAAAATCATCTTAATTGAAGGTGATACAGAACGAATATTACTTCCTGCTATGCTCAAGAAATTAGACCAAGAAAACAATTTTGATATACCTTTGTTATCTCAAAATATATCTATAATTGAAGTTGGAAATTACTCTGAAATATATTCAAAGTTTATAGATTTCATTAACACAAAAACTTTAATAATTACGGACATAGATAGCAATATACATATAGACGATACTGACAATAATGGACAACCCAAGAAGAATAAAGACGGCTCAACAAAACAAAAGACAGTTTCTTGTTCAGTTTCAGATGGGACATTTACATCAAATGCAGCATTAAAATTTTATTTAGAGCCTGTTGACACTAAACTCAAAATATGATATGATAGATACATGAATATC